>JBBIJC010000033.1:20279-23975 GCA_037446165.1 Hydrogenophilales bacterium | reverse complement strand
TCATTGGGCTCCCGCCTTCGCGGGAGCGACGAAACTCGAATAAATCAGCGTTTTCTTAGCGTGCGCTGGCTTGATGGCTTTGTTCCCACTTGACGGCAACAGGGACTTTCTTTTGGGCCAGCTTCGCGATGCCAGCCGCATCTTTGGTCTGCTGCGGGCTCCCTGCCGGTGAGGTGGCGTAGTCGGCGATCAATTTGTTTGCCTGGTCTTCTTCTTTCTTCTTGACGGCAAGGTGATGCCCGACCACGCAACCGCCGACGGCGCCGATGACGGCATGGTGGCCAGCAACGTGCCCTGCGACAGCGCCCGCCGCCCCGCCAGAAATGCATCCAATTGCATGGGCAGGCAGGGTGGTGAAGGCAAGCGCGGCAGCGCCAATGGCGATGGACAGGTTTGATTTCATGCAAAGGCTCATGGTGAAGTTCCTAAATGATTGAATACAGCAGGGTTATCGCCAATCATGGCGAGAGGCAGATGAATATAGCCCGAGCGCATCGTATGTGAACTGGTACAAACCACCTCTCGATGGAAGAGGTAATTGTGCCGGGGGGCACCAAAGTCCGTATTCCAGCCCCTGCCAGGCGTGATTACTCGGCGTCCGGCAGTTGCAATACCCCGGTATTGAAGTTGTAGTCGAAGAGATCGCCATAACGGCCCCATTCGATGGCCGTACTCAATACGCGCTCAGCCTCCGCTTCGTCCAGCGAGAGGTGCAACAGCTTGAGGAAGAGTTGTTCACTCAAATCGCCGGATGGGTCCTGTTCCAGCCCTTGCCGGATATAGGCCACCAGCGGGACATGCTCCAGCACCTGTGACCTGAACAGCAGCTTGCGCTCCGATGTGTCGGCCGCGGCATAGCGCTCGCCCATCGCAGTTACCGCAATATCGCCGTATTCGAGCTTGGCGAACCCAAGCAGCGCCAGGGCGGCTGCGATGTCGAGCAGTTCCTGGTCGGAGAATTCCATGTCTTCAGCCAGCACGGGCAGGTCGGCCTTGCCGGAATAGGGTTCTTCCATCAGCAACTCAAGGACGGCCTCGATATGGGATACGCTGGCATCGGGCAAGCGGTCGCCGACTTGCAGCTTGGTTTCCTTGTCGGCGTGCCGTCCGGCGCGCAAGGTCTTCGCCGTCATCAGGCCATAAACCGTGTCGATCAGGGCGCGTACCCGCTGGCTCTCCACATCGCGCGGCATGGGCAGCGAGACCTTCAGTTCGTCCCGGACGCGCCCCGGATTGCTGCCAAACACCAGCACCCGGTCAGCCATCATGACCGCATCCTCGATGTTGTGGGACACTACCAGAATGGCCTTGGTCGGGATTTGCCGGCTGGTCCACAGGGCCAGGATGTCATCCCGGAGTCGTTCCCCGGTCAGCACGTCCAGGGCGGAGAAGGCTTCGTCCATCAACAGCACTTCCGGCTCCATGACCAGTGCCCGTGCAATCCCGACCCGCTGCCGCATGCCGCCCGACAGTTCCCTGGGCAAGGCACCTTCGAACCCGGACAAGCCGATCAGTTCGATGGCGGAAGCGGCACGGCGTTCTCGCTCACTCAGTGCCACGCCCTGGGCCTCCAGGCCGATCTCGACGTTTTTCTGCACAGTCAGCCACGGAAACAGGGCAAAGGATTGGAATACCATGCTGATGCCGCGAGCAGGCCCGTAGAGCGGCAGCCCTCGATAGTTGACTTCGCCGTTATCCACGTCGATCAGGCCGGCCATGATGCGCAACAAGGTGGATTTGCCCGAGCCCGATTGCCCGAGCAAGGCCACGACCTCGCCTTCCTGAAGGGTGAAGTCGACGTTCTCCAGAACACTGCGAGCCGTCCCGTCAGCTGAACGGAAGGATTTGTTGACGGCTTTGAGTTCGATGATGGGGGTGGTCATTGTGATCCGCGGTTCAGAAATGCAGACGATTTTCGGCCATGCGGTACAACCGCCGCCAGACGAAGTGGTTGAAGCCCATGACGAAGACGCACATCACGCCGATGCCGAGTGCGATGCGCGGAAAATCGCCGTGCGCAGTCTGTTCGGCAATGTAGCTGCCCAGGCCATGCGCCTGCAGCGTGGTGTTGCCCCAGGTCACGTACTCGGCCACGATGCTTGCGTTCCAGGAGCCGCCCGAGGCGGTGATGGCGCCGGTCACGAAACTCGGGAAGATGGCGGGCAGCAGGTAGCGCCGCCACTTGAGCCAGCCGCTCAGGCCGAAATTCTGCGCGGCGTAGTGCAATTCGGTCGGGATGGTCGAGGCCCCGGCGATGACGTTGAACAGGATGTACCACTGGGTGCCCAGGATCATCAGCGGCGACAGCCAGATGTCCGGATTCAGCTGATAACGGACGATGACCACGACCGCAACCGGGAACATCAGGTTGGCCGGGAAGGCGGCCAGGAACTGCGCCACCGCCTGGATGCGCTCGGCGAAGCGGGGGTTCATTCCGATCCGGATGCCGATCGGAATCCAGAAGAGCGCGGCAATCACGATCAGCACGACCACCCGGAGCATGGTGTAGAGGCCGAGCACGAAGACCCGGCCGGCTTCGGTCCAGCCCACTTCGGTATGGACAAAGTGAACCAGGGTCCAGATGGCGTAGAACACCGCGGCAACGATCACGGCATCCCAGATCCGCTGATAGGGGGTGTTGGTCACCTGGCGTCGGGCGCGAACCGAGGTGCCGTCATATTGCAAACGGAACATCGAGAGCGATCGTTCGAGCAACTGGACAAATGCCAGTGCAGTGGCCTGGATGCGCTCTGTCCGGTGCAGCCAGTTCAGGAGCCAGGAGTCGGGGGTCTTTTCATGGCCGGATTCCTCGAACCGGAACTTGTCGGCCCAGGCCACCAGCGGCCGGAAAAACAACTGGTCATACAGGGCGATGCCGATCAGCATGATGCCGATGGCCCAGCCGATCGCCTGCAAGTCGCGGGCTTCGATTGCCATGGCGATGTAGGAACCTATGCCCGGCAGCTTGATATTCTGGTTGGAGACCGAGATCGCTTCAGACGCCACCACAAAGAACCAGCCGCCCGACATCGACATCATCATGTTCCACACCAGGCCGGGCATGGCATAGGGCAGCTCCAGCCGCCAGAAACGCTGCCAGCCGGAGAGCTGGAACACGCGAGATGCCTCCATCAACTCCGCCGGCACGGTGCGAAAGCCCTGGTAGACGCTGAACGCCATGTTCCAGGCCTGGGAGGTGAAGATGGCGAAGATCGCGGCCAGCTCCACCCCGAACAGGTTGCCTGGAAACAGCGCGATGAAGCCGGTGACCGTAATCGAAAGAAAACCGAGGATGGGGATGGACTGGAGAATGTCCAGCATCGGCACGAGCACCTTCTCGGCCGTCCGATACTTCACCGCGAGCGCTCCGAACACGCAACTGAATACCAGGGACGCGCCGAGCGCGATGAACATGCGCAAGGTCGTGCGCAGCAGGTAATACGGCAGGTAGCTGGGGTCGAGGGAGATCGGCAAGGTCTGCCCGACCTGGTAGGGGCGCGCCATTTGCTCGGCGCCATAGGCCAGCAGGACCAGCAGGGCGAGAATGACCGGCAGCAAGGCCCAGTCCCAGCGGTTGCCGCCGGCGTCCACCACCTGTTTCGGGAAGAACTGCTTGGTGTTCAGCATCGGGCCTTGCCCAGCCAGGCCGATGGGGTGGTGTAGGTCATCGAAAAAGCCTCAATCATTTGAACCCAG
>JBBIJC010000033.1:16683-20179 GCA_037446165.1 Hydrogenophilales bacterium | reverse complement strand
TTGAACCCAGTATGGACGGCGGATGAATATCACAGATCCACCGATAGCTGCCACCTTCGAATGTCTCCGCAGCCTCAACCCGGAATTCCGGATCTTCTCATGATGCACACCAGGTAAACGCGGGGAGGGGTCCGCGAGCCGGCGCGAACACGGTAATATTCCGCCATGAAACAAAATCTCGCCTCCAAATTGGCCCTTTCCATCCTCGGTGTCATCGAGCATGTCGGGCTGGCCGTGATCAGCCTGGCCACGGTGATTGCCGGTTCGAAGGACGTGCTGGTCATGGTTGCGGCCAGAACCGTCACCCTGACCGATCTGCTGCTGCTGTTTCTGTATCTTGAAGTCCTGGCCATGGTGGGCCTCTATTACAAGTCGGGGAAACTGCCGGTCCGCTTTCCCATCTATATCGCCATCGTCGCCTTGGCGCGCTACATGGTGCTGGACATGAAGGACATGAACGAAGTACAGCTGATCGGCCTGGCCGGGGCCATCCTGATGCTGGCACTGGCCGTTCTGGCGATCCGTTTTGGTCATGCCCGTTTCCCTTACGGTGACGGCGAATAACTGTTGAGAATCTCCGATGCACTTTACCGTTGACTCGTTCCGCGCCTGGAACAACAAGAGCATCACCCTGCTCGGCATGTCCGGGGTCGGCAAGACCTATCTGTCCGGCATGCTGCGCGACCACGACTGGTTCCACTATTCCGGCGACTACCGCATCGGCAAGCGCTACCTGGACGAGCCCATCCTCGACCTGATCAAGCAGCAGGCGATGCAGGTGCCGTTCCTGCGCGAATTGTTCCGCCGCGACTGGATTGACATCCACAACAACATCAAGATCGAGGACCTCGGTCCGGTGCTCGCCTTCGTCGGCAAGCTGGGCAACCCGGAACTGGGCGGCGTGCCGCTGGAGGACTTCGTCCGCCGCCAGGCCCAGTACCGCGAGGCCGAGATCGCGGCCATGCTCGATGTCCCGCAATTCATCCGCAAGGCGCACGACATCTACGGTTACGACCACTTCGTCAACGACGCCGGCGGCAGCCTGTGCGAGATGGACGACGACCGGGTCATCGACTGCCTGTCGGCGAATACCCTGATCCTGTACATCCAGGTGACCGACGCCGAGGAGGAGCAGAAGCTGATCGACCGCGCGGTGTCCGACCCCAAGCCGCTGTATTACCGGCCGGCTTTTCTGCAGGAACAACTGGCGATCTACCTGCAGGAAAACGGCCTGCAATACGCCGCCGAAGTCGATCCCAATGCCTTCGGGCGCTGGGTCTTCCCGCGCCTGTTCCGCTCCCGCATCCCGCGCTACGAGGCGATCGCCAGGCCGCATGGCTATACGGTGACCTCGCGCGAGGTGGCTCAGGTGCGCGATGAAAAGGACTTCATGGCGCTGCTGGAAACGGCCATCGCCCGGAAGGTCGCCTGATGCCGCTGGTTGCTCACAACGACTTGCCCACCTTCGACCGCCTGAAGCAGGAAGGCGTCACCGTGCTCAGCGCCGAGCGCGCGCTGAACCAGGAGATCCGCGAGCTGCACATCGGCCTGCTCAACATGATGCCCGACGCGGCGCTGGCCGCCACCGAGCGCCAGTTCTTCCGGCTGGTGGGCGAGGCCAACCCCATTGCCCAGTTCTGGGTACATCCGTTCACGCTGCCCGAATTGCCGCGCAGTGCCGATGCCCAGGCCTACATCGAACGCTATTACGAGCCGCTTGACCGGATCATGGCCGACGGCCTGGATGCACTGATCATCACCGGCGCCAACGTGACCGGCCACGACCTGTCCAGGGAGGCGTTCTGGGAGCCGCTGATCAAGCTCATCGACTGGGCCTGGGACAACGTCACCACGACCCTGTGCTCCTGCCTCACCACCCATGCAGTGCTGCAGTTCCGCCACGGCCAGGTCCGGGTGCCGCAGCCGGACAAGGTGTGGGGCGTGTTCCAGCATCGCGTGGTGGACAAGGTGCATCCCCTGGTTTCGGATGTGAACACCCGCTTCGATGTGCCGCACTCGCGCTGGAACGACGTCAGCCGGGCCCAGTTCGACGCGGCGGGGTTGCGGGTTCTGGTCGAAAGCGAGGCGGCCGGGGTGCATCTGGCGACCAGCGCCGACGGCTTCCGGCAGGTGTTTTTCCAGGGCCATCCCGAGTACGACACCATCTCGTTGCTCAAGGAATACAAGCGTGACCTGCTGCTCTATGGCAAAGGCGTGCTCAAGCGGCTGCCGCCATTCCCTGAGAACTACTTTGGCGCCAGGGAGCAGGCGCTTCTGAACGAATACCGCAGCCGGCTGGTAGCCGCGCTTGCCAGCGGCGAGCCGGTGCCGGAATTCCCTGAGGCCAGGGTGTCCGATCGGCTCGACAACACCTGGCACGATACCGGTGAGGCCGTGGTCGCCAACTGGATCGGCCTGATGTATCAGGTTACCCATCGGGTCCGCAAACTGCCCTTCATGGATGGGATAGACCCGAACAATCCGTTGGGTCTTTGAATGGTTTCCGGCGCCTTCGGATGAGTTCTCGCGGGCTGCCACAGCAGACAAAAGTTGTAAGGGATGGCCTTACGTGACAGCCCCAATTCCTGGCTGTGACTAACTGACTAGAATGCATCGCCCATGCCGGGAATATGCCCCCGGCCCGATAAGAGGTGAATGTTTTGGTCAAGAAAACAGAAGATGTCGAGGTCATCCGGGCGCGACGTCAGGAGAACATCCGGGGTGTCCTCAAGCTGATCCGGGTCATGCTTCTGGCGGTACAAACGCACTCGCGCCAGACAGTAATTCAAAGCCAGGTAAGCGCGCCCGAACTCTGGATCCTGTGGGAATTGAACCGGGCGCCAGGCCTGCGGGTCCTCGACCTGGCCAAGGCGATGGCGATCCATGTATCGAGCATCAGAACCATGGTGATGGAGCTGGAACAGCGTGGTTTGATCCGCGCATTGGTTTCCACCGACAACCCGAACGTGACCCGGCTCAGCTTGACCGAGTCAGGCAGGGATTTGGTGGAAGAAGCGCCTGGACCCGCCAAGGGCGTGATCGTCGATGCCCTTGAAAGGCTGGACGATCCGGCGTTGGAGCGACTCATTGACGCCCTTCAGCCACTGATCGCCACGATGGAATATACCGATGGCGCAGCAGCACTCAAACCCCTGGCAGAGTTGCTGAATCACAAAGGCATAACTGTCGCACGCCCATTTCAAAGAGGTGCCTGATGAGCCAGCAAATCGATATCTTTCTCACTTCCCTGCAAACATTCTGGAGTGAAATCGCGATCTTTGCGCCCAAGTTGCTGGCTGGCGTGGTGCTTCTGGCGCTGCTTTATGAATTTTCCACCGGCGGCGGTATCAGTCTGGTCAACACCGGAAAGGTGCTGCTCTTTGTCGGTCTGTTTTTCATCCTCGCCGCTCCGGCCGCCAAGATCATTTCGGTGGTTATCAAACGTCTTGGCCCGGTGAGCGAGGTGGCCGGTCTGGTGTCGACAACCATCGTGTCG
>JBBIJC010000033.1:0-16583 GCA_037446165.1 Hydrogenophilales bacterium | reverse complement strand
TGGTCTTCGAGCAGCAGACCCAGCTTGCCGGCCAGCCATTTGGTGGTGGTCGCCTGAATCAGGATGGTGGTCAGGATGGCGATGAAGGTGACCGAAGCGATGATGTCGGCCCCCGGCGCCTTCATTCCGACCAGCATGCCGGCCAAGGCGCCGGGTATGACGCCGGTCTCGCGGGTCCAGCACATGAACAGCATTTCCTTCAGGCTCCACTTGGTCCGCCGGTCCGGCAAGGTGCAGGCAAACACCGACACCGGGCGTGCGACCAGCATGAAGATGGCGACCACGGCCAGTCCTGGCAGCAGGTACTTTCCCATCAGCGCGAAATTCACCTGCGAGCCGAGCAGGATGAAGATGAACATGCGCATGATCAGCGCGGTGGTCATGACATATTCCTCAAGCTTCTCCTGCTCCCGGTCTTCCATTTTGAAGCCGAAGGCATCCTTGTTGCCAATCACGATGCCGAACACGAACACGGCCATGAAGCCGGAAGAATGCATGCCGTCGGCGCCCATGTAGGCGCCGATCACCGCCATCAGGGTGACCACCGGGGCGTACTCGGCCAGGAAGTCCCACTTTTCATGCGCGATGAGCAAGGCGGCCAGATAGCCCAGCACGCCGCCAGTCAGGATGCCGATTCCGGATTGCTTGAGCAGGTCGAGCAAGGCATCCCCTGCTGAAAACGCACCTTGCCCCATGGCGACACCCAGGACGGCGAAGGTGACGATGGCGCCCATGGCGTCGTTGAAGGCGGACTCGCTCATCACGGTCTGGGCGACCCGATCCTTGATCCGGACCTGCCGGAAAACGGGTACCAGGGTGGCCGGGTCAGTCGAGGCGATGGCTGAACCGAGCAGCAGGGCGACGATGAACGGCACGCCGAGGATGGCGTAGGCAGCCACGCCGGTAACGGCGGCCGAGATCAGGACGCCGACAGTGGCCAGCACCACGATGCTGATCCAGACCTCCTTGAGCACCTTGAGTCGGAGCGAGGCGCCGCCATCGAACAGGATGTAGCAGGAACCGAAGATCAGGATCAGCTGGTTGACGGCTGAATCGGCCTTGATATCGACCCAGCCCAGCATGCTCGGCCCGATCAGCAGGCCGGCAAGCAGGAAAATCACCACGTCCGGAACCTTGAACTTGCTGGCGACCAGACCGGAAAAACTGCCTACGGCAAGTAGGATTCCGATGGTGATCAGGATATGTTTGGATAGCTCTATGGCAGCGTTTGATTCCATGGCGTGGATGCGAACGGGTTATTGGCGACGGCCCATTCTATCCGACCTGGATTGCAGAACTGAGCTCAACCTGCCCGAGATCGGACAGGTTGATGATCATGGCCGCGAGTCAGCAGGCCGGCACGGCCGCAGAATACTGGCTGAGCGGGATGGCCTTGGTGGTTTCGCCCACGTCCTGGCGATAGACACCGGCGCCGTAGCGCTCGATGAGGTCGCCCTTGAAGTTCTTGAAGAAACGCTGGATGAAGGCCTTGCCGACGACACCGGTCGCGGTCAGGCCATCGGTCGCGGCGTCGTATTCAAGCGCGACCGGCAACAAGGGTGCGGGGGCCGGGCCGGATTCCACCCGCGCACCTTCGGCCGGGTCGTAGACGCTGCCATGGGCGCAGCAGACGATGCGGCCGGGTTTGCCGGCGAGTTCGCTGCCCTCGTTGGCATAGCGCAGATAGCTGACTTCGGGGGTCGGGTAGCTCAACTGGTGGGTACAGATGGCGATGAAGGCGACCAGGTGGTTGCCCTTGCCGACACCTTCCGGGTTCGAAAATACGCCGTCGTCGGTTGAATCCATGGCCTGCGGATGAGCGGTGCGATTGCCCAGATTGATCAGGTAGCAGGGTATGCCGTTGAACGGATAGGCGAATACCATCGCTTCGTTCAGGCCGACTTCCGATGCCTTGAGCGGCGTGCCATCAGCCTTGACCAGCCGAGCGGGAGGGAAAGCCTCGATCTGTCCGGCCCGGCTGGACAAACTCTGACTGAGCGCAGTGGTCAGGACTGTGCCGGTGCATAGTTTTACAAAATCTCTGCGGTCCATGTCTCCATCCTCCAAAAAAAAGGCCACCCGCGGGTGGCCTCCGGGTTTTGCCCGATTACGCCTCGAACAGGTCGCGGTAGATGCCTCGCGCCCATTCCAGGGTGGCCTGGCCCTTCGCCGTATCGCGGTTTTCGAAGGTCTTGGTGTCCTTCGAGAAGCCGGTGATGGCATCCTTCTCTGCGCTGTAATCATAACCCGCATCGACGCTGATGGCTTCCATGGGGTTGGCGTTGACCATGGAGTAGCAGATGGTGCGCGGGCTGACCCAGGCGATTTCCTTGCCTTGAGCGCGGGCAGCCAGCACCTTGGCCACGTAATGGGCTTCGGTGTTGGAGGTGTTGGCGCTCTTGGAGTAGGGGTGCGGGCGCGAGTCGCCGGTCACATAGACGTGCGGGTCGCCGACGATGTTGTAGAAACGGGTGTCGATGTCGGCTTCCTTCTGGGTGCTCTTGCTGGCGGGAGCCATAAGTCCCAGGTGCTCGATCAGGGTCGAGCCGCGCACGTTGGGGTAGATCGCCGCGTCATCGAAGGTATAGCTGTCGAACTCGGTCTTGATGGTGCGCTTGTCGACATCGACGCCGGTGATGGCCGAGTTCGGTTTCCACTCGATGATGTCCTTGTACAGTTCGTTGAACGCGGCATGGAAACCCTTGGCCTTGATGGTGATTTCCGGGTTGGCGTCCAGGACCAGCACCTTCGCCTTGAGCTTGTTCTTCTTGATCACCGACGCGATCATGCAGGCCCGCTCGTAGGGGCCGGGCAGGCAGCGATAGTTGCCGCCAGGCACGCTTTGCACGAATACGCCGCCTTCGAACTCCTGAACCTTGCGGTGGATGGTGACGTGCTCGGTCGGGGAGATGAAGCCGCCGGGATACTTCTGGCGCAGGGCGGTCATGCTGTCGACGTCGCTGACCCCGATCTTGTCGTAGTCGTAGGAAATGCCGGGGGCGAGGACCAGGAAGTCATAGCCGATGTCGCCTTCGCTGGTGACCAAGGTGCGGCTGGCGCGATCCAGACCGGTGACGGTGGCGTTGAAGTAGGTGTAACCGTTGTTGGTTGCGCCATCCAGGAAGCTGTGGTTGGCCAGGAATTCCAGATTGATCAGGCCGGCGTACCAGAGGTTGCTGGAGAAGCAGGACGAATACATGTCGCGCTTTTCGACCAGCACCACGTCGAATTTCGGGTATTCCTTCTTGGCGTATTTGGCGATGGTAAGGCCGGAGGTGCCCCCGCCGACAACGACCAGGCGAGGTCCCTTGGCCCTGGGCAGGGCCGCTTTCATGCCGGTTGCAACGGCTGCGGACGTGCCGGCGGCCAGGGCTGAACTGCTCACCCCCATGGCGGTGCCAGCCGTGCTGGCGGCCAGGATGGCGCCGCTCATTTTCAGGAAATTACGCCGGTCTAAATTGTCGGTCATGGAACAGTCTCCTTCTTTATGGTCAAGAATCGCCGAGCGGGCCATTTCTGGCTGCTCGTCAGAATTCGGCGTATGTGTCGCCGACTGGAGCAAATCCTAGTCGGACCAAGGTGAAGCAGAGGTTGTGCCCAGGTAAAGATCTGGTTAGTTTTTGGCGAGGAGTCGGGATGTCAGACCGAAGGTCGAATCAGATTGCGAGTTTCTTGCCAAAAATGAGTTGTGCCGAGGTGCCCCGGCCAGGGGTGCTGTCGATGGCGATCTCCCAGCCGTGCAGGTCGCAGACCCGTTTAACCAGGGACAGGCCGATGCCGGAACCCTGGGAGTCCGGTCCGCGATAGTGGCGCTTGAAAATGTGATCCAGGTCGGATTTGGCTATGCCCTTGCCCGAGTCGCTGATCACCAGCCGGTTGCGCTCCAGACAGACGCGGATCTGGCTGGATTGGGCATGCAGCATGGCATTGCCGATCAGGTTGTCGACCACGACCGTGGCCAGGCCCTTCTCTACCGGCACCAGGGGAGCATCGACGATGTTCAGGTCGATATCGACGGTGAGTGCACCGTTCAGGGACCGATGTTTTTCCACAGACTCCCGGACCACCGAAGCAATCGAACAGTTATCCGGGCTGACTGCCAGGCCATTTTCCTCACGCGACAAGCTCAGCAAGGCACTGGTCAGTTCGGTCATGTCGTGGCTCGCGCGTTCGATGCGGGCGATCCGTTTGCGCTGGCTGTCGTTGAGGTGCTCGTCGTCATCCAGCACCTCAAGCGCGCCGCGGATGACGGCAAGCGGGGTGCGCAACTCATGGCTGACATCGGAGGCGAAGGCGCGCTCCCGCTCCGCGCAACTGCGGATCCGATCCAGGTAGCGCTCGAAGATCAGGGTCAGTTCGCCCACGTCGTCCAGGGACGGACGTGGTTCAGGGTTCTGTCCCGCCGATTCATTGGCCGCGATACGGGCGGCGAGGTCGACGACCGGTGCCACGACTCGTCGGGTAAGCCATAATCCGGCCCGGGTGATCAGCCAGGTCAACAGAATCACGACCAGGCCAAGGCCATACAGAAGATATTCGTCCTGGACCGGCTGGGGCGATTGCCGGATGGCGAAATAAAGACTGGCCGTGACCAGCAGGCTCAACAAGGCGCCAAAACTGCTGAAATAGAACAGCGTGCGGCGGCGCAGGCTACGGCCCGGCATCGGGATCCGCAATCTGATAGCCGACACTGCGCACCGTGCGCAAGAGAGGGCGGCCGAAGTTCTTGTCGATGGCGTCGCGCAGGACGTGGAGGTGGGCCTTGAGCGCGTCGCTGTCCGGCGGATGGTCGGCCCAGACGGCCGCCTCCATCTGTTGCCGGGAGACGACCTTGGGCGAGGCGCGCATCAGCAGTTCAAGCAGTTTGAGCGGGATGGGCGGCAGGACGATGGCCAGTTCCCCACGCATGACCCGATAGGTGCCGACATCGTAAGTCAGGTCGGCCACGCGCAGTTTTTGCGCCTGACCCTGAGGCAGGCCGCGGCGGGCGATGGTGCGCAGTCGGGTTTCCACTTCGCGCAGGGCGAAGGGCTTGACCACATAATCATCCGCACCGGCTTCCAGGCCTTGAATCTTGTCGTCGAGCGAGTCGCGGGCGGTCAGCATCAGGACCGGGGTATGTCGTTCCACTTCGGAGCGCAGTTTTCGGCATAGGGTCAGGCCGTCCATGCCGGGCAGCATCAGATCCAGCACGATGGCGTCGTAATCGTGGGTCAGGGCGAGATGCAACCCGCCCACACCATCGCCCGCCATATCGACCACATGGCCACGCGCCTCGAGGAAATCCATCAGGTTGGCGGCGATGTCGCGATTATCTTCGATGATCAACAGACGCATGGGAGGACTTTGACCAGAAAATGAAAAAAAGGCATCCTATAGGGCGATTCTCGCCGATTTGGCCCAGATCCGAGCCCGGATTGTAATAAAATAGGCCCACTATGACACAAAAGACTTTATCCCTCTCTGGCGTCAGTTGCCCCCTCTGGATTTACAAGGCTTTCCCCTTCATGCGCTGGTGGCCGATGGTCGACAAGACCACTGGCCGTGCCGACGCTCTGGCCGGCCTCACCGGCGCCCTGATCGTCCTGCCCCAGGCCGTGGCCTTTGCAACCATTGCCGGACTGCCGCCCGAATTCGGTCTGTATGCCGCCATGGTGCCGGCGATTGTCGCGGCGATGTTCGGCTCATCCTGGCATCTGGTTTCCGGTCCCACAACGGCGATTTCTATCGCCGTGTTCGCCTCGGTCAGCCCCTACGCCCAACCCGGCTCACCAGAGTTCATCAGCCTGGTCCTGACCATGACCTTCCTGACCGGTCTGTTCCAGCTGATACTCGGCCTGGCACGCATGGGGGTGCTGGTCAATTTCATCTCCCATACCGTGGTGATCGGCTTCACAGCCGGTGCCGCGATGCTGATTGCCGGCAGCCAGATCAAGAACTTCTTTGGCCTGGATATCCCGCGCGGGACGCCGTTTTTCCAGACTCTGTCGTTATTCGTGCAGCATCTGGGAAATATCAATCCCTATGTCACCCTGGTCGCGGCGGTGACCTTGCTGACCGGCATTGCCGTGAAGCGGTGGCTGCCCAAGGTGCCTTACATGATCGTCGCCATGGTGGTGGGCAGCATTCTGGCGGCCGTGGTCAACGCAAGATACGGCCAGGCCGTTACCCATATCAAGACCGTTGGCGCGCTGCCTTCCGGTCTGCCGCCCTTGTCCATGCCGGATTTCTCGTTCAAGGGGCTGCAGACCATGTTGTTCCCCTCGCTGATCATTACCATGCTGGCGTTGACCGAGGCGGTGTCGATTTCCCGTGCGGTGGCAACGCGTTCCGGCCAGCACATCGATGGCAACCAGGAGTTCATCGGCCAGGGTTTGTCGAACCTGTTCGGCAGCTTCTTCTCCAGCTACGCGGCTTCGGGCTCCTTCAACCGTAGTGGGGTCAATTTTGCGGCTGGCGCGCGCACTCCCCTGGCGGCCGTGTTTGCCTCGCTCTTCCTGGTGGTGATTCTGCTTCTGGTCGCGCCCCTGGCAGCCTACCTGCCTACCGCGGCCATGGCCGGAATCCTGTTCCTGGTCGCCTGGGGCTTGATCGATACCCACCATATCGGTGTTCTGCCCAAGATCAGCCGGCAGGAAACGGTAGTTCTCTGGGTGACCCTGATTGGCACTCTGATCGACCTGGAAAAAGGCATCTTCTTTGGTATCGCCTTGTCCCTGGCGCTCTATCTGTACCGCACTTCCCGGCCGAGCATTGAAAGCGTGTTGCCAGATGCAGATCCGGCCAGCGACCACTACATGCCGGTTGAGGATGATCAACCCGAATGTCCCCAGATCCGCTTCCTGCGTCTCAATGGCTCGATTTTCTTTGGTGCAGTCGCGCATTTGCAGCAGCAATTACAGGAACTGGAAGAGAACGAGCCGGAACTGAAGCATGTGGTGATCCTGGCCAATGGCATCAACTTTGTCGATCTGGCCGGCGCCGAGTTTCTGGCCGAACAGGCGAGACATTGGCGCAAAAAAGGCGGCGGCCTGTATTTCTACCGGATGAAGGAAAACGTGGCCGCTCTGCTGCAGAAGGGCGGTTACATGCGCGACATCCGAGAGTACAACCTGTTCCCGGTGGGTGTCCGTCCGATCGATATTCTCTACAATCAGCTGGATAAGTCGTTGTGCTCCAGTTGCAGCAAGCAGACCTTTTTGAAATGCCATGCGGCAAACGCCAAAGTGGCTGCAGAGTCGCGGGTTCAACAGGCGGTGTCGTCCTGAGGGCGATGGCTGCGGAGGAGATTGAAGCATGATTCGACGTAACCCAAGTGGTGACCTACCGGTCGTGCATGACACGGCATTCGTCGACCCCACCGCCATACTGTGCGGCAAGATTGTGGTGCATGAGGATGTATTCATCGGTCCTTATGCCGTGATTCGTGCTGATGAAGTGGATGAGAATGGCAATATGGAGCCGATCGTCATTGGCGCACATTCCAACATCCAGGATGGAGTCGTCATCCACTCCAAGGCTGGTGGCCTGGTCGAGATCGGTGAATATACCTCCATCGCACACCGCTCAATCGTGCACGGCCCGTGCAAGGTTGGTACCCGGGTGTTCATCGGCTTCAATTCGGTGTTGTTCGATTGCGTGGTGGGGGACGGCTCGGTGGTGCGTCACAATTCGGTGGTCGAGCATTGCCACGTACCGCCGGGTTTTTACATCCCGTCGACCAGCAACGTGCACTCGGATACCGAACTGGCCAGTATCGAGCCAGTGACGCCAGATGTTGCAGGCTTCTCGGAAAGCGTCACCCAGGCCAATAGTGAATTGGTGAGGGGGTACAGGCGGATTCGCAACGAGTTCTGAAGTTGCCCGCAGGTAGTAGCGAATAAAAAAGCCACGCATTGCGTGGCTTTTTTATTGCTGACCAGATTCCTGCTCACCTGCCCAGGAAGGGCATGCAAGCAGGACAGCATCCTGATCTTACTCGGCGGACTGGGGCGCGGCTGCAGGCGCCGGCGCATCGAGCAGTGCCTTCATGGACAGGCGCATGCGGCCCTTGTCGTCGGTTTCCAGAACCTTGACCTTGACCGCCTGGCCTTCCTTCAGGTGATCGGCCACGGCATTGACGCGCTCATGGGCGATCTGGGAGATGTGCAGCAGGCCATCCTTGCCCGGCAGTACGTTCACAATCGCGCCGAAATCGAGAATCTTCAGCACGGTGCCGTCGTAGACGCGACCGACTTCAACCTCGGCGGTGATGTCCTCGATCCGCTTCTTGGCCAGTTCTCCGGACTCATTGCTGGTGCAGGCGATCTTGACCGTACCGTCTTCGGCGATGTCGATCTGGGTGCCGGTTTCCTCGGTCAGGGCACGGATGGTCGCGCCACCCTTGCCGATCACGTCGCGGATCTTGTCCGGGTTGATCTTCATGGAGATGATGCGCGGCGCGTACTGGCTCATCTCGTGCGGCTTGGCTTCGGCCTGGTTCATGATGCCGAGAATGTGCAGACGGGCTTCGCGGGCCTGAGTCAGCGCAACCTGCATGATTTCCTTGGTGATGCCTTCGATCTTGATGTCCATCTGCAGAGCGGTTACGCCCTCGGTGGTGCCGGCTACCTTGAAGTCCATGTCGCCCAGGTGATCTTCGTCGCCCAGGATGTCGGTCAGCACCGCGAAGCGGTTGCCTTCCTTGATCAGGCCCATGGCGATGCCGGCCACGTGGCTCTTCATCGGTACGCCGGCATCCATCAGCGCCAGGGAGCCGCCGCAGACGGAGGCCATGGAGCTGGAGCCGTTCGACTCGGTGATTTCGGACACGACGCGCACGGTGTAGCCGAATTCTTCCTTGCTCGGCAGCGTGGCTAGCAGGGCGCGCTTGGCCAGACGGCCGTGGCCGATTTCGCGGCGCTTAGGTGTGCCGACCCGGCCGGTTTCGCCGGTTGCGTACGGGGGCATGTTGTAGTGCAGCATGAAACGGTCGGAATAGGAGCCTTCCAGCGCGTCGATGGTCTGCTCGTCACGGCCGGTGCCCAGGGTGGCGACCACCAGGGCCTGGGTTTCGCCGCGGGTGAACAGGGCGGAACCGTGAGTGCGGGGCAGGACGCCGGTGCGGATGGTGATCGGACGCACGGTGCGGGTGTCGCGACCGTCGATACGGGGTTCACCGGCCAGGATGCGGCCGCGCACGACCTTGGCTTCCAGGGCGTGGAACAGGTCCTTGATCTCGTTGATCTGGACCGTGTCCATCCCGTCCTTGATCATCTCGGCCATGACCCGGTTGCGGACTTCGTCGACAGCGGTCATGCGGGCCTGCTTCTGCTTGATCGAGTAGGCCTTGGACAGGTCGTCGGCGCAGATGGCATTCATCTGGTCGAGCAGCGCGGTTTTGGTCTCGGGCGCAGCCCAGTCCCAGGCGTCCTTGCCGGCTTCGTCGGCCAGGTCGTTGATGGCGTCGATAGCTGCCTTCATCTGGTCATGGCCAAACACCACGGCGCCCAGCATGACTTCCTCGGACAGGACGTTGGCTTCGGATTCAACCATCAGCACGGCGTCTTCGGTACCCGCCACGACCAGATTCAGATCGGAGGTCGGCAATTCGGTCTTGGTCGGGTTGAGGACGTACTGGCCATTGATGTAGCCGACGCGGGCGGCGCCGACCGGGCCGTTGAACGGTACGCCGGCCAGCATCAGGGCGGCCGAGGCGCCGATCAGGGCGGGGATGTCGGCATCCACTTCGGGATTCTGCGACATCACCGTGGCGATGATCTGGATTTCATTGAAGAAGCCATCCGGGAACAGCGGGCGGATCGGACGATCGATCAGGCGGGAGGTCAGGGTTTCCTTTTCGGAAGGTTTGCCTTCGCGCTTGAAGAAGCCACCGGGGATGCGGCCCGCGGCGTAGGTCTTTTCCTGATAGTCGACCGTCAGCGGGAAAAAATCCTGTCCGGGTTTGACTTCGTTCTTGGCGACCACGGTAACCAGTACCACGGTGTCGTCCATATTGACCATTACGGCGCCGTCGGCCTGGCGGCCGATTTCGCCCGTTTCCAGGGTCACCTGATGGCGGCCGTATTGAAATGTCTTCTTGACAGGATTCACGCTGACCTCAGTCTTTATTGATGGATGGATTCGTTAAACCGGGAGCAATTACTTGCGCAGGCCCAGGCGGTCGATCAGGGTGCGGTAGGCATCCACGTTGCGGGACTTAAGATAGTCCAGCAGACGACGACGCTGGCTCACCATCTTGAGCAGGCCGCGGCGGGAGTGGTGATCCTTGACGTGGGCCTTGAAGTGGCCGGTCAGGTCGTTGATGCGGGCGGTCAGCAAGGCCACCTGGACTTCCGGGGACCCGGTATCGCCAACTGCACGTTGGAAATCTTTAAGGATTTGCGCCTTTTGCGCGGTTTCAATAGCCATCTCGAACGACTCCGATCAAAAACAAATTAGTAAAAGGCGAGATTTTACCCGTTATGCGCGGGTTTTCTCAAGTAATTCATAGAGGTGCAATCAGCTCGCCAACAGCCGCTTGGGTGCGGCCTTGCCGTCCTGATTGACCTCGACCATGCCCAGAAATTGTCCTTCCGGGCCGTAAATCCGCATCAACTCGCCGACCACGAGGCCGGTGCGCCAGATTGCCTGGCCATGATTGATCTGCCAGGCGGCCTCGAGGTCCAGATCGAGACGGGGCAATGCGTCGACCAGGCAGTCGGCCGGGTCCAGTTCGATATCGCGGTCTTCGGGCGCGAGGGCCTCCAGCTCGGTCAGCGTGATGGCGTCGGCGATGTTGAACGGCCCCACTCGCTCCCGGCGCAAGGCCTGCAAATGCGCGCCGCAGCCGAGCGCCGCGCCGATATCCTCGGCCAGGGTGCGGACGTACAGCCCCTTGCCGCAGTGCACCCGGAGCACCAGCCGGCTGCCCTCGATAGACAGCAGATCAAGGCTGTAGACCACGACTGGCCGCGCTTCGCGTTCCAGTTCGATGCCCTTGCGGGCGTATTCGTACAGCGGTCGACCGTCACGTTTCAGGGCCGAATGCATGGGCGGCGTCTGCAGGATGTCGCCGATAAAGTGAGGCAGGATGCGTTCGACATCGGCACGGTTCACGTTGACTGG
Source organism: Hydrogenophilales bacterium (assembly GCA_037446165.1). Taxonomy (GTDB): domain Bacteria; phylum Pseudomonadota; class Gammaproteobacteria; order Burkholderiales; family Thiobacillaceae; genus Parasulfuritortus. Next base: position 5,477 of record JBBIJC010000033.1, on the reverse strand, counting down.
CCGGGTTTCCAGCACTTCACCCTCTGGGTCGGCGGTACTGGTGCGCACGCCAAGCTCGATATCGGCCAGATAAGTCTTGTCGGCATCGAGCAGGAATTGGGAAAATTTGGTGGCCTCGCCCAGGCAGAGCGGTAGCAGGCCGGTGGCGAACGGGTCCAGGGTACCGGTGTGGCCTGCCTTTTCGGCGTGGAACAGCCAGCGGGCCTTTTGCAGTGCGTGGTTGGAGGTCATGCCTGCCGGCTTGTCCAGCAGCAGGACACCGTCGATCTTGCGCTTTGCCATCGGTGCTGAATCAGCTATCCGCCGGGTCAGGAGCATCCTGATGATGGCGCTTGTCTTCTTCGACGGCCTGGTCGATAAGGCTGGATAGATGGGCGCCCCGCGCAACCGATTCGTCGTAGAGGAAGGTCAGGCTGGGGACCAGACGCAGGCGCATCCGATGGGCCAGTTCCCGGCGCAGGAAGCCGGTGGCGCTCTGCAGTCCCTTGATCACGTCCTTGGCTTCGCCGGTCAGCAGGGTGAACCAGATCTTGGCGTGTTCGAGATCAGAGGTGACCTCGACCGAGGTCAGGGTGACACCCTTGACCCGAGGGTCTTGTACCTCGCGCCAAAGGATATCCGCCAGTTCCTGGCGGATTTGTTCGGCGACGCGGCGGGAACGGGGGTAGTCTGAGGGCATGAATTCAGTGACAAGTAGGGCGTGACAGGAAATGCGTGACAAATGGGGCGTGACGAAGCTCGTTACACAGTTGCTTCACCTGTCACGCCTTTGCAGCACGCCGTTCTCATAAGGTCCGTGCCACTTCCACGACCTCGAAGAACTCCAGCTGATCGCCTTCGTTGATCTCGTTGAAGTTCTTGAGGTTGAGGCCGCATTCGAAATTGGACTTCACTTCCTTGACGTCGTCCTTGTAGCGCTTGAGCGATTCCAGTTCGCCGGTGTGGATGACCACGTTGTCGCGCAGCACACGGACCCCGGCATTGCGTTTGATGACGCCATCCAGAACCATACAGCCTGCCACCGCGCCAACCTTGGAGATGCGGAACACCTGACGGACCTCGGCCAGGCCGATGACGTTTTCCTTCTTCTCCGGCGAAAGCAGACCGCCCAGGGCCGCTTTCACATCGTCTACCGCCTCGTAAATGATGTTGTAGTAGCGGATGTCCACGCCGGCCGACTCGGCCAGCTTGCGCGCCAGGGCATCGGCGCGCACGTTGAACGCGATGATGACCGCGCTCGAGGCGATGGCCAGGTTGATGTCGGATTCCGACACCGCACCGACCGCCGCATGGATGATGTTGACCCGCACTTCCGGCGTCGACAGCTTGGCCAGGGCGTGGGACAGACCTTCGTAGGAGCCCTGAACGTCGGCCTTCAGGATCAACGGCAGGGACTTGACCTCGCCTTCGCCCATCTGCTCGAACATGGTTTCCAGCTTGGCGGCCTGCTGTTTGGCCAGCTTGACGTCGCGGAACTTGCCCTGGCGGAACAGCGCGATCTCGCGCGCCTTGCGCTCGTCGGGCAGGACCATCACGTCCTCGCCGGCCGCCGGCACTTCGGACAAGCCTTGGATCTCGACCGGAATCGACGGACCGGCTTCCTGGATCGCGTTGCCGTTCTCGTCCAGCATGGCGCGTACCTTGCCGAAGGCCGAACCGGCCAGCATCATGTCGCCGCGTTTGAGTGTGCCGGACTGGACCAGCACCGTAGCAACCGGGCCGCGGCCCTTGTCCAGGCGGGATTCGATCACGATGCCCTTGGCAAAGGTGTCGATCGGGGCCTTGAGTTCGAGCACTTCGGCCTGCAGCAGGACGGCTTCGAGCAACTGGTCGATGCCCTGGCCGGTCTTGGCGGACACGTCGACGAACATGGTGTCGCCGCCCCATTCTTCCGGAACGACCTGTTCGCCGGCCAGCTCCTGACGCAGCTTTTCCGGGTTGGCGCCGGGTTTGTCGATCTTGTTCACCGCGACCACGATCGGCACCTTGCCGGCCTTGGCGTGGTGGATGGCTTCGCGGGTCTGCGGCATGACGCCGTCGTCGGCCGCGACCACCAGGATGACGATGTCGGTGGCCTTGGCGCCGCGGGCACGCATCGCCGTGAAGGCCTCGTGACCCGGGGTGTCGAGGAAGGTGACCATGCCGCGCGGGGTTTGCACGTGGTAGGCACCGATGTGCTGGGTGATGCCGCCCGCTTCACCGGCCGCCACGCGGGCGGTCCGGATGTAGTCGAGCAGCGAGGTCTTGCCGTGGTCGACGTGACCCATCACGGTCACCACAGGGGCGCGGGAGATCTGCTCGGCGGCCTTGTGTTCCTCGGTTTCGTCCAGGTAGGACTCGGGGTTGTCGGTCGGCGCCGGCTTGGCCACGTGGCCCAGTTCTTCGACCACGATCATCGCGGTTTCCTGATCCAGCACCTGGTTGATGGTGACCATGGAGCCCATCTTCATCAGAGCCTTGATGACCTCGGTCGCCTTGACCGACATCCTGTGGGCCAGATCGGCCACGCTGATGGTCTCGGGTACCAGGACGTCCTTGATCACGGGTTCGGTCGGCTGGGAAAACTGTGCCTGACCGTGGTCGGACTTATGCCGAGTCTTGCGCGAACGCCAGCCGCTTTCCGACTCCAGCGATCCGCGTACCTTGAGCCCGCCCTTTTTGCCGGCGGCCTCTTCCTGGGTTGTCTTGCCCTTTTTGGCGGCGCTCTTGTCCTTGTCCACCTTCGGCTTGATGGCCGGTTTGGGCTCGCCGGCGGGCTTGGCTTCGGTGACTGGCTTGGCCAATGCCTCCTTCTGGGCTTCTTCCAGGGCCAGCTTGCGCTGGGCCTCGCGTTCCTGCTTGGCCTTCAATTCGGCCTCTTGCATGGCGCGCAGCGTGCTATGGCGCTGGGCCTCGTGTTCGCGGGACTTGAGTTCCTGCTCACCGATGATCGGCACTGGCGTGGCGGCAATCCCGACCGGAACCGGTTCCTGCACCGGTTCCGGTTCAGGTGCCGGAATCGGCTCGGGTTCCTGCACCTGGACCGGTTCGGGGATCGTAACCGGCACCTCTTCCTCGACGATGGGCGCGGCGGGCTCGGCTACTGCTGTCGGTTCCCGTTTGACCAGAACCCGTTTCTTGCGCACTTCCACCTGAATGGTGCGGGTTTTGCCGGTGGTGCTATCGGCGGTCTTGATTTCCGAGGTCTGCTTGCGGGTCAGGGTGATCTTGGTCTTCGGGGCCGAGGCACCGTGCTTGTCTCGCAGATAGTCGAGCAGGCGAGTCTTGTCGTGGTCGCTCAGCGCATCGGTTTGTGTTTTCACCGGCACGCCGGCGGCTTGCAGTTGCTCCACCAGCAGGGCGGGAGCAAGCTTCAGTTCGTTGGCTAATTGTTCGACGTTCATCTCAACCTTTACTCCGTTAGCGTCCTCAGGCAAACCAGGGGGCGCGAGCCGCCATGATCAGTGCCTGGGCGCGATCTTCGGCTATGCCGGTGAGATCAACCAGTTCATCCACAGCCAGGTCGGCCAGGTCTTCTGCGGTCTTGATGCCCTTGGCCGCCAGTTCCGAGGCCATCCCGGCATCCATGCCTTCGACGCTCATCAGGTCCGTAGACACCTTTTCCACCGTCTCTTCCTGGGCGATGGCCGCGGTCAGAAGCGAGTCGCGCGCACGGGAGCGCAGTTCGTTGACCGTGTCTTCGTCGAAGACCTCGATCTCCAGCATCTCGTTGAGCGGCACATAGGCGATTTCTTCCAGAGTGGAGAAGCCTTCTTCCACCAGTACATCGGCCACATCCTGGTCGATATCGAGTTTTTCCATGAACAGGGCGCGGAGGGTGGACACTTCGTCCTCCTTCTTCACCGCAGCCTCGTCCTCGGTCATGATGTTGATGGTCCAGCCGGTCAGCTCGGATGCCAAACGCACGTTCTGGCCGCCGCGTCCGATGGCATTGGCGAGTTGCATCTCGTCGACCACCACGTCCATGCTGTGTTTTTCTTCGTCGACCACGATGCTCGATACTTCGGCCGGCGCCAGCGAGTTGATGACGAACTGGGCAGGCTCCGGTGACCACAGGATGATGTCGACGCGCTCGCCGTTCAATTCGTTGGTGACCGCGGTGACGCGGGTGCCGCGCACGCCGATGCAGGAGCCCTGCGGATCGACGCGCTGATCGTTGGACTTGACCGCGATCTTGGCGCGGACGCCGGGGTCGCGGGCGGCCGATTTAATCTCGATCAGGCCTTCGGCGATCTCCGGTACCTCCAGTGCAAACAATTCCATGATGAATTCGTTGGCGGTGCGGGACAGGATCAGCTGGGGACCGCGGCCGCCGCGCTCGACGCGCAACAGATAGGCACGGGCACGATCGCCGACCCGGAGGTTTTCCTTGGGGATCATCTGGTCGCGGGCCAGCAGGCCTTCGATGCGGCCGGATTCGATGATCGCGTTGCCGCGCTCCATGCGCTTGATGGTGCCCGACACCAGCTTGTCGTTGCGGTCCAGGAAGTCGTTGAGGATCTGCTCTCGCTCGGCGTCGCGGATCTTCTGCAGGATGGCCTGCTTTGCCGCCTGGGCGCCGATCCGGCCAAACTCCACAGCTTCCAGCGGTTCCTCGATGAAGCCGCCTACCGCGGCGTCAGGATTGATCTCCTTGGCCTCGAACAGCAGATATTGGCGATCCGGGTTCTCCAGGCCAGCCTCGTCGGGCAGGATTTCCCAACGACGGAAGGCATCGCATACGCCGGTTTTGCGATCAATCGCAACCCGGATATCGGCATCCTCGGTATACCCCTTCTTGGTGGCATGGGCCAGAGCCGCCTCGATGGCGCCGTACACCACATCCAGATCCACATTTTTTTCGCGCGCCAGCGCATCGGCCAACAACAGTACTTCCCGACTCATTGCACCCTCCGGGTTCTCAAATCTTCGGCACCAGACGGGCCGAATCCACTTCAATCAAGGGAATCGCCACCAGACCGGTGTCCGTTTCCAAGTTCAACACGCCGTCTTGCAGACCGGCCAGGTTGCCGACAAATTTCTTCCGGCCATCCATGGGCATACGCAGTTTGATCTGGGCCTTTTCACCGGCGAAGCGGATGAAATCCGCATCCTTCACCAGCGGCCGGTCCAATCCGGGCGACGACACTTCGAGCCGGCTGTAGTCGATGTTCTCGACCAGGAACATGCGGGTCAGCTGGTTGCTGACCTTCACGCAGTCGTCGACGTTGATGCCGTTCGGCGAGTCGATGTAGACGCGCAGCAGCCCGCGCCCTACTCGTTCCAGGGCAACCAGTTCGTATCCCAGGCCGACCAGGGTCGGCTCGATCAAAGTTTGCAGTTCCATCGTTCCAGAAACAAAAAATGGGCGAAACGCCCATGAAATCAAATCAATTATAACAGGGTTTTAATATTGAAATAAACCGTGTGAGCTTTAGGAAGCTGGTGCCCGGGACCGGACTCGAACCGGTATGACCGAAGTCGAGGGATTTTAAGTC
>JBBIJC010000032.1:12122-24501 GCA_037446165.1 Hydrogenophilales bacterium | reverse complement strand
TTTTGTTTCCAGCGTCAATCAAACGGATGTCGCCGGACGATGGTTTCCTCCCGGTCTGGTCCGGTCGAGATAATGTCGGCCGGTACGCCACACAACTCTTCCATCCGTTTCAGGTAGGACTGGGCATTGGCGGGCAAGGCCTCGAATGTCTTGACGCCAACGGTACTGTCCTTCCAGCCGGGGTGCTCTTCGTAGATCGGCTCGCAATCGGCCAGCATTTCCGAACCCACCGGCAGGATTTCGCATACTTCGTTGCCCACCTTGTAGCCGGTGCAGATGCGAATGGTGTCCATGCCATCCAGCACGTCCAGTTTGGTAACGCACATGCCGGTCAGGCCATTGATCTGGATGGCACGCTTGAGCGCAGCTGCGTCGAACCAGCCGCAACGGCGGGGACGTCCCGTGGTCGAGCCGAATTCGTGGCCTTTCTCGGCCAGCCACTTGCCGTTGTCGTCGAACAGTTCGGTCGGGAACGGGCCGGAGCCAACCCGGGTGGTGTAGGCCTTGGTGATGCCCAGGATGTAATGCATGCTGCTGGGGCCCATGCCGGAGCCGGTGGATGCGCCGCCGGCGGTGCAGTTGGACGAGGTCACGAACGGGTAGGTGCCGTGGTCGATATCGAGCAGCGTGCCTTGCGCGCCTTCAAACAGCAGGTTCTCGCCGCGCTTGTTGGCTTCATAGAGCTGGCGCGGCACGTCGCCGATCATCGGCTTGATCTTCTCGGCCAGTTCCATGGCCTGATCGAGGGTCTTGTGGAAGTCGACAATCTCCCACTTGAAGTAGTTCTTGAGCACGTAGTTGTGATAATCCAGCACCTCGCCCAGCTTGGCGGCGAAGCGTTCCCGGTGCAGAAGATCCTGAACCCGAATCGCGCGGCGGGCGATCTTGTCCTCATAAGCCGGGCCGATACCGCGACCGGTGGTACCGATCTTGCCAGCGCCCTTGGCGGCCTCGCGGGCATGATCCAGCGCGATGTGGTGCGGCAGGATCAGCGGACAAGCTTCGGAAATGGTCATCCGGCTGGCGACGTCGATGCCGTTCTTTTCCAGCATCTCGACTTCTTCCATCAGCGCCTCGGGCGAGACGACCACGCCATTGCCGATGTAACAGCGCACGTTGCCGCGCAGGATGCCGGAGGGAATGAGGTGCAGCACCGTTTTCTTGCCTTCGATCACCAGGGTATGGCCCGCGTTGTGACCGCCCTGGAAACGCACCACTCCCTGAGCACGGTCGGTCAGCCAATCGACGATCTTGCCCTTGCCCTCATCACCCCACTGGGTGCCGATCACCACAACGTTCTTGGTCATTTTCGTATCCGAGAAAATAATTTTTACAAAGGGACTACCTGCCAGGTGTCCATCACCCGCGCCAACTTCCGGTCGCAACCGGTTTCGGCGGGCGAATTCACCTGACCGGCAAATTCAACCACAACCCGCTCACCCACGCGGCGGAGCTCGGCAACCTTCGCCTGAAGCTCTGCACTCGTATCCTGCGGCGCAAGGATGCCTGTGCGAAGAGCCGGTTCCGGCAAACTGCCCAGGATGCGGCGCAAGTCCAGGCTGAATCCGGTGGCTGGACGGCTGCGGCCGAACACCGCACCAGCGCCGTCATAGCGCCCGCCCAGAGCCACGGCGGAGGGCTGACCCCCGACATAGGCGGCGAACACGACTCCGGTGTGGTAACCATAACCGCGCAAGTCGGCCAGATCCACGCTCAGATTGGCCTTCGCACCAGCCGACAGCAGGTCGGCCAGATCATCCAGCGCCTGCCTGATTTCCGGTAGATCGGGCAGCGCACGACGCGCCAGCCCGATGACTTCGGGCCCGCCATACAGCTCTGGCAAGCGCAGGAAGGCACTGCGCCAGGTCTCGGCCAGGCCTTTGGTCAGATCGAGCAGTTCCGGCATGTCCTTGGCCCGCAAGGCGCGGAACAAGGGGTGGCCGATCTCGCCGTTCACGCCAGCTGCCGCCGCCAGGACGCGGAACAGGCCGACATGGCCCAGACTGACCCGGACATTGGTTAGTCGGGTTGCGGCCAGCGAGGCCAGCAGCAGTTCCAGTATCTCCCGGTCTGCCTCGATGCCGGCGTGGCCGAACAACTCGGCGCCAACCTGGTAGGGCTCGCGCGAGGACATCAATCCGGAGGGTTTGGTATGCAGCACCGGGCCTGCGTAGCAGAGCCGGGTCACCGACTGGCGGTTGAGCAGATGGGCATCGATGCGCGCCGCCTGCGGCGTCATGTCGGCGCGCACGCCCATCATCCGTCCGGACAGGCCGTCCATGACCTTGAACGTCTTCAGGTCGAGATCGCCGGCGGCACCGGTGAGCAGGGAATCCAGATACTCGATCAGCGGCGGGCAAACCAGTTCGTAGCCGTAGCCGTCGTACATATCCAGCAGTTGACGGCGCAGCGATTCTGCCTGCCAGGCATAAGGCGGCAGGATGTCTTCGACGTATTCGGGAAGCAGCCAGGGATGATTCATTGGGTCAGCACCAGAAGCAGTAGCCCGACCAGCATCGAGGCCAGGCCCATGAACCGGATCTGGCCATCCTTCATCTGGATCATCCGGCTGAACGCCTCACGCCAGGCGGCTGGCGCCAGCAGGGGCAGCATTCCCTCTATGAGCAGCATCAACGCCACCGCGGGCAGGAAGATGTCCTTCAGACTCACTTGCCGCCACCGCGCGGGGATTTCATGTAACGGAAGAATTCCGAATTCGGCTGCAGGACCATCACGTCACGCTTGTCGGCAAAACTGGCCTTGTATGCCTGCATGCTACGGTAGAAGGCGTAGAACTCGGGGTTCTTGCCATACGCCGCGGCATAGATGGCCGACGCCTTGGCATCGCCCTCACCCTTCAACGTCTGCGCCTCACGATAGGCCTGGGCGACAATCACTTCGCGCTGCTTGTCGGCATTGGCCTTGATCTGTTCCTCTTCCGCCGAACCGGTGGAGCGCAATTCATTGGCGACCCGCTTGCGTTCGGCCTCCATCCGCCGGTAGACCGATTCGCTCACCTCGGCGGGCAATTCCACCCGCTTGATCCGGACATCCATGACCTCGACCCCGAACCGTCTGGCGTCGACATCGGCCTTCTCGCGCAGCTGCAGCATGATGGCATCGCGCTCGCCCGATACCACGTCATGCACGGTGCGCTTGCCGAACTCCGCCCGCATGCCATCGTTGATGGTCTGTGCCAGGCGGTTCATGGCCCGCTTTTCATCACCATTGAAGCTGACGTAAAACTTCTTCACGTCGATGATGCGCCACTTGACGAAGTAATCGACCAAGACGTTTTTCTTCTCGGAGGTGATGAAACGCTCCGGTTCGACCGAATCCATGGTCAGGATCCGGGTGTCGAAATAGCGGATGTTCTGGACCAGCGGCAGCTTGAAGTAGAGGCCTGGCTGGCGATCGATGCTGACCACCTCGCCCAGCTGGAACACCATGGCGATCTGCCGCTGATCCACGGAGTAGATCGACAGGGAGATCAGGACCAGAGCCAATACGGCCGGCACTATGAAATTACCGAGCGACTTCATGGCCGTTCCTCCCGATCACGATTGCGGAAGGCATCGCGGCTGCGGCTATCGCTGACCGGAGCGGCTTGGGCAGGGGCCGGTTGCGCAGCCGGCGCCGAGGATGCGTCTGCCTGTGCGGGCGAGCCTGCGGCCTGCATCAGTTTGTCCAGAGGCAGATAGAGCAGATTGCCGCCCTGCTTGTCGTCCACCATCACCTTGGTGGTACTGGACAGGACCTGCTGCATGGCGTCCTGATACAGGCGTTCACGCGTCACCTGCGGCGCCTTGCTGTATTGCACCAGAACCTGGCTGAAGCGGCTGGCCTCGCCCTCGGCATCGGCCACCACCTTCTGCTGGTAGCCGAGCGACTCTTCGTGCAGGCGGGCAGCGATACCCTTGGCCTTCGGGATCACGTCATTGGCATAGGCCTGGCCTTCATTCTTCAGCCGTTCACGATCCTGGCCCGCTTTGACCGCATCGTCGAACGCGGCCTGGACCTGTTCCGGCGGCTGGGCGTTCTGCATGTTCAGCTTGCTGATCGAAACGCCGGTCTTGTAGCGGTCCAGCATCTCCTGCATCAGCTTGGTTGCGCGATCAGCCACCTCGGCGCGGCCTTCGTAGAGCACGAAGTCCATCTTGCTCTTGCCCACCACCTCGCGCATCGCGCTTTCCGCCGCCTGTCTGACGGCCTCGTCCGGCTCGCGGTTCATGAACAGATATTCGACCGGGTCTTTCAAGGTGTACTGCACCGAGAACTGCAGGTCGATGATATTTTCGTCATCGGTCAGCATCAGGGTTTCGGACAGCACCTTGGACCGGACATTGTTGCGGTAGCCCACCTCGACGGTGCGCACCTGCTCGACATTGACCACTTCCACCGTCTCGAACGGATAGGGCAGATGCCAGCGCGGGCCGGGCATGGTGGTCTCGACATACTTGCCGAAGCGCAGCACCACGCCACGCTCGCCGGTATCGACGATATAGAAGCTGCTGGCCAGCCAGACCAGGACCGCCAGCGCCACCAGCAAGCCGGCGCCGCCTGGAATGCTGAACTTGGGCAAACCACTGCCCGGGCCGTCGCCATCCCCGCCCAGACGCCCCTTGCCGCCGAGCAGGCCGTTTAGTTTCTGGTTGAAGCGTTTCCAGATTTCATCCAGGTCCGGCGGGCCACCGTTACCACCGCCCTTGCCCCACTGAGGGTCATTCCATGCCATGTTTTTCGACTTCAGATTGTTGGAGGTCATCCCGGCGCCGATCCTGGGCAAACCGGGCCAGGACCTGCTTGAGCAGGTCGACGCCGGCGCCGGTCCGGGCGCTTAACGAGATACGGGAAATGTTACCACACTCATCCAGGGCTACCGCCGGCTCCACGCCGGTCAGATCGATCTTGTTCATGATCACGATCTGGGGCACCTCGCTGGCACCAATCTCCTTCAGAACCTTGTCCACCTCTTCCATCTGCCGGTCCCGGTTGGCACTGGCGCCATCTACCACATGCAACAACAGGTCGGCCTTGGCCGTCTCCTCCAGCGTGGCGTGGAAGGCCGCCACCAGTCCATGCGGGAGCTGGGTGATGAAGCCGACCGTGTCGGACAGGACCACCTGTCCGGCCTCGGCCAGCCAGACCTTGCGGGTCGTGGTATCCAGCGTGGCGAACAGCTGGTCGGCGGCGTAGACACCGGCATGGGTCAAGGTGTTGAACAGGGTGGACTTGCCGGCGTTGGTGTAGCCGACCAGCGAGACGGTCAGCGCCCCGCCCCGCTGCCGGGCGCGACGTTGCAAGGCCCGACTCTTTTCCAGCTTCGCCAGCCTGGCCTCGATGTTCTTGATCTTGGTATTGATCATCCGGCGGTCCAGTTCCAGCTGGGTCTCGCCGGGGCCGCCGCGCATCCCGATACCGCCCTTTTGCCGTTCCAGGTGGCTCCAGCCGCGCACCAGCCGGGTGGCGTAATGGCGCAACTGGGCCAGTTCGACCTGCAGCTTGCCTTCATTGGAGCGGGCCCGCTGGGCAAAGATTTCCAGGATCAGCGCGGTGCGATCCAGCACCCGGCACTGCATGCGCTTTTCCAGGTTTCGTTCCTGGACCGGAGACAGATTGTGATTGAAGATCACCAGCGGCGCTTCGGCCTCCTGCGCACAGGCCGCTATTTCATCGGCCTTGCCGCTACCGACGAACAGCGCGGCGTCAGGCCGGTCGCGCTTGGCCTCGACCACACCACGAATCTCCAGACCTGCGCCACTGGCCAGCAGCTTGAGTTCCTCAAGACTTTCGGCGTAGTCGGGCTCGCCGAAATTGACGCTGGCCAGGACAATGGCACGCCCCTGCCCAGGCCGATCAGCGATCGGTGGCCGTTCAAACATCGCGTATCAGTCGAAACTGACTGGAACAGTGGATCGAGGCGATTATTCTTCTTCGCCTGGCTGCCGGTAGAGGACAGGACGAGCCGGGACGATGGTCGAAATGGCGTGTTTGTAGACCATCTGGGTGACGGCGTTTTTCAACAGGAGCACATACTGATCGTAGCTGTCGACAAAGCCTTGAAGTTTGATGCCGTTGACTAGATAGACAGAAACCTGCACCTGTTCCTGGCGCAAGGCGTTCAAAAAGGGGTCTTGTAACTGCTGCCCTTTGCTCATGGCGTTTTTCCTTATTTAATCAATTCAGCCCGCTCACTGCGGGCTACTAGAAGTTTACCTTATTCGCCAAAACAATGGCCAGCAAGGCAATCTCAACGTCTTTGTGGCTTCCAGCAACGCTCAGGAAGCTGATATATGGACGAACCAAGCCAATCCAAGTTCAAAGTCGGACAAATAATTTTTCCTGTCAGTCGCCGAATCGCTTGTTGCGCTGACGGCGCTGGCGCAGGGCCTTGTGGATGTCACCCTTGTTCAGCGGCACCTTGGGCTGACGCCCCTCGAACGGGTTGGCGCTGGCCCTGAACTCGACCCGCAACGGCGTGCCTTGGAGATGGAACGCCTCGCGAAAGACATTTTCCAGGTAACGCTGGTAAGCGCCGGGCATGTTGTCCACGTGATTGCCATGGATCACGATGATGGGCGGATTCATGCCGCCCTGGTGAGCGTATTTCGGCTTGGGCCGGAACTGTCCGACGCGCGGCGGGTTATGTCGCGCCACCGCTTCCTGCAGGACCTGAGTCAGCTTGGGTGTCGGCAACTTGGCCATGGCGGCGCGATAGGCCTCATCAATGGACTTGAGCAGGCTGACTACACCGCTGCCCTTGAGCGCCGAGATGTAGTGGATCTTGGCGAAGGTCAGGAACTCAAGCTTGCGCGCCAGTTCGCGCTTGATCTGTTCCCGGCGGTAGTCGTCGGTGTCATCCCATTTGTTGATCGCGACCACCAGTGCGCGACCGGCTTCCAGGACGAACCCGGCCAGATGCGCATCCTGGTCGGCGATGTCCTGGGTGGCGTCCAGGACCAGCACCGCCACGTTGGCGTCTTCGATCGCCTGCAGGGTCTTGATCACCGAAAACTTCTCGATGGCCTCGATCACCCGGCCCTTGCGCCGGACCCCGGCGGTGTCGATCAGGGTGTACTTGCGCCCGGCACGCTCGAAATCGACGTAGATCGAGTCGCGCGTGGTGCCCGGCTGGTCGAAGGCGATGACCCGCTCCTCGCCGACCAGGGTGTTGACCAGGGTCGACTTGCCGACGTTGGGCCGGCCGACGATGGCGATCTTGGGATGGTCCTGCACCGACGAATCTTCGGGTTCGATGGCAAAGGGTTCCAGAACCAGTTCCATCAACTCGCGCACGCCCTCGCCGTGGGCGCCGGACACGGCATAAGGCTCGCCCAGGCCGAGTTCATGAAACTCGGCCACGGCAGTCGCCGACGGCATGCCTTCGGTCTTGTTGACGGCCAGGTAGACCGACTGGCTCAATCGGCGCAGCCGGTCGGCGATGATCTTGTCCTGGGGGGTGACGCCGGTGCGGCCATCGACCAGAAAGATGATCGCATCGCCTTCATCGACCGCCTGCAGGGTCTGGCGGGCCATCTCGGCCAGGATGCCGGTGTCCGCCACCGGCTCGAAACCGCCTGTGTCGACCAGCAGATACGGCTTGTCGCCAACCCGGCCATGGCCGTAATGCCGGTCGCGGGTCAGGCCAGGCAAGTCGTGCACCAGCGCATCCCGCGTCTTGGTCAGGCGATTGAACAGGGTGGACTTGCCGACATTGGGCCGGCCGACCAGAACGATGGTGGGTTTCATTGTTTAGTGTGCAATCGCGGCCTGGGCCGCTCTGTCCCGCTTATTGAATCCTGAATGCATACACCCCGCCGTTCACGGTCTGGACGATCAGGCCGCTCTTGAGGGGCAGCATCTGGCCAAGCACTGCGCTGCCATCGGTGGCTGTGCGTCCAGCCAAGGCGCCGTCATCCTGGCTGATCAAATGCACATCGCCCTGAAAATCGCCTACCGCGACATATTTCGACACGACCAGCGGTGTGCTCAGTTGCCGGTCGCGCAACACATCCTGCTTCCACGGATTCGCGCCGCTGACGATGTCGAAGCCCTGTACCGTGCCATGCTCGTCCGCCGCGTAAACGGAACGGTTGCTCATATCGACACCGCCCAGCCCCGAAAACGCACGCACCCAGATCGGGTTGCCGTTGGCCTGATCGAAGCAGCCCACGCGTCCCTGATAGGCGGCCGCGCAGACCACGTGATCGTCGGCGGCGATCTGGCCGGTGACATCGGTGATCCGTTCAAGATCGGTCGCGCCCTTGGGCACGGACACGCTGGCCTCCCAGAGCGGCGCGCCATTGTTGAGGGCCAGCGCCACCATCGTGCCGCCGGGATAGCCGACGTACAAGGCATGGTCGGTCAGCAACAGATTCCCGGGAACGCGCAAGACCAGCGATGGCAAAACCCGGTTGTAGACCCAGCGCTGCTTGCCGTCCTGGGCATTGAACAGCCAGACGTTGCCGTCGTTGCTGCGCACCGCGACCATGCCATTGGCCGCAACCGGCGGTACCAGAATCTCGCCCGAGAGCCTGACCGACCAGGCCAGCTGGCCGTTCTCGGCATGGTAGGCCAGCACTTCGCCCTTGGGCGTACCGACCAGGACCAGGCCCTCGCCCACCCCGACGCCGGCCGACAGGACACGACCGGCGTCGATGCGCCAGCTCTCGCGGCCCGTTGCCAGATCGAGCCTGGCGATATGACCTTCCTTGCCGGCCGCATAAACGCCCTGGCCGTCGGTCGCCGGCGAGAATTCGTAAGGCGCGCTCTTGCCGACGTTGGCTTCCCACATCCGGGTCAGGTTGGCGGTTGCCTTGAACGCGGTCAGCTCGGCCGGTTTCACCAGGGGCCTCTTGTCGTCGGACATGCCGAACCAGCCGCCGACGGTGCTGCAGCCGGTCAGGCTCGCCGCCAATATCACTGCCATCAGGACACGCTGTTTCATGTCAGCCTCCCACGCCGCCGAGCTTGATTTCCACCACGGACTTCAATGGGCTCTTGGGGTCCAGCTTGTCCAGCGCCAGCTTGTAGGCTGCACGAGCGTCCTCGGTCTTGCCCTGGGCGACCAGCACGTCGCCCTTGAGATTGGCAAACAGCGGGACGAAGGCCTCGTCATGGTCGCCATCGAGCGACTTCAGCGCGCCGGCATAATCCTTCAGGTCCAGTTGCACCGCCGCCAGCCGCAGCTTGGCCAGTTCCACCAGCCCCTTGTCCTTGGCGTGATCGAGGGCATATTGGTACTGGGCCTGAGCGCTCTTCAGGTCGCCGCTGGCGAAATTGGTCTTCGCCGCCAGCCAGGCCGCGGGCAGGGCATAACCGGTGCGACCGTAATCGTCCATGATTTTGCCGGTCAATTCCTTGACCGCCTTGGCGTCGCCCCCCCCGGCCGCCTGCACGGCGCGCTCGTACAGACCCAGCGCCTCACCGGACTGGCGCGCAGTCCAGACCTGATAGCCCCGCCAGCCGCCAGACACAATGGCGACGGCCGCCATGACCCCGACCACATAGGTGCCGTTCTTGCGCCACCATTCCTTGATTTCGTCCAGCTGTTCCTGTTCCTGGAGATCGAGAGCCATGCTTTTATCCTTGTTCGAAAATGATCTTGCTGAGTTCGGCCAGCACCACGCGCCGCTGCTCGCCTTCTGTCCGTAACGGCTTGACGCTGGCCTCACCAGCCACCGCCTCGTCGTCGCCAATGATCACGGCATGACGCGCGCCGCTGGCATCGGCCTTCTTCATCTGTGACTTGAAACTGCCGCCGCCGCAATGCAGGGTCACCCTGAGCCCGGCATCGCGTAGCGTTTCCGCCACAATCATGGCGAAACGGGTGGCCTGCTCGCCTACGTTCACCACATAGACATCCGGCCCGGCGGTCGGCGCAACCACACCCATCTCGACCATCAGGGCCAGCAGGCGTTCCACGCCCATGGCGTAACCACAGGCCGGCGCGGGCTTGCCGCCGAGTTGCGCGACCAGGCCGTCGTAGCGCCCGCCGGCACAGACCGTGCCCTGGGCGCCCAGCCGGTCGGTGACCCATTCGAATACCGTGTAGTTGTAGTAGTCCAGACCGCGCACCAAGCGCGGGTTGATGCGGTAGCTCAACCCGGCGCGATCCAGTCCCTGCTTGACTGCATCAAAGTGGGCCAGCGCGGCCTCGTCCAGTTCGTCGATCAGCTTGGGCGCGGCCTCGACCAGCGCCTGCATGGCCGGATTCTTGGTATCCAGAATGCGCAGCGGATTGGCATGCAGCCGGCGTTTCGCATCCTCGTCCAGTTGATCCTGATTCGCCTCGAAATAGGCGATCAGTTTCTGACGGTGGCTGGTGCGCGATTCGGTCCCGCCCAGGGTGTTGATTTCCAGGGTGACTGCGTCGGCCAGACCCAGCCGCTTCCACAAGCGCGCGGTCATCAGCAGGTGTTCGATGTCCAGGTCGGGCCCGGCGAATCCGAGCGCCTCGATGCCGATCTGGTGGAACTGGCGATAGCGGCCCTTCTGCGGCCGTTCGTGGCGGAACATCGGGCCGGCGTACCAGAGCCGCTTGCCGCCTTCGTACAACAGGTTGTGCTCGACCACGGCGCGCACGCAGGAGGCGGTGCCTTCCGGGCGCAGGGTGAGCGATTCGCCATTGAGTTCATCGACGAAGGTGTACATCTCCTTCTCGACGATATCGGTCACTTCTCCGATGGCACGCTTGAACAGGCCGGTCTGTTCGAGGATGGGCGTACGCATCTCCTGATAGCCGTAGCTGGCCAGCCAGTCGCGCACCACCGATTCAAAGTGCTGCCAGAGGCCAATCTCGACCGGCAGGATGTCGTTCATGCCGCGTATGGCACGCAGCGTTTCGTTAGCCATAATGGGTCTTCACATAATTCTCGACGATGGCCTGAAACTCCTCGGCGATCCGCTCGCCCTTCAGGGTCACCGTCTTCACACCATCCTCGTAGACCGGGGCCACCGGCGTTTCATTGCTGCCGGGCAGGGAGATGCCAACGTTGGCGTGTTTGGACTCGCCCGGACCGTTCACCACGCAACCCATGACCGCCACGTTCATGGTCTCGACCCCGGGATACTGGCCACGCCAGACCGGCATCTGGCCACGCAGCCAGTTCTGGATGCTCTGCGCCAGTTCCTGGAACACGGTCGAGGTGGTCCGGCCGCAGCCTGGACAGGCCGTGACCAGCGGGGTGAACGAACGCAAGCCCATGGTCTGCAGGATTTCCTGGGCGACCTGGACTTCGGTGGTGCGCGACTCTCCGGGCCGCGGCGTCAGCGAAACCCGGATGGTGTCGCCGATGCCTTCCTGCATCAGTACGGCAAGCGCGGCGGTCGAAGCCACAATCCCCTTGGAACCCATGCCAGCCTCGGTCAGGCCGAGGTGCAATGCGTAATCGCAACGCGCCGCCAGATCGCGATAGACCCGGATCAGATCCTGCACGCCGGACAGCTTGCAGGACAGGATGATCCTGTCGCCCGCCAGGCCCAGTTCCTCGGCCCGCGCGGCAGACTCCAGGGCCGAGGCGATCAGCGCATTGCGCATCACCGCCTCGGGCTCATGCGGGACCGGCCGCTTGCCGTTCTCGTCCATCATCCGGGCCAGCAGTTCCTGGTCCAGACTGCCCCAGTTGACGCCGATGCGGACCGGCTTGTCGTACTTGCAGGCAAACCCGATGAGCGTGGCGAACTGGTCATCGCGCTTGGCCCCGCGCCCGACATTGCCCGGATTGATCCGCAGCTTGGCCAGCGCTTCGGCGCACTCAGGCACCTGGGTCAGCAACTTGTGGCCGTTGAAATGGAAATCGCCGATCAGCGGCACGGTGCAGCCCATGGCATCCAGCTTTTCCCGAATCACCGGCACCGCCTGCGCCGCCTCAACCGTGTTCACGGTCAGCCGGACCAGTTCCGAACCCGCCTGCCAAAGTGCCTGGGTCTGGGTAACCGTTGCGGCCACGTCCGCAGTATCGGTATTGGTCATCGACTGCACGACGACCGGCGCGCCGCCCCCGACCGGTATACCCCCTACCACGATCCTCCGGGTAGGACGACGAACGATGGGATTGTTCATTCCAGTGTCAACCTTGCCACTTTTTCGCCGATGTACGGATGCAGATCGACCGGCTTTTCGTCATAGTTCAGGCGCACATGTGCGGCATTGCCCACCACCAGTTTCACCGGCGAAACACCTTGCACCGTCAACTGCTCGCCGGCACGCAACAGCCGGGAGATATGTTTCTGATCGGCAGACACGATATCGATCCAGGCCTCTTCGTCCTGGACCGTCAGATGCACGGTATGACCCGGGCCCGCGCCGGAGTCGCCTTCAGGTTTGACCGGACTGGCAGGCTGCGGTTTGGCTGGCACGGCCGGAGCAGGAAGCGCT
>JBBIJC010000032.1:0-12022 GCA_037446165.1 Hydrogenophilales bacterium | reverse complement strand
CCGCTGGGGCAGTGGCCGCTGGCGGTGTGGCTGGCTGCGGCTGTGCTGGCAACTGCAACGGTACGTTCTCGATCACCGTGGCCGGCTGTGCGGTCTGGGCAGGGGCGGCCTGCGCTGGCGTTGCCGGAACTGGCGTTACCGGCGGCAACGGAGCCGTGACCACCTGAGACTGGACCTCGTTGCTCAGATAGGCGTCCTCGCCCTGCCGGAGCCAGTTATACAACGCGGCCACCAGGACCAGGAACAGGATCAGCCCGGCAATCGGCAGCAATAGCCAGCGCCGCACGGACGAAGTGCCAAATACCAGATCCTCGGAGGGTGCGGCAATGGCGGCGACGCGTTCGGCGGCCGGCTCGGATATGCCTGGCAGGTTATCGGCAGGCAAGCCCAGCAGACGGGCATAATTCCGGGCGAAACCGCGCACGAACACGGCCGCCGGCAAGGCGCTGAAATCCTCCGCTTCCAATGCCTCGATCTGGCGCGAGGTCAGCTTGAGCTTATCCCCCACCTCGGCAACCGACCAGCCCTTGGCCTCCCTGGCCTCAGCCAGCATGCGGCCAAACCCTTGGCCAACCCCTTCACTCACCGCTTGTCTCCCTGCATGTCATATTGCCCGCTCAACAGCCAGGCTGCCTCATGAGACTCGGGATAGCGCCGACGCAACCGAGCCCCGTATTCCGCTTCCGCTTCACGATTGCCAGCCTGACGTTCGACCCTGACGCCAAGCCACAGACCTGCTGCGTCGAGACTGTCCTGACTGTCAGCCCGGCTCAGCAAGGATCGGGCAACTGCAACGTTGCCCTGCCGCAACTGAATTTCGGACAGAGTCACCAGTGCCTGAGGCTGCTCGGGTGCCCGGACCAGCGCTCGATTGGAAAAGCGCTCCGCCTCGTCCAGCCTGCCCATGCGCAGCGCACACTGGCCAGCATTGGCGAGGGCCTTCTCGGGGGTGGAGTAGAGGGGGTTTTTCCAGGCCAGTTCAAACTGATTCAAGGCTTCGTCGTAACGCTGGCGGCCACACAGGAAATAACCAAAGTTGTTATGCGCTTCGGAATACTGGGGCGCCAGGTTGATTGCGCGGCGGTAATTCTCCTCCGCTTCCTTGTCTTCGAGCAGCGCACTATGCAGCAAGCCCAGCATATTGTAGGCCGGGGCATAGGAACTATCCGCTTGCAGAGCCTCCCGCAACTCCTGCAACGCTACTGAATACTGGTTCCGGGCATAGTATTGCGCCCCCAGTTCGGTATGGATCCGGGCGCGGTTATTGGTCGACTCCATCATGTCGGAATCCCTGCCCTGAGCATTGGGTTGCAACGGGTTCTGAGTACAGCCGCTGAGCAGCAGCATCAGGATCAGAAGTAAAAATCGGCTTTTCATGCTGGCACCTCCATCCGTTTGATTACCCGCTGGCTCTTGTCCTGCACCTGGCCGGCCAGTTGGCCGCAGGCGGCGTCGATATCGTCGCCTCGCGTCTTGCGGGTCGTGGTAACCACGCCCTCTGCCATCAGTCGGCTGGCGAAGGCCCGCACCTGCTCACGGGATGAACGGCGATAACCCGAATCCGGGAATGGATTGAACGGGATCAGGTTGAATTTGCAGGACACTCCGCGCGTCAGTTCAATCAACTGCTCGGCGTGCTCCATCTGGTCGTTGACGCCATCGAGCATGACGTACTCGAAGGTAATGAAATCACGCGGCGCATGTTCGAGATAACGCTTGCAGGCGGCCATCAACTCTTTCAGAGGATACTTGCGGTTGATCGGTACCAGTTCATCGCGCAGTTTGTCGTTGGGCGCATGCAAGGACACCGCCAGGGCGACCGGCATATCGACCCGCAACCGGTCCATGGCCGGCACGATACCCGACGTTGACACCGTCACCCGCCGCCGCGACAGGCCGTAAGCGTGATCGTCCAGCATCACGGACAACGCCGTGACCGTGTTTTCGTAATTCAGCAGCGGCTCACCCATACCCATCAGGACCACGTTGGAGATGATCCGTTCCCCCTTGGGATCGCGGCCGAGCTGTTTGTTGGCCCACCACAGCTGACCGAGGATCTCGGCCGTGGTCAGGTTGCGGTTGAAGCCCTGGCGACCGGTCGAGCAGAAGCGGCATTCGAGCGCGCAGCCGACCTGGGTGGAGACGCACAGGGTGCCGCGCTCCCCTTCGGGAATGAAGACGGTCTCGACCTGATTGCCGGGACCGACTTCCAGTAGAAACTTGCGGGTGCCATCCTCGGAGGCTTGCTCCTTGAGCAGCACCGGCGGTCGAATCTCGGCCAGTTCCTGCAGCTTGGCGCGCAGGCTCTTGGCCAGATCCGTCATCTGCTCGAAATCCTCCGCGCCGAAGTGGTGCAGCCAACGCAGCACCTGCTTGGCGCGGAAGGGCTTCTCGCCGATCTCCTGAAACCAGTCGGCGAGTCCCTTCAGATCGAAGTCGAGCAGATTGACGGTCAACGCGAACTCAGCGGGAATAGATCTGATGGCCGGGGAAGAAGTAGGCGATCTCCACGGCAGCGGTTTCAGGCGCATCGGAGCCATGCACGGCGTTGGCGTCGATGCTCTGCGCAAAATCGGCGCGGATGGTGCCCGGCTCAGCCTTCTTGGGATCGGTCGCGCCCATCAGTTCGCGGTTCTTGGCGATGGCGTTCTCGCCTTCCAGGACCTGGACCATGACCGGACCGGAGATCATGAATTCGACCAGATCGTTGAAGAAGGGACGACCCTTGTGCACGGCATAGAAGCCTTCGGCCTCGGCGCGGGACAGGTGGATCATCTTGGAAGCGATGATCTTCAGGCCATTGGTCTCGAAGCGGGAATAGATCTTGCCGATCACGTTCTTGGCCACTGCGTCAGGCTTGATGATGGAGAAGGTGCGTTCGATTGCCATGTTTAATGCTCCGGAAAGTTGTTGGATGGAGTTGAAAAAGCAGGAAAAAGGTGGGCGAAAATAGCACGAAAACCCTTTAAAATAAAGGCAGACACCGACAATAAGGGGCGCGAATTGGCTGAAGAAACCGCACAGGAGGATAGTGGCGACATCCGTAAAAAGGCCTTCGCCCGGCTCGGCATCGCCGCCGTGGTGACCGCGGTTGCCCTGGGCGGCCTCTGGTGGCTGGACAACAGTGGCAAAACCGCACCCAAAACCAAACCCAGCACGCCCTCACCCATCGTCGCTGCCCCCATCCAGCCGCCACCCGAAGAACCCAAGCCGGCCGACACGCCGCAACCCACGCCAGCGCCGGAAATCCCCGAACCGCCGCCGCCCGAGGCGACCGCTCCGAGCACCCCGCCGCCACCGCCCGCCATTCGCACTGCACCAGCCTCCCGGAACGCACATGCCCCGACACAGGCGGCGCATCAGGCCAGCCGGGAAGCCACACCAAGCCCGGTAAAACCCGTGCCCGCCGCGGCCCCGACCTCGGCCAACGGCCGCTATGCAGTCCAGGTCGGCGTCTTCTCCGATCCGGCCCACGCGCAGGAACTGGTTGAGCAGCTAAACAAGCAGGGCATTCACGCCTATGTCGAAACCCGCGTCCACGTCGGCCCCTTTGCCAGTCGCGCCGAGGCCGAAAAGGCCCAGGCCACGCTGAAAAAACTCGGGATCACCGGTCTGATCGGGCCGTCGGCTGCCACAAAATAAGCCAGCTCGGCTCACCCGGACCGGCTTGACACGCGCAATCGACCCCGATGCCGGCCATCCAGACCGGTTGCCCGGCAATCGATAGCAGAGGCAGCTGCAGCCGCTCGTCGGGGGGCAGTCCGGCTTCACGAAGCAGGTTTTTCAAGGTTCTTCGAGGCCGCCGGCAGTCGGGTTTCAATTTCTCGCCGCCGCTTCGCCAGCCGACCGAAACCCCCGCAGCAGGCAGTACCTGATCGGCCAGCCCTTCGCCCACGGTCGGCAAGAAGCGCAGGCGACCCTGCGCTCCCAGCATCAATTCGGACTCACCACGCCACAGCCATTGCCCATCAGCAGGCTTGATCTCGGCTGCCAGACAGGCGCGGCCACGATGCCGGCGCAGCACCCTGCCGCCCCAGTGCCAGAGAGGCTGTCGGTCCTGCCTCGCGCCTAGCAACTGGTTCAACAGTTGGTCGAGATGAGCCGCTGATGGCGCCATGCCGGTCTTCTCGCGCAGCCAATGACGCAGCAGATTTCTGGCCCGCGCCGGAGCGAGCAGGCCAAGCGCGGCGAGGTCGAGCTCATCGCCGTGCACCACGGTTTCACCATCCAGCCTGGCCAGATCGTCCAGCAAACCGGCACCTTCGGAGAGCCGCGCGGCAGTGCGGGCCAGGACTTCGCGAGTGGACGGAAACCGCGTCTCAAGTTCCGGCAAGACCTTGCTGCGCAACCAGTTTCGGGTCAGCGACCAGTCCTCGTTGCTTTCGTCATGGATGAATTTCAGGCCATGTGACTGAGCGTAGAGCAGCAGCTCCGCGCGGGGCACCTCAAGCAGCGGCCGCAGCAGTCGGGCTTCGTTCAGCGTCCGATCCTCGGACATGGCTGACAGGCCATGCGCGCCCGCACCACGTAGCAGACGCAGCAGCAAGGTCTCGGCCTGATCGTCACGGTGATGGGCAACCAGGATGAAGTCCGCCGGTTGGTCGGCAAAGATCGCATAGCGTGCTTCGCGCGCAGCCGCTTCCAGGCCCTGGCCATCGGTCACAATACGGGTTCGATGCACGGCAAGCGGCACGTCGAACTGGTCGCAGGTGGACTGACAAAGCGCTGCCCAATCATCGGCATGCGGCGATAGGCCATGATGAACATGCACGGCGCTCAGCTGGAAACCCAGCTTCCGGCGCACGCTGACGAGAAGATGAAGCAGGACGGTGGAATCCAGTCCGCCCGAATAGCCAAGGCAGAGCCGGGCCTCAGGAGAAAGTCGGGGGGCGAGAAAATCCCGGACCCGACCGGAAAGGTCAGCGGGCCCGGGTTTCCTTGAATTTGCCATAGCCCATCAGGCGGGCATAGCGTGCATTGAGCAACCCATTCAGCGGTTGTTCACGCAGGCTGGACAAGGCATCCGCCAGGGCGACACGCATGTTTTCCATCATCGCGTCCGGGTCCCGGTGGGCGCCGCCGAGGGGCTCATTCACGATCTTGTCGATCAGGCCCAGCGATTTCAGCCGTGGCGCTGTGATCCCGAGGGTTTCCGCCGCCAGGGGCGCCTGATCGGCGCTCTTCCAGAGAATGGAAGCACAGCCCTCGGGCGAGATGACCGAGTAGGTCGAATACTGCAGCATCTGAACCACGTCACCGACCCCGATGGCCAGCGCGCCGCCGGAGCCGCCCTCACCGATCACGGTACAGATCACCGGCGTTTTCAATTCGGCCATGACGTACAGGTTGCGGGCAATCGCCTCGGACTGGCCGCGTTCCTCGGCATCGATGCCGGGATAGGCGCCGGGGGTGTCGATGAAGGTCATCACCGGCAACTGGAATTTCTCGGCCAGGCGCATCAGGCGCAGTGCCTTGCGATAGCCTTCGGGCCGGGGCATGCCGAAGTTGCGATATTGTCGATCCTTGGTGTCGCGGCCCTTCTGGTGACCGATCACGACCACCGGCTCGCCTTGAAAGCGGGCCAGTCCCCCGACAATGGCAGCATCGTCGGAGAAGGCACGATCACCGTGCAATTCTTCAAAATCGGTAAACAGGGCGGCAAGGTAATCGAGCGTATACGGCCGCTGGGCATGGCGGGCCACCTGGGAGATCTGCCAGGCATTGAGCTTGGCGTAGATATCCTTGGTCAGGGCCGAACTTTTTTTCCTGAGCCGGGCGATTTCTGGCGTCAGGTCAACGGCGGTCGCTTCGCCCTCGCCCTCTTTCTCCTCCGAGACTTCCAGCAGACTTTCGATCTTGGCTTCAAGTTCGGCGATAGGCTGTTCGAATTCCAGGAAAGTGATCTTCATCGCGCTAAATCCACATTGATGAGGGGGCGCATTGTACCCCGCCCGCCCGATCAGTGGTGATGACCATGATCATGATGATGCCCTTCCGGTCCATGCACATGGCCGTGGGCGATTTCCTCGGCGCTGGCCGCGCGCACGCCCTCGACCCGGCACTGCACGCGCAATGACTGTCCGGCCAGGGCATGATTTCCGTCCACCACCGCCTTGCCGTCGGCCACATCGGTGACGGTATAGAGTAGATGATGCTGGCCGTCATCGGTAACGCCCTCGAACTGCTGGCCGATCTCCACGTCGGGCGGAAACTGGTCGAGGTCTTCCATGCGCACCAGTTCGGCATCGTATTCGCCGAAGGCGTCATCCGGCTCCAGCACCACATCGGCCTCGGCACCCGTTGTCTTGCCTTCCAGCACGGCTTCCAGCTTGGGAAAGATACCGTCATAGCCGCCATGCAGATACGCGGCGGGCGCATCGGCTGCCGCTTCCTCGATCAGTTCACCCTGCAGGGTGGTAAGCCGGTAGGACAGCAGAACCACAGTATCCTTGGCAATAAGCATTCAAATCCCCTTGGTAAGTTGCAAAACTTCAGCGGCATGCCCCTTGGCATTGACGCCGTAAAGCGCGTGTTGAATCACGCCGTTGCGGTCGATGATGAATGTGGAACGCTGAACGGTATCCCGCATGACACCATCCACCTCTTTCCGGACCATCACACCGAAGGCCTTGCAGGCCACCAGTTCCTTGTCGGCCAGCAGGCGAATGCTGATGCCGTGCTTGTCACGAAATTCTCCGTGGCTGATGCAGTCATCTTTCGAGACACCCAGCACGACCCAGCCCCGCTTGCCGAAATCAGCCTCCAGATCACTAAACTCGATGGCCTCGGCCGTGCAGCCCGGCGTATTATCCCGGACATAAAAGTACAGCACCACGTTTTGTTCATTTCTGTAATCGGATAGCCGGACAATTTCCATATCCGCATCCGGCAGTTCGAAATCCGGCGCCTGGTCGCCCGGTTTAAGCATATAAACCTCATACCTTCAGAGTGGGACACAGACAAATTATATGGGCCGAGTCATGACAAAACGCAATCGCTCCAGCCAAGCATTCGCGGTACCCGAAATCAAAACCCTGCTCGGCGGCATTTCGCCACGCCAGTTCTTCGCCGAATACTGGCAGAAGAAACCATTGCTGGTCCGCCAGGCCGTGCCCAATCTGGATCAGGTTCTGGACGGACAGGGGCTGTTCGACCTGGCTTGTCAGGAGGATGCCGAGAGCCGGCTGGTACGCCCGGTGCGAGGCAACTGGCAACGTCAGCTTGGCCCCTTCGAGCCCGCCGAACTGGCCCGATTACCCAAAAAGAACTGGAGTCTGCTGGTTTCCGGCGTGAACATGCTGGTCCCCGAAGGCGACGCCCTGCTCAACGCCTTCAACTTCGCACCCTACGCCAGGCTGGACGACCTGATGGTGAGCTACGCGCCGCCCGGCGGCGGAGTCGGCCCCCATTTCGATTCCTACGATGTATTCCTGATTCAGGGCCTGGGCCGGCGCCGCTGGGAGATCAGCGGCCAGGACGATCTGGAACTGGTCGACGATTGTCCGCTGCGCATCCTGAAACGATTCCGGGTCGATCAATCCTGGGAACTGGAGCCGGGCGACATGCTTTACCTGCCGCCCAAATACGCCCACAACGGCGTGGCCCTGACCGACTGCATGACCTGGTCGATCGGCTTCCGCGCCCCCAGCGCACAGGAAATGGCCACCGAATTCCTGGTCTACCTGCAAGACAGCATCTGCATGGATGGCCTCTATGCCGACCCGGACCTGGGCCACTCCCGGCAGCCGGGCAAGATCCCCGCGCTCATGGTCGACCGGCTCAAGGAGATGATCCGCGCCATCCGCTGGACCGATCACGACATGGAAGACTTCATCGGCCGCTACCTGAGCGATCCCAAACCCAACGTGTTCTTCGAGCCCCCGCACCGGCCCGCCAGTTTCGCCCGCTTTCACAAACTCGCCTGCGAACGGGGCATTGTGCTCAATGCCCGGTCCCGTATGCTGTATCTCGACGGGATCTTCTTCGTAAACGGTGAGCGGCTGGAGACAGTGCGGGAAAATCGGTCCAAGTTGCGTCAACTGGCTGACCAGAGACACCTGGCAGCGGAGGCTTTCGACGAAGTCTTTACCAGTCTGTTGTATGAATGGTACAGATCAGGCTATCTAGAGACAGGCCGTTAACACTTGGCGAGCAGCTTCAGCCAGCACCCAGACCTGTCTCGCGAGCGACACAACCTGGCATTTCAGGGCATAAAAACCAGTTCAATCCTGGCATTAGCCAAGCATTTTGCTAAAATGGCACACGCGACGGTCTTGGAAGTTCACGCTTTCAGAACTGCGTAAAATGTTGATCAACTTTACAGTTTAAGGAACTTAAAAATGAAATATTCCGTCCTGCTCGCCGTCCTGTTGGCCCTTGGTCTGTCTGCTTGTGGCAAGAAAGAAGAAGCTGCTGCTCCCGCTCCTGAAGCCGCTGCTCCCGCTGCTGCTCCCGCTCCCGCTCCTGCTGCTCCTGAAGCCGCTGCTCCCGCCGCTCCTGCTGCTGACGCTGCTGCTCCCGCCGCTCCTGCTGCTGACGCTGCTGCTCCCGCTGCTCCTGCTGCTCCCGCCAAGTAATTCGTTACTTGCGGAACGAAAAGCCAGCCTTCGGGCTGGCTTTTTTATTGCCCAAGAAATCCGGCCAACCTATCCATCGCCTCGCCGATCCTGATTTCATCGGTTGTATAGGCGAACCGGACATGGCGCTTGGCTTCATGAGTGCCGAAGTCCGCACCGGGCGTAATCGCCACCCCCGTTTGCCCTAACAACTCAGCCGCGAACCGCTCCGCATCATCCGAAAAACGCCCGATGTCTGCGTAGACATAAAAGGCGCCCTGCGGCCGCACCGGCACACCAAACCCCAGTCGAGCCAGTTCTGGCACCAGGCTATCTCTCCGCTGGCGCAATATCGCTTTGCGCTGTTCCAGAATGGCGCGTGTTTCGGGACTGAAGGCTGCCAGCGCGGCATATTGGGCCGGAGTCGGCGGCGCAAGAAAGATGTTCTGGGCCAGCCGGTCAATACCCGACATGATTGCCTCCGGCACGATCAGCCAGCCTAACCGCCAACCAGTCATCTGCCAGTATTTCGAGAAACTGTTGATCACGATCACATCGTCACCCAGGCTGACTGCACTTGGCGGGGAGGACTCATAAACCAGTTCGTGGTAGATCTCGTCGACGATCAGCCGGCCGCCCTTTTCCCGCACCACGGCATGGATGGCTTGCAGTTCCTCGTGGGCGATGAGCGAGCCGGTGGGATTGGCCGGATTGGCAACCAGCACGCCTCTGGTCTGTTCTCCCCAGTTTTGCCGCACGACCTCGGCCGTCAGTTGATAGCCGGTTTCTGCCCCGACCGGAACACTCACCCCTCTGGCCTCGATCAGGCGCGCGAAGTGTCGGTTGCAGGGATAACCCGGATCGGCGAGCAGGATTTCATCGCCCGGATTGAACAGTGCCGCCATCGCCAGCAACAGCGCCCCCGACGCTCCTGGCGTGACGGCGACTCGACCAGCGGTAACGACCACGCCATGGCGTTCCGCGTAATAACCGGCAATGGCCTCGCGCAGGTCGGGCAAACCCAATGAGGGAGTGTAGTGGGTCAGCCCATCGCGCAGGGCGCGGATACCGGCCTCGGTAATGGGTTGCGGAGTCGAAAAATCCGGTTCGCCGACTTCAAGATGAATGATGTCCCGTCCAGCGGCCTGCATAGCCTGGGCCTGGGCCAGGATAGCCATGACCCGGAATGGCTCGATGTCGGCGAGACGTGCCGAAAACGGCGGGCGATTCGGCCGGTTGGACAACTCAGGCCGGCAGGTGCTTGTCGATGAACTCGCGCACGAAATGCTCGGGCTTCGCGCCGTGGAAACGGTCCACCATCTCGCCGTTGACGAACAGGAGCACCGTCGGAAAACCGCGCGCGCCGTAGCGGCCGGCGATCTTCATGTTGTCGTCCTCGTCCACTTCGACCTTGGCCAGCACGGCCTTTCCGGCATATTCCGGAATCACCTTGGCCAGCACCGGCGACAGGAAATGGCAGGGTCCGCACCAGTCGGCCCAGAGGTCGACCAGCACGATCCGGTCACGCGATGCCGCCACCACGTCTTCCTCGAAATGATGGATGTCGGTATCGAAGATGCACTTGTCGCACACCGCATCGTGGTGGGCATGGTCATGATGTTGCAGGGTCATGGCTAGGCTCCGTCCGGATGGGCTTAACCGCGCGCCGCGCGCTTGCGTTCATTCTCGGTCAAATGACGCTTGCGGATCCGGATCGACTTGGGCGTGATCTCGACCAGTTCGTCGTCGGCGATGAATTCGACCGCACGCTCCAGGTTCATCTCCATCGGCGGCACCAAACGCACCGCCTCGTCGGTGCCGGAGGCGCGGACGTTGGTCAGCTGCTTGCCCTTGATCGGATTGACCACCAGATCGTTGTCGCGGCTGTGGATGCCGATGATCATGCCTTCGTACAGCGGATCGCCGTGCTTGACGAACATGCGGCCGCGGTCCTGCAGCTTCCACAGGGCATAGGCCACCGCTTCGCCGTCCTCGGCCGAAATCAGCACGCCGTTGCGGCGACCCGGCATGTCGGGACGGGCCGGACCCCAGTCGTCGAACACGTGGCTCATCAGGCCGGTACCGCGGGTCATGGTCATGAACTCGCCCTGGAAACCGATCAGGCCGCGGGCAGGAATACGGTATTCGAGACGAACGCGGCCGTGGCCGTCCGGCACCATGTCGAGCATGTCGCCGCGACGCAGGCCGATCTCTTCCATGATCGCGCCCTGGTTAGCCTCCTCGACGTCGATGGTGAGCAGTTCGTACGGCTCCTGCTTCTCGCCATCCAGTTCGCGGGTCACCACCTGCGGCCGCGATACGGCCAGTTCATAGCCTTCGCGGCGCATGTTTTCAAGCAGGATGGTCAGGTGCAGTTCGCCCCGGCCGGAGACGATGAACACGTCGGAATCGGGCGTATCCTCGACCCGCAAGGCCACGTTGACGTTCAGTTCCTTGGTCAGACGGTCGCGGATGTTGCGGCTGGTGACGTACTTGCCTTCCTTGCCGGCGAAGGGCGAGGAATTGACCTGGAAGTTCATCGACAGGGTCGGCTCGTCGATGGTGATCACGGGCAGGGCCTCGGGCTTGTCGGGGTCGGCGATGGTCGCACCGATGGCAACATGATCGACGCCGCTGATGATGACGATGTCGCCGGCCAGCGCCTCTTCGACCGGCACCCGCTCAAGACCGCGGAAACCGAGAATCTGGCCGATGCGGGCCTTTTCCTTGAACTCGTCGCCAACCAGGACCATGACTTCCTGGCCGGTCTTCATCCGGCCGCGACGCACGCGACCGACACCCAGCCGGCCCAGGTAGTTGGAGTAATCCAGCGCGGCGATCTGCATCTGCAACGGCTCGTCGCTGTTGTCCTCCGGCGCGGCCACATGCTTCAGGATGGCTTCATAGATCGCCGTCATATTGTCGGTTGGCTGTTCGATGTTGTCGGTCGCCCAGCCTTGCAGGGCCGAGGCGTAAACCACCGGAAAATCGAGCTGCTCTTCCGTGGCGCCCAGCTTGTCGAACAGGTCGAAGGTCTGGTTGATGACCCAGTCCGGGCGGCTGCCGGGACGGTCGACCTTGTTGATCACGACGATGGGCTTGAGGCCGTGCTGCAGCGCCTTGCGGGTCACGAAGCGGGTCTGCGGCATGGGGCCTTCGACCGCATCGACCAGCAGCAGGCAGCCATCGACCATGCCCAGCACGCGCTCGACCTCGCCGCCGAAGTCGGCGTGGCCGGGGGTGTCGACGATATTGATGCGGGTACCCTGGTAATCGATAGCCGTGTTCTTGGCCAGAATGGTGATGCCGCGTTCCTTTTCCAGGTCGTTGGAATCCATCACGCGTTCGGAAACCTGCTGGTGGGCGGCGAAGGTGCCGGATTGCTGCAGGAGCTTGTCCACCAGGGTGGTCTTGCCATGGTCGACGTGGGCGATGATGGCGATATTACGGAGGGCGCGGGCCATAAG
>JBBIJC010000031.1:0-24507 GCA_037446165.1 Hydrogenophilales bacterium | reverse complement strand
AGCAGGTCGATCAGTTTCGGGTCGAACTGCTTGCCGCTTTGATCGCGGAAATATTCGAATACCCGCCGCTCGTCCCAGGCCGGCTTGTAGCAACGCGGGCTGGACAGGGCATCGAGCACGTCGGCGATGGCCACGATGCGGCCGGCGATGCTGATTTCCTCACCCTGCAGGCCATATGGATAGCCCTTGCCGTCCCAGCGTTCGTGGTGCTGGTGGGCGATCTGCGCGGCCAGCGCAATCAGCGGCCGCTCGACCTTGGCCAGGATGCTGTGCCCGATGCGGGCATGATTCTTCATCTCTTCGTATTCGTCCGGGCTGAGCTTGCCCTGCTTGTTCAGGATGGCGTCGCGGATGCCGACCTTGCCGACATCGTGCATGGGCGCGGCGGTCTCGATCATTTCGGCGCTGGCCGGGTCCAGCCCGACCTTGATGGCCAGGAAGCGGGACACCACGGCCACCCGCCGGACGTGTTCGGCGGTTTCCAGGCTGCGGCTTTCGACCACGTCGCCCATCATGTAGAGCAGTTCGCGCTGGGTCTCGACGATCTCCCGGTTGAGGCGCATGGATTCGGTGATGTCCTGGCAGATCAGGATGACCGACTCGACCTCGCCGGCCAGGTCATGCACGCCCACGCAGCCGACGGTGAACTGCAGTTCCCTGCCGTCACGGCCCTTGAACCGGACGATCCGGCTGACGATGGTTTCCTGACTGACCGGCCTCACCTCCCGCAGGCAATGATCGAGCGGCAAATCGACGGAAATCCGGTCGAGCGGCTGCCCCTTCAGTTCCTCGGATGAGTACCCGATCAGGGTTTCGAACTGTTTGTTGACGTTGAGGATGTTGAACTCGCGGTCGGTCACGCAGATGCAGGAGCCCAGTTCCAGTGCGCGCTTGTATTCGCTCAGGAAGTGGCGCTGTTCCTTCAGGGAAAGATGGCTTTGACTCAGCTCATCGACCATGCTTTGGTAATTCTCATAGACGGGGGTGATGTCGACATCAAGGGCAACGATCTCGGTCACTTCGCGGTGTTCATTCAGGACCGGCACCAGACTGCTCTCGACGACGTACATGCCGCCATCGCGGGTGCGGTTATGCAGGATTCCGCTCCATTTATGGCCCGACTTCACCTGACTGATTATTTCCTGGCAGTGTGGCCGGGGTTCGAGTTCATGGCGCAGCTCACTGAATTCCTGCCCGATCAGATCCTCCGGGGTAAAACCGCTGATCTCGCACAGCTTGTCGTTGACGAAGGTGATCCGGCCGGCCGGATCGAGCTTGCAGACAATCGCGTTCTGGTCGACCAGTTGCTTGTATTGCTCAAGCAGGATCCGATCGCGTTCCCGCTGTTTCAGCGCGGCGATGGCATCGGCCATTTTCACCAGCTTGTCGAGCAGGCGTTCGACATTGATCGGCTTGGTAATGTACTGGTCGATGCCCAGTTCGATCGCCCGGAACAGGAACTCGACATCGTTGTAGGCACTGAGCACGACGATGGGCTGATCCGGGGCCATGCGGCGGATCTCGCCGCTCATCGCCAGGCCGCTCAGCCGCGGCATCTGGATATCGGTCACCACGATATCCGGCAGGGCCTTATGGAACAGTTCGAGCCCGGCCTGGCCGTCCGTGGCCACAAGCAACTCGGCCACCCAGGGTTTCAGCATCAGCGCCAGTTCTTCCCGGGTCGCGGTGTCGTCCTCGACATAGAGCAGGCGCATCGATTTAAGGGATTCAAACGCGTTGATTTTCATGGTTGGAATCTTGCTCATGTCTTGCCCAAATCATCTGTAGTGAAACCATGGCCGTTCTTGCTGAGACCCTTGGCCGGATATCTGGCCTGGCCGGCAAGCTGGAACCGGGTTGGTTCAGCGACGCCAACCCGGACCACCTGATCATTGATGAGCATGTTTGCCTGGCTGATTTCCATACGTTTGATCTATCGAGGGTGGTGTTTATCTATTGCTGTAACGGCATGATCGACCTGAATCTTTAACAAAAATGGCGGTAGCCCAAATCTGGAGTACCGCCTTGATCATGTTATGCCGATCAGAACGGCCACTGACGCCATTGCGTGGCTGAAGGATCACACCCGGATCAGGTATTGGCAGCAAGCGTTGAAGCGAAGCAATAGCCGTTCTTGCCGCGGCCCTTGGCCGCATACATGGCCTTGTCCGCGTGTTTGAGCAGGGTGGGCACGTCGACGCCATCGCCCGGGTAGACGGCAAGCCCGATGCTGCAGGTCACCCCGGCCGTGAAATCGTCTTCATCGGCGATGTTCAAGGCCAGGCGCTCCTGGATCCGCTGGGCAGTTTCTTCCAGGGCCTGATGGGAGGCGCCTTGCAGCAGCACGACAAATTCGTCGCCGCCATGACGCGCGACCAGATCACCGGCGCGGACCGCCGACTGGAGGGTCGCGGCAACCTCGCGCAGCACCTGGTCGCCCCTGCCGTGCCCGAAATGGTCGTTGACGTCCTTGAACCCATCCAGGTCGAGAAACAGCAAGGAAGGCATCTCGCCGCCTGACTCTGCCTCGTCGATGGCTTCATTCAGGCGTGACAGAAACAGGTTGCGGTTGGCGATGCCGGTCAGCGCATCGGTTTCGGCCAGCGCACGCAGGCGCTGCTCGCGATGCTTGAGGTGAGCGATGTCATACAGACACAGGACATGGTGACCGGCGGAGTCGCCCAGCGCCCTGACATGCAGCCAGAAGGCGCGATCCTCGCCGCTGCGGGGCCGGCTATGAAACTCACCCTGCCAGCTGGACTCGGTCTGCAACTTGTACCTGAGCCAGTCGACGTCGATATTGAGCGAAAACCGGTCCACTATTTCGACCAGCGACGCATTGGACACATCCTGCCTGTACAAGCCGGTCAGGTCGAACACAGCGGTGTTGACGTCCACCACCCTGAACTCCGAATCGGTGATGATGACGGCACCGGGCATGACATCCAGCACCGCACTTCTCAACCGGGCCCGATCGGTCGGTGCGCTCGCGCCAGATTGCAGTCCGTTGCAGAGTTTGAGCGCATTGCGCAGAAGCAGGACGATTTCCTCGGCCGCCGCCGTAGACGAGACGCAGTGCAGTGCTCCAGCCTCAAGGGCTTCGCGCCAGGCGTGGTGGCTTTCGATGTCGCAGCGAACGATGACCGGAATCGGCCTCACCGTCTGTTCAGCGAGCGTGCGGCAGAGTTCAACCCCCTTGCCACCCGCCAGGTCGGCATCGATCAGAGCCAGGGAAAAATCGGATGCTTCAACAGCCTGAAGCGCCCGGACGCCACCCTCCAGCCACACGGCGTCAACGCCGATGGGCCCAAGCAGCGCCACCAGCCTCTCCTGCTGCGCCCCTAAATCAGCAGCAATCAAGACCCGGTTCAACACAGCACGATGTTCTTTTTTGTTGGTCAGCACTGCTATGTGAATGTCATATTTTTGAAACCATTGCCAGTTTATTCGTATAAATAGCAATATCCAAAAAGATATATTGCTTGATAGCAGCCTGAATCGGATTTCAGTCATCAATCCCCGATCGATAAACCCATACCTGCTAGAATCGCGCCTCGATCAGGTGCCCCAAGGCCAGCCAGCTGCGGGGTAAACGGGAAACAGGTGCAAGACCTGTGCTGCCCCCGCAACGGTAAGTGAGTGCGGATACGCCAAGATGCCACTGGGGAAACCTGGGAAGGCGGCGCATCCAGGGCCAATCGGCCGGCTCGCGAGCCCGGATACCGGCCTGTCGCTATCGTGAAGCCGCGGGTGGCGGTTGCCGGGAATCCCATCTCTCCTTTCCCGTCGGCTTCAGCTTGTATTAACCGTGAACGGTGGGTTCGCGGACAACGAAAGCCGAATCATCATGAAGAAACACCTCCTTGCCGCTGCCATCAGCGGTCTCGCCGTCCACGCCTATGCCGACAACGGTTCGCAGTATCAATTGGACGATGTTGTTGTGACCGCCACCCGGTTTGCCCAGGCCGACCCCGCCATCCCGGCCAACATCAGTGTCATTACCCGGCAGGAAATCCAGTCCAGTCCTGCCATGAACCTGCCCGACCTGCTCAAGACCCGCGCCGGCATCAACGTCACCAGCTTGTACGGCCAGATGGCGACCAACGCCAGTGTCGATCTGCGTGGCTTCGGCGATACCGCCACCAGCAACACCCTGATCCTGCTCGACGGGCAGCGGCTCAATCCGATCGATGGTGGCGGCATACTCTGGTCGGCGATTCCGCTCAATGCCATCGAACGAATCGAGATCGTGCGCGGCAGCGGCAGTGTGTTGTACGGCGACCGAGCCACTGGCGGCGTCATCAACATCATCACCGATAAATCAGCCAAACCGACCGCG
Source organism: Hydrogenophilales bacterium (assembly GCA_037446165.1). GTDB lineage: Bacteria > Pseudomonadota > Gammaproteobacteria > Burkholderiales > Thiobacillaceae > Parasulfuritortus. Next base: position 20,168 of record JBBIJC010000031.1, on the reverse strand, counting down.
GATGTCTCGGCGACCTTTGGCAGTTATGGGTACAAGGCCGAAGACGCCCATGCCGCGGGCGGTTCGGGCAACACCTATTTCAATCTGACCGGCCATCATGCCGAAACGGACGGCTGGCGAACCAACAGCCAGGCAGATGAATCTTCTTTTGCCGGCCGTGCCGGCTACCGGACCGGCAACCGCGACCTCTTCCTCGATCTGTCTGCCTACCAGAATTCTTCCGGCTTGCCGGGCGCCCTGTTCAGCAAGCAATTCCAGACCCAGCCGGACATGGCACGTTACCCCTACGACAACCAGAAACACGATGGCATTCGCCTGCGGCCCGGCTTCGCCCTTGCCTTGAGCAGCGACCTCGACCTGGAAGGCGAACTCGGCTACGTCAAGGATCATTACCTGGTGCATCAATTCAACTCGTCCGACACTCCCAGTTACACCAGTGGCCGCAACAATGAAACCTGGTCCGCCACCCCGCGCCTGCGCTGGCGCCATGGCCTGGGCGGGCTCAGTAGCCAAACCGTCCTTGGCCTGGATTACTACGATGGCCAGATTGGCAACGAGGCATGGTCGTCATACAGCGGCAGCAACCAACAGGGTGCCAAACAGACCAGTCAGGCCTTCTACCTCCAGAACACGACCGGGTTGAGTGACACACTGGACCTGACCCTGGGTGCCCGCAACCAGACCGTGCGGCAATCCGCCTACGACATCGGCGCGGGCATGGACAGCAGCGCCCAACGCACCCGCAACGCCTGGGAGGCCGGCCTCAGCGACCAGATCTCGGCGAGCACACGGGTCTATGCCAAGGTGGGCAGGACCTTCCGTTTCCCCAATACCGACGAGTTGTTCGGCTTCGATCCGATTACCTATGCCACCATCTTCCGCGGCGATCTCAAGCCCCAGCAGGGCACGATTCGTGAAGTCGGTACGTCCTGGCAAACGACCGGTGCCTCTTTGCATGCCGCCCTGTATCAGACCGACCTGACCGACGAAATCGCCTACGACGGCACCAGTTACACCAACGTCAACCTGCCCGCGACCCGTCATCAGGGAGTGGAACTGGAAGGTCAGTGGCAGATATCCAGCGCTTGGTTGGGACGCTTTGCCTACTCTTATACCGACGCCACTTACCGTGAGGGCAGCAATGCCGGCAACGACATTCCCTCGATTCCGCACGACCGCGCAACCCTGGCACTGAGTTGGCTTGGCGGCAAGGCAGGCACCTGGAGTACCGTGGTCAATTACACAGGCAAGCAACGGTACAGCGGGGACGATGCCAATTTGCTGGCCATGCAGGCCGGCTTTGCCACAGTCGACCTGAGGGCAGACTGGGATCTGAAACCCTGGAAGCTGACCGCACGGGTGACAAACCTGCTCGATCGTCACTACGCCACGTCAGCCGGATATTCCACGACCTATTCGGATTACTACTATTATCCGGCCGATCCGCGCAGCCTGTTCGTCAGCGCAAGCTACAAATTCCGCTGACCCTGTTCCGCCGACACGGCCTGTCGGCGGCCGGGTACAATGCTGAGTCTTTACTAAACTGTCGTCTTACCCGACTGCCGCATTAATTCGGAGCCCCACATGAAACCTATCAAAAACCCTGCTGTCTTCCTCGTCCTGCTGGCTTTGCTGGCCGCCACCCGTGTCGGTCACTTCGGCACGGCGGTCAGCCTGCCCGATGCCTCGCTGGCGGTTTTCCTGATGGGTGGGTTGTGGCTGGGTGGCCTGCGCTGCTTCGCGGCCTATGCCATCGTGGCCTTTGGCATCGATGTCTACCTGGCCAAGTCGGCGGTTGAAGCCGGCTGGTGCCTGACCCCGGCCTATGGCGGGCTGGTGACGGCTTATGGCGCAGTCTGGCTGTTCGGTCGAGTGCTGGCCAAAACACCGGAGTTGCCGGTCGTTCGGGTGTTGGCGGTGGGCTTGCTGGCGGTCGCGACCCACTTCCTGATTTCGAACCTGAGCTTCTGGGCCTTCTCCGGCTATTTTGGCCAGATGGCGCTGACCGATTACGCCGCCAAGGTGATCCAGTATTTCCCGCGCTATGTGGCCAGTACCGCGCTTTACCTGACCCTGGGCTGGGTTGCCCACCGGGTGATCACGACCCGGCTGAAGGCCGCTTCTTCGGTCTAATCTCCGCCGCGGCGGATTCCGCCGCTGGCCAGCGCGCGCTTTATGACCTTCATGTCTGCCGCGCCGTCCAGAGTGCAGAAATAATGCTGGTACAGCTCCCGCTGGTAGCTGGTGAGTTGACTAAGATGGATCGGCTCCCAGCTTGCGTATTTGTTGCGCGCCCATTCGCCGTTTGACCGACCGAAGGCGTACAGCTTCTGCTCTGCCGTCCCGCACCGCATGCCCTCGTAACTCACGTTCTCCGCGCCGCCCGCGGTGTGGACTACCGCCGTATAGCGCACCACGCCATCCGCGCCGGCCGTGATCGAGACCCGGTCGAGAAAGTACTTATGCGGCGAGGCCGAACTGACCTCGAACTGGATCAGGTTTTCCGCTTTGGGCGCGGCGGGCAACTGTGACTGGATCTCCTGCCAGGGCTTCTGATTGGCATCGAAATCGTATTCGAAGCTGAACTCGGCCAGGGCCTGACCTGAGCAGAACAACAACAGCAGGGCAAAGCGCTTGTTCATTCAAACCTCCTTGGCTGCGGGAATGACCAGGTTTGCATCGACCACCCGATCCCCGAGAAGATAGACATATCCGGGCAGACGGTTATCGCCAGTATCGGAATACTCGAACCCGAATTGGCGCTGAATCCGCACCTGCTGATTGTCGTCCCGTGCCAGGCCGAGCCGCTTCAGCGACACCGTCTCGTCCAGCAACTGGACCCCGGCCTTCTGGCTGAGCAGGCGCGCCGCACGGATCGCCAGTTCACGCTTGTTGAGGCCGTCCCACCAGAACCAGCCAGCCAGGACAAGCACCGCCGTCAGGGCCAGTTCCCAGTTCATTCGGCAGGTGACGCATCCGGCTCAGCCGGCCGCACCGGGGGCAGAAAGAGCGCGCAGACCGGTTCCCGTCCGCGTCTGCTACGGGGCACGACCGCATCCTGCTCGACGGCATTCGCCGATTCTGTCCGTTCAGGCACGGGGGCCGCGCGCATTGGTGCAGGCGGCTCGGGCATGGTGGGCAAGGGCGAAACTTCCAGGCGTTTGTTGATGAAACGTTCCACACCGGCCAGCAGCTTGTCCTCTTCCGGCGCAACCAGCGACACGGCCAGGCCGGACGCACCCGCCCGCCCAGTGCGGCCGATGCGGTGAACATAGTCTTCCGGCGAATAAGGCAGCTCGAAATTGAACACGCAAGGCAGTTCGGCGATGTCGATGCCGCGCGCGGCGATGTCAGTCGCCACCAGGAGCTTGATCTTGCCCTGCTTGAAACCGTCCAGGGCCAGGATGCGTTCGACCTGGGCCTTGTCGCCGTGGATCACCCCGACTTCGACGCCACGGCGCTGGAGGCGGCGACCGAGCTTGTCGGCGGACAATTTGGTCCGGGTAAAAACCAGCGCCTGACTGAGATTGCGCACCCGCAGCACGCGCAGCAGGGCCTCGATCTTGTCATCCTCGTTGACCTTGTGCGCAACCTGCTCGACCAGTTCGGTCGCCGAGTTCTTGCGCGCTACCTCGACCTTGAGCGGGTCTTTCAGGAAACTTCCGGCGAGGCGGGTGATCTCGTCGTTGAAGGTGGCGGAAAAGAGCAGGGTCTGGCGATTCTTCGGCAGGTAATCGAGGATGCGCTTGAGGTCAGGAAGAAAGCCCATGTCCAGCATCCGGTCGGCCTCGTCGAGAACCAGGAACTGGACCTGATTGAGCAGCGTGGTCTTGTTGCCGGCATGGTCCAGCAGGCGGCCCGGAGTGGCGACCAGGATCTCGACCCCGGCGCGCAGGTCGGCTTCCTGTTCCTTCATGTTCACCCCGCCGTACACCACCGTGCTGCGCAGGGGCAGATTCTTGGCGTAGGCGACCACGCTTTCGTGGACCTGGATTGCCAGTTCGCGGGTCGGCGCCAGGACCAGGGCGCGGACCGGGTGCCGTGCCGGCGAAGTGCTGGTGTTGGCGTGGGGCCTGATCTGGTGCAGCAAGGGCAGGGTAAAGGCGGCAGTCTTGCCGGTGCCGGTCTGGGCCTGGGCCATCAGATCGCGCCCGGCCAGCACCAGCGGGATGGCCTCGCGCTGAATCGGCGTCGGCACGGTATAGCCGAGTTCGAGAACGGCCGAGAGCAGTTCCGGGGCGAGGGCGAGTTCCTCGAAGGTATTGGCTGCCTCAAGAGCAGAGGATTCGGTCATTCCGTCTTTCAGTCGTTTAAACAATCGTGCGCCAGTCGAGTCCGTCAGTCTGATCGGCCACCCCGATCCAGTCCGGCGCACAGTCCAGAACACCGGCCAGTGCGGCGCGGGCCAGTTCAGGGGAGTTATTTTCCTCGGATAGGTGCGCCGCCACCAGATGTTGCAGCCTGCCGATCGGCAGCCGCGCCAGCAATTCAGCCGCCGCCAGATTATCCAGATGGCCGTAGCGGCCCAGAATCCTGGCCTTCAGGCTGGCAGGGTAGCCGCCTTGCCTGAGCCTGTCCACGTCATGATTGCATTCCAGGGTCAGCGCGTCGCAGTCCTGCAACATGGCGACCATGTGCTCGGTAACGTGCCCGGCATCGGTCAGCAGGCCCCAGCGCCGTTTGCCGTCCGAGACCACGTATTGGACCGGTTCGCGGGCGTCGTGGGGAACTGGGAAAGGCAGAACTGTCAATTCACCGATAGCAAAGCTGGACTGGCTGTCGACTTCCCGGGTCCGGCCCGGCAGATCGCCCATCGCGTCCAGGGCGACTGCACAGCCCGGGGTGAGCCAGACTTCGCAGCCATATTTTGCCGAGAACCGGGCCGCGCCTCGGGCATGGTCGCTATGCTCGTGCGTGATCAGGATCGCCGTAACTTCAGTCGGCTCGACGCCCAGCCGGGCCAGGCGCGCGGCCATCTCCCGCACCCCGAAACCGCAATCGAGCAGGATTCGGGTAGTGCCGCGTTCCACCAGCCAGGCATTGCCTTTGCTGCCACTGCCCAGACAGGCGAAACGCATCCGTTGCTTATTTCAGCTGTTCGTAGAGCAGCTTGGCAATCCGATCGCCGGTTTCGTTGGCGGCCGGACTGCCATTTTCCAGATAGACGCCAACTTCGGTGTTGTCGCCCTTGCCGATCACGTTGACGCGGTATTTCTCGGCCTTGAGCTTGTCATCCTTGCCCTTCCAGAACGCCAGCTTGGACAGGAAGCCTTCCTTCTCCTTGCTGGTCTGGGCATCCGGGTCGGCATAGCGCACGAAATAGGCGCCCGTGGCACGGTCGCGGTCCTCGACCAGGAAACCGATTCGGTCCAGGGCCAGCCCGACACGCCGCCAGGCGCGGTCGAAAGGCTCCGGCAACGCCAGGCCCGGCGCGCCGTTGGCCACTTTGACCAGATTGGCATGGGGTACCGCCGCTTCAGCAAGCATGGTCTTGGCCTTGCCCTCTTCCACCCCGAAGCGAACCATCAAACGACGGAGCATTTCCGCTTCAAGGCTCGGATCCGGCGCCCTGGGTTGCCAGATCGTGCGGCCATCGCCCTTGTCGCCACCGCCCTGGGTACCTTCAAACACCTCATACATGCCGCGATGACTGATGTAGATCTCGGTCCCCTTGCCATCCGGGGTGGGTTCAAGTCGAGTCCGGAACTTGTCCCGTTCATCGGTCGAATAAACGGAATCAATCACTTTGCCCAATAAATTGCGGATGGCATCCTGGGGAATCTTGGCCCGGTTCTCGGCCCAGTCGGTTTCCATCACCCCGGCCTCCGGCTTTTCCACGTTGATGATGAAACCCAGGCCCTGCCAGAAATCCTTGACCACCGGCCAGACATCTTTCGGAGGCACATCGACCACCAGCCAGCGCTCGCTGCCATCGCGCTCGACCCGTGCCTTGTCAACCTGGGGCAGGATCGCGCTGTTGGCGGCGGGTTGCGCTGTCCGTTCCTGGCTGTAGGCCGAGTACGAGGTCGGGCCGCTGCCCTGGGCGTTGGGCAGCGCGTAGTGGTTGTCCGATGAAGGCATGACCAGATCAGGCGGCGCCTCCAGCGTCGGCAGCGTGCCGGCACTCTTGTAGTCGATCTTCTTGCTGTCCAACATGGAGCAACCACCCAGAACGAGGGTGAGCACAGTCAGGGTTGCGATCTTGCGCATGGGGGGTCTACTCCTGGATGGCGCCCGCTTCCCGCAGGGCGGCGCGCAACGTGTCGTGGTATTGAGTTGAAAGAGAGGTGAGTGGCAAGCGGATTCCGGTTTCGATCAGACCCATTTCGGTCAGGGCCCACTTGACCGGGATCGGATTGGCTTCGACGAACAGTTTCTGGTGCAGCGACAGGAGCCGGAAATTGATCTCCCGCGCCTTGGCCAGATCGCCCGCCAGCGCCGACACACACAGTTCATGCATGAGCTTCGGCGCCACGTTGGCGGTCACCGAAACCACCCCCTTGGCGCCGAGCAGCATCAGGGCCAGCGCACTGGCGTCGTCGCCACTGTAAACCGCGAAGCTGGCCGGGGCCTGCTTGATCAGCAGGGTGCCGCGCTCGATGTTGCCGGTGGCATCCTTGATGCCCACAACACCCGGAACCTGGGCCAGGCGCAACGCGGTATCGTTGCCGATATCGGAGACGGTGCGGCCAGGCACGTTGTACAGAATGACGGGCAGGTCGACTGCCTCGGCAATGGCCTTGAAGTGCTGGTACAGCCCTTCCTGGGTCGGCTTGTTGTAGTACGGCGCAACGGACAGACCGGCCACCGCTCCGGCTGCCTTGGCGCAGCGGGTCAGTTCGATGGCTTCGGTGGTGGAGTTGGCCCCGGTCCCGGCGATGACCGGAATCCGGCCGGCGGCTTGCTCAACTGCGGTACGAATCAGTTGGCAGTGTTCTTCGGGATTGACCGTGGGCGATTCGCCGGTGGTGCCGACAATGACCAGGCCATCCGTACCTTGTCCGGCATGCCAGTCGACCAGGGCCCTGAAGCGCGGAAAATCGAGACTGCCATCGGGCAGCATTGGAGTAACTAGAGCGACGAGACTGCCGGTCAACATAATCGAGTCAGGTTCCGAAAAATGAGGATTGTAGCTGAAATCAGCTAGTTCTTGATGGCGCAGAGGCGTTGCACGCGGGTTGGCGTATCCGCCTGCTCCAGGACATCCTCGTAGGCCACCACACGCATCTGACCCCGCACCATCTCCAACAGTTCACCGGGCATCAGCAGATGGGCCGGATTCCGCGGCCGGCCGAATCGTTCCTGGCCCATGGCGAAGGTGGCATAGATCAACACCCCGCCTGGCGCCAAGGCGTCAATGAGATGTGGAGACAGGGGCCGATGCAGGTAGTTGGTCACCAGCACACCCTGATACTCGCCCGCCTCGAACGGCCACGCGGCGTTTTCCAGGTCATGGCGCAGCCAGGTCACCAGCGGCGCACTGCGCTGTGCGGTTTCCGACAAGCTCAGGTCGATATCCACCGCATCGATCTGGTAACCGAGTCCTGCCAGATACACGGCATGGCGACCGCTGCCACAGGCCAGGTCAAGCACCCGCCCCGGCTTGGGAATCAGGCCGGACCAGCGCTCGACCCAGGCCGGCGGTTTGGCTGATGGCGTCTGCATCATGGCCCAGACAGTCCGCGCACGGCGGAGACTCCGGCTTCCAGGGCTTCGCTCCAATAGCCTTCAATGTAGGCGGGCAGATAGAGCAGGGAGAAATACAGGGTCAGGAAGCCGGCGGCCAGTGTAATCGGGAAACCCACCGAGAATATGTTCAGTTGCGGCGCAGCGCGGGTCATCATGCCCAGTGCCAGGTTGGCGGCGAGCAACGCCGCGGTCACCGGCAGCGCAATGTGCAGACCGGTGCTGAATATCGTCCCGCCCCACTCCAGCAGAATCATGAAGCCCTTGCCCGAAATCGGGGTCGCGGCGACCGGTACATCCCGAAAGCTCTGCCAGAGTGCGGCAATCACCTGATGGTGGCCATCCATGGCAAACAGCAGCAAGGCGCTGGTAAGGACCAGAAACTGGCCGATCGCGGGTGTCTGTGTGCCATTGACGGGATCGTAAAGACTGGACATGGACAGGCCCATCTGCACGCCGATGAACTGGCCGGCCAACTCGAGCGCAGCGAACACGATCCTCAGCGCAAACCCCAGTGACAGCCCGACAGCGATCTGCTGCAGCAAAATCAGCAAGCCATCGCCGGATACCAGGGGGACATACTGGGCTGGCGGCAAGGTCGGCTCAATCACAACCGCCAGGATCAGGGCCAGACCCAGGCGCACGCTGTTCGGCGCCGAGCGACTGCCCAGCAGCGGGTCGATCGCCAGCCAGGCCAGGATCCGCACGAAAGGGAAGAAAAACTGCGCCATCCAGCCATTCCAGTCGGCGCTTGAAAGGGTGAGCACAGCGGATTCAGCCGACCAAGGTCGGAATGCTGCCGTACAGCTTCACCACATAATCGACGATCATGCTCAGCATCCAGGGCCCGAGAACCACCAGCACCAGGAACATGACCACCAGTTTTGGAATGAAGGTCAGCGTCATTTCATTGATCTGGGTCGCCGCTTGAAAGATGCTGATCAGCAGGCCGGTCACCAGCGAGGCCAGGAGCATCGGCCCTGCGGTCAGCATCGCGACCTCCAAAGCCTGGCGGACGATGGATATGACGGTTTCCGGGCTCATGCCTGATAGGTCTGGACCAGCGAGGCGATCAGCAGGTTCCAGCCATCCGCCAGCACGAACAGCATCAGCTTGAACGGCATGGACACCAGCATGGGCGACAGCATCATCATGCCCATCGACATCAGCACGCTGGACACCACCATGTCGATGATGAGGAAAGGGATGAACACGATGAAACCGATCTGGAACGCTGTCTTCAGTTCACTGATCACATAGGCCGGGACCAGGATCTTCATTGGCGTCTGCTCGGGACTCTGCAGCGCCGGGCTGTTCGACAACTTCACGAACAGGGCCAGGTCTTCCTGCCGGGTCTGCTTGAGCATGAACGCCTTGAGCGGCTGGGAACCGCGATCGATGGCTTCGACGAAGCTGATCTGGTTATCGGAATAAGGCTTCCAGGCCACGTCGTAAATCTTGTCGAACACCGGCCCCATGATGAAAAAGGTCAGAAACAGGGAAAGCCCGACGATGACCTGGTTCGGCGGCGACTGCATGGTCCCCAGCGCCTGCCTCATCAGCGAGAGGACAATGACGACGCGGGTGAATGACGTCATCATCAACAATATTGCCGGCAGGAAGGTCAGCGAGGTCAGGAACAGCAGGGCTTCGATGCTGAAGCTGTAGGATTGGCCGCCCCCGCCCGCCGGTGTGCTGGTCACCACCGGCAAACCGGGCGCGGCCCAGGCCAGGGCAGGCACGAACAACAGGAGGAACAGCAATAGTCGGCGCACTTTGCTCAACCTTTTGCGCGTTTGATCAGGTCAGTCAACTTGTCGGAGAAAGTTGCAGCCATGGCCGTTGGCTGGGTCGAGCCCGCCTCCAAGCCCTCCGGCCGCGGCAGGGTGTGCAGCGTGCTGACATGGCCCGCAGCCACGCCGACCAGCAACCAGGTGTCCTGCACCTCCACCACCACGAGCCGCTCGCGAGGACCAATCATGACCCCGCCAACCACCTTGACCGCGCCCTGCGCCCCGGTCTGGCCTGGTGAAAAACGACGCAGTAGCCAGAAAAACCCATACAGCAGGCCGAGCACGATCAGGAGTCCCATCAGGGCCTGGAAGAAGGCAGCAAAGCCGGAGGTCTGGGGCATGGCTCCCGCAGCCTGAGCGGCAGTCGAGCCCATGCCCAGGAGCAGGAGGGCAAACCCGCGCAGGGAAATCATCGGTTGATGCGGCGCAGCCGTTCGGCGGGGCTGATGATATCGGTCAGTCGAATACCGAATTTGTCGTTCACCACCACCACTTCGCCCTGGGCAATAAGACAGCCGTTGACCAGGACATCCATCGGCTCACCGGCCAGACCGTCCAGTTCCACGACGGAGCCCTGGGCCAATTGCAGCAGGTTGCGGATGGCGATCTTGGTTCGGCCAAGTTCAACGGTAAGCTGAACCGGAATATCCAGGATCAGGTCCAGATTATTCGCTGCGGCCGGGTGACCATCGGTGGGCGCCAGGTTCTGGAAGATATTGGCTTTCTGAGGCTCGGCCAATGGGTCTGCGGACTCGGCTACAGCCTGCTCCGCCATTGCGGCCGCCCAGTCATCCTCGGCCCCGCCAGCGGCAGACGCAGGTTCCTGCTCCGCCATTGCGGCCGCCCAGTCATCTGCAGTTACGTCTTTTCCCGCTTCTTCGCTCATCGCTTGACCCCGGCGATCGCCGCCCGCTCACGCCCTTGTAGCACTCGCTCGACCTTCAAAGCGAGTTGCCCGTTTTTCTGGCCATAATGGCATTCGAACAATGGCACGCCGTCCACTTCGGCGATCACCGCGTCGGGCAGATCGAGCGAAACCACATCTCCTGCCTTCAGTCCCATGATCTGCCGCAAGGTGATTGCCGCCTGACCCAGATGAGCCACCAGCTCCACCTCGGCGTCCTGAACTTGCAGCGACATCTCGGTAACCCAGCGCTCATCCGCCTCAGCGCGATCAGCCTGCATGGTGCTGGTCAGCTGGTCGCGCATGGGCTCAATCATACTGTAGGGCATGCAGATGTGGAAATCGCCGCCCGAAGTGCCCAGCTCGATATTGAAGGTGGTGACCACGACCACCTCGGTCGGTGTCGCGATATTGGCAAACTGGGTGTTCATCTCCGACCGGACATACTCCAGCGTGACCGGAAACAGGGGTTCCCAGGCCTTGCCATATTCCTCGAACACCACCTCCAGCATCTTGCGGATGATGCGTTGTTCGGCCAGGGTGAAATCACGGCCCTCGACCCGCATGTGATAGCGACCATCGCCCCCGAACAGGTTGTCGACGACCAGAAAGACCAGGTTGGGGTCGAATACAAACAACGCCGTTCCGCGCAGCGGGTGCATGTGCACCAGGTTCAGGTTGGTCGGGACGATCAGGTTGCGGACGAACTCGCTGTATTTGATGACGGCAACCGGGCCAACCGATATCTCGGCGGTACGCCGGATCAGATTGAACAGGCCGATGCGGAAATTTCGGGCGAAACGCTCATTGATGATCTCCAGGGTGGGCATCCGTCCCCGGACGATCCGCTCCTGCCGACCGATATCGTAGGTGCGAACCCCTCCCGTGCTGTCTTCGCTGTCGGCTTCCTCGGGTTCCCCCGTTACACCGCGGAGCAGCGCATCGACTTCTTCCTGGGAGAGGATATCGTCAGCCACGTTTCTCCTATTGGATCAAGAAGGAGCCAAACAACACTTTCTTCACACCCTTTTCCGGCTTGACCTTCAACAGGCCATTGATATCGGCCTGGATGTCCGTAGACAGTTTGGTTTTGCCTTCCGGCGTCGACAACTCGTCCGGCTGCTTGCTTGATAGCAGGTTGAGGATATCGTTTCTGACCTCAGGCATGCGTTCCTTGAGCTTTTCCTGGATTTCGGTGTTGGCCATCAGCAGCTTGATTTCCACCGCCAGATAGGACTCACCCCCGGCCAGATTGACCGTGAAGGAATCCAGACTCTCGTAAACAGGAGGCGTTTTGTCCTCTTCTGCCGCCGCCTCTTCCTGCTTGGCATGCTTGTCAGCGGGCTTGGAAAGTAACAGAAACGCCGCCGTGCCACCGCCCAACACCAGCACGAGGACAGCAACCAGGATGATGATCAGCTTTTTCTTGCCCTTGCCCTTGGGCGCGTCTTCAGCCCCTTCTTCAGCGGCCACTTTTTCCTTTGCCATGGCTTACAACGCTCCACTCAGAACCATTTAATTCGGCTAAAAATAGCACAAAAACATGGTGTTTTAATAAGAAGTTTAAGTTTTTTGTTACCAAGACCAAGTGCGACCAGAATCATCACTCAGGTCACTTAGCCGAATCGCACGCAGATCAAGCGTAGTAATCCAGCAATGAAGTTCCTGCCCCCAGGAACGATGACGCAGAAAGCATCGACCCGATGCCCGCAACAGAGCCGGACAAGCCGCTGGCACTGCCATCCGAGGACTTCTGCTGCGACTGCTGGTAGCCATCTCGTTGACTGAAGGATTGATTGCTGACTGTGGTCTGGCCCAGGTTGATTCCTGCGCCGGCGAGCATTTCCCGCAGTTTTGGCATGGCGGCCTCAAGCGCGTTTCTGACATCGGCATTGGCCGAATAGAACTGGGCACCCGCATCGGCGCCATTCAATTGCAATCGGATTTCGACCGCGCCCATGCTGGGTGGATTAAGCACCAGCTGCGACATATGACCCTGGCTATTGCTCATCCAGACCACCTTGTCGCCCAGCTCCTGCGACCAGCCTGGTGAACCGAAGCTGCTCTGCATGGTGATCACAGGCTTATCCGCCACCACCGTTGTCACCGGAACCTGTATCGACACCTGACCAGCCAAAGGCGGCACTGAGCCGGCCGGGACGTCGGCATTGGCCTGAGCAAGCACCTTGGTCGGCGCTTGCTCAGGAGCAATGGCAGCCGCGCTTACCTTCGCCGTCAGCGCATCCAGAAAGCTCATCTCGGCCTTGCCTTGATTTGAAGCGCCCAGATTGGTTTGGCTCGATGAGTCCAACTGTACCTGAAGCTGGCTTTCGGCTCGCTGACCGGCAAGAGTTGCCATCATATTCGGCAAACTTTGCCCTTTGCCGGAGTCTTGTCCCAGTGCAGCAATTCCGGCCTGCTTATCCGAACCGGCGTTGGCCAGCTGAGGCGTCGCCTTGTCCGGCATCGCAACCATTCCCGGCACGACCAGTGCCTGCATCAGGGACAGGCTGGTGAGATCCAGAGCCGGATCGCTGCCAGCCGAACTGTCCGCCGTGCTACCGGAACCGGTTTTGTCGCTTGCGCCCGGCAACAACGCATCCAGAGGGTTCGCGGCTTTACTGGATGCCTCATCCTGCCTGGAAAGGGTCCGCGCGTACTGCGCAAGAAAGGAGGAAGCCGAATCACCAGCCGATGCAGGATCGGTCGTACCGGTAATATTCGCTCCCGGTTTGATGGCGGCGGCAATCTGTATCATGGTCTCTGGTCTCAGGGTCTCGTCCAGACACTTTGCAAGACCTGTGCCACGTGAACTCAGTGGCGCCCGGACTGGATTTTCTCGGCCGCCTTTCGCCCCGAAAACTCATCGTTCTGACGCTGATCCTTGCGCTCCTGTTGCCGGATCTCAGCCTGGATATGACGTTTTTCCAGCACTTCGTAGGACTTCACCTTCTGCCGCAGATCGAGCCAGCTCTGGTGCGCCGCCTGCCAGCGGGCGTGCTGGAGTTCAACCTCCTTGGCCTGATGCCGAATCGCCAATTCCAGCTTGCCCAGAAAGACATGAAACTCGCGCAGCATCAGGATATCCATCCCGCCCTGGCTATTGCCTGCCAGACGCGACTGATATTCGCGCCGATAGCGTTGCAACTCCTCCAGCTTGAGCTTGGCGGCCTCTTCCTTGCGTCGGATCATCAGCAGCAAACGCTCGCCAGCTGTCATGCGGTGCCTGGCCTGATCGAGCAGGACCTGGAGTGGAAACTTGGCGGCCATCAGGCCGTCCTTTCCCCTTCGGTCAGCGTCCTGGCCTCTTCCTCCAGCATGACCGGGATCCCATCCCGGATCGGAAAGGCCAGCCCATCGGCCTTGCAGATCAGTTCCTGATTTTCCTTCTGGTACTCGAGCGGCCCCTTGCACAGTGGGCAGACGAGTATTTCAAGCAGCTTGTGGTCCATGTCTCACTTCCAGCTTGTTAAGTATTAGTCGATCTAGCCCGTCCGATAGCTCGGCGTCAACCGCAAAAACCCAGGCATCGGGGTGCGCGAAGGCAGCGCATTTGACGGCATCCTTCTCGGTCATGATCAGTGTACCCTGCGGCAAGTCATCCTGTAGGTAAACGTGGTGATCCGGGAACGGGTGGCGCACCACGTTGAGCCCCATGTCAGCCAGCGCGCCGAAGAAACGTCCGGGGTTGCCGATGCCCGCCAAGGCATGCACCTGTCGACCAGAAAAATAGTCGGCAGAGACGGCGTGGCCGGGATTATTCAGACGGGTGAACTGCGCTCCAGCCAGTGTCATGTGGTAAACGGGACAAGGCGCATCAGCAAGGTGGCCGCCGCCATTGATCACCACTGCATCGACCTGGCTTAGACGACCCAAGCCTTCCCTTAGCGGACCCGCAGGCAAATACCAACCGTTGCCGAACCGGCGCTGGCCATCCACCACGACGATCTCCGCGTCTCGGGCCAGGGCGTAATGCTGCAGGCCGTCGTCGGCCACGATCACGTTCACTTCGGGGTTGTGCGCCAGCAAGCTGGTTGCCGCCTCGACCCGGCTGCGCCCAACCCAGACCGGACAGTGCAACCGCCTTGCCAGCAAGGCTGGTTCGTCACCGACCTGGCGCGGGTCACTGGCTGGATCGACGGCGTTGGCTGAGGCTGCCCGCGCGCCGTAGCCCCGGCTCACTATGCCAGGGCGATAGCCTTGTGCACGCAGCGCCTCCACCAGCCAGATTGCCAGCGGGGTTTTTCCCGTACCGCCCGCAGTCAGATTGCCAACCACGATCACCGGCACGGGCATGCGGATACTACTCAGCCACCCCCACGCGTACAGACGCCTGCGCAACCACGAAATCGCAGCGAAGAGCAGGGCTAGAGGAACCAGGGTCAGACACCAGCCGCGAGGACAATACCAGCAGCGAACCAGTGGCGATTCGAGGCTCAAGGCTTGTCGGAAGCCGCGGTCTGAGTGACGAAGGTGACCCGTGTATAGCCTGCGCGCCGGGCGGCATCCATCACACGGACGACGGATTGATGGGTGGTCAGGGCATCGGCGCTGATGACCACGACCGGATCTTTCTGGCCCGCGCCGGCAGTAGTCATGGCTGCGGTCAGGGATTCGACATCATGGCCGCTGGCCGCCGCATTGTTGATCCGGTAATTGCCACTGGCGTCCACATCAACCGAAATCTGGGCTGGCGTATCCTTGGCTGTATCGCCCTTGGCCTCGGGCAGGTTGATCTGCAATTCGGAGAACCGGGCATAGGTGGTCGTCACCATCAGGAAGATCAGAATCACCAGCAGGACATCGATCAGCGGAATCAGATTGATTTCCGGCTCATCCCGGCCGACTCCACGCTTGAAGTTCACTTGCGTTCCCCATGCAGCAACTCAACCAGGGTCAGCGCCTGCTGCTCCATTTCCACCAGCAGGCCATCAACCTTGCCGCGGAAGAAACGGTAAAAAATCATGCTCGGAATGGCCACGATCAAACCGAACGCGGTGTTGTACAGGGCGACCGAAATGCCATGGGCGAGCACCGCCGGATTGCCGCCGGTGGGCGTCTGCGAACCGAATATTTCCACCATGCCGATCACGGTGCCGAGCAGGCCCAGCAACGGCGCGATGGAGGCGATGGTACCCAGCGTGGGTAGATAGCGCTCAAGGTCGTGAGCCACCGCGCGACCAGCCTCCTCCAGCGATTCCTTCATGATCTCCCGGCTGCTGCTCGAATTGCGTATGCCTGCGGACAGGATGCGCCCGAGCGGCGACCCCTCGGCCAGGACACGCAGCAAATTGGTGGTCGGGCCCTCCTTGCGAAGTGCAGCGAGGGTCTGGTCGAGCAACGAAGGGGGAACGATTTGATTGCGGCGCAGGGTGTAGGAGCGCTCGAAGATAATGGCCAGGGCAAGAATGGAAGCAATAATCAGCGGCCAGATGGGCCAGCCTGCGGCTTCAATGAGGGCGATCACGCAGAACCTCTTACATGTTGGGATTTTCGATGGGCTGAATTGTGCTTCACTGCGCCCACTCAGGCAAGGTGATGCTACCGCCTGATCACGGCCCGCTGTGTATAATGCCGCCAGACCCGAATTCGGGATCCGACCACCCGCTCTGGCGGATTCGACACTGATCAACACGACTTCTGAACGAATGATACGCCGCTGGCTGGGCAAAGTTCTCGGCAAACCCACCCGCCCTTCCGAGCCCCGCATATTTCCTGTAGCACAACACGGCATCCGACGGGACAGTATCCCCGCCTGCGCCCTGAAGGTGACCCGTACCCTGAAAGAAGGTGGCTTTGCGGCCTTCGTGGTCGGCGGGGCGGTGCGCGACCTCCTGCTCGGCCGGGTACCCAAGGATTTCGACATTGCCACGGACGCTTCACCGGAGGATGTCCGTCATCTTTTTCGCCGCTCCCGTCTCATTGGCAAAAGGTTCCAGATCGTCCATGTCTATTGCGGCCCGGATACCATCGAGGTCACCACCTTCCGCGCCCATACCCCGCAAAACGACGAGGAAACCTCCCGGGTCACCGCCGAAGACGGCATGCTCCTGCGCGACAATGTATTCGGTTCGCAGCACGAAGACGCCGCCCGCCGCGACTTCACGGTCAATGCCCTCTACTACGATCCGGAAATGGAAGAGGTCTGGGACTACCATGACGGCGTGGCCGATGCCCGCAAAAAGGTTCTGCGCATGATCGGCGAGCCGGCCACCCGCTACCGGGAAGATCCGGTCCGCATGCTGCGGGTGACCCGTTTCGCAGCCAAACTCGATTTCCACATTGCGCCCGACACCCGGGCACCGATCGCCAGCCTGGCACCCATGCTGGAACGCATCCCTGCCGCGCGCCTGTTCGACGAAATGATGAAGTTGCTACTGTCCGGCCACGCCGAACGGGGTCTGCACCAGTTGCGGGCCGAAGGCCTGCATCACGGCATCCTGCCGATGCTGGACACCATACTGGACGACCCCAGCCGCAAACATTTCCTCCATGCCGCGCTGCATGACACTGACGAGCGCATCCGTCACGGCCAGTCGGCGTCACCCGCCTTCATGCTGGCCTGCCTGCTCTGGTTTGACCTGCAATCTCAATGGCAGAAATACCGAGACAGCGGCCTGTCAGAACAACAGGCCATGTATGAGGCCATGGACGACACACTAGAACGGCAGCGCGAAATGCTGGCCTTCCCGCGTCGGCTGGACGGCACGATCAAGGAGATCTGGTCCCTGCAGCCACGTTTCGAACAACGCAGTGGCAGCCGGCCTTATCGGTTACTGGACCACCCCCGCTTCCGGACCGGCTACGATTTCCTCGCCCTGCGTGCCCGGGGCGAAGACGCACCGGCCGAACTGGCAGATTGGTGGGATCGGTTCCAGGATGCAGGGGAAGATGAGCGCGCAACCATGCTATTGCCGGCAAGCGCCAGCTCCACAAAACGAAAACGCAAGCGTCGCACTCGCAAGCCGGACGAATCGGCCTCAACGAATGGCCCGGCAGAACCGGCTGAGAATGACTGACTCCGTGTTCGCGTTTATCGCCCTGGGGGCCAATCTGAACGAACCGAGTACGCAAGTCGAACAGGCCCTGCAGGAACTCGATGCGCTACCAGAAACCCGGCTGGTCAGCCGCTCCCGGTTATACTCCAGCCCGCCAGCCGGCTATGTCGACCAACCCGACTTCATCAATGCAGTGGCCTGCATCAGCACCCGGCTGTCTGCCCGCGGTTTGCTGACCCACCTGCTTGAGATCGAACATCGCCATGGCCGAGTACGCAGCTTCCGCAATTCCCCGCGCACACTTGACCTGGATATCCTGCTGTACAACGGTCTCAGCCAGGATGAACCCGGCTTGCGCCTGCCGCACCCGCGCATGCACGAGCGGCGCTTTGTGTTACAGCCCCTCGCCGAAATCGCACCCGATACCATCATTCCTGGCCACGGCCGGGTTACCGACTTACTGGCCAAGCTGAACTGATGCTGCCTGTCCGTTTCCGTTACATCGCGGTCGAAGGACCGATCGGCGCAGGCAAGACTAGTTTGGCCCGTAAACTCGCAGCCCATCTCGGTGCCGAATTGCTGCTTGAGAATGCCGACGACAACCCCTTCCTGCCCCAGTTCTATGAAGATCGTCATCGCCACGCCCTGGCGGCCCAGCTGTTCTTTCTGCTCTCCCGTGCCGAACAGGTGCGCAATTTAAACCAGGGACAACTCTTCTCGCCGATTACGGTGGCAGATTTCATTCTGGACAAAGACCCGCTGTTTGCGCGGATCAATCTCGCGGAAGCGGAATACCGGCTCTACCAGCAACTCTACGATGGTCTCCGGCCTCAAGCCGCAGCGCCGGATCTGGTCATCTATCTCCAAGCCGGGCCGGACGTCCTGCTGGAGAGGGTCAAGAAACGCAATCGCAACTACGAACGGGGCATGAGCGAACAGTATCTCGCCGAAGTCGCCCGCGCCTACAGCGAATTCTTCTATCATTACGATGCTGCACCGTTGCTGATGGTCAATTGTGAGCGCCTCAATTTCGCTGATCGAGAAGCCGATTTCCAGTTGCTGCTGGAGCGCATCCGTGACATGCGAGGCACGCGGGAATTCTTCAATCTGGGGGCATGAGCCATGTTTCTGCCGCAATTGCTGAAAAAAACCGAAGCGGGTGAAAAACTCGTCGCACTCACCTGTTACGACGCTGCCTACGCCAGGATACTAGTCCAGGCCGGGATCGACATCCTGCTGGTCGGCGACTCGCTGGGCATGACGGTACAAGGCCATGACACGACATTGCCGGTCACTCTGGAGCATATGGTCTATCACACCGAAGCCGTCCGCCGCGGCGCAGCCAATGCATTCGTGATGGCCGACCTCCCCTTCGGCAGCTATCAGGAAAGTCCGGTTCAGGCTTTTTCCAGCGCCGCGCGACTACTCGCAGCAGGCGCCAACATGGTCAAACTGGAAGGCGGTGCGATCATGGCCGATACCGTGGCCTTCCTGGCTCGACGCGGCATTCCCGTCTGCGCCCATCTTGGCCTGCTGCCACAGTCCGTCAACCAGACCGGTTACCGGGCGCAAGGACGCGACCACAAGGCGGCCCAGCAGCTTCTCGAAGATGCGTCAAACCTGGCAAAGGTTGGCGCCGAGATGCTTGTCCTGGAATCCATACCTGCCTTGCTCGCCAATGAAGTCAGCAATTGCGTACCTATTCCAACCATCGGGATCGGCGCTGGCAAACAGTGTGCGGGTCAAGTGTTGGTGCTGAACGACATCCTGGGCCTGACCGAACATCCGCCCCGTTTCGCACACAACTTCCTAACCGGTTCCGTCGACATCAAAGCCGCAGTGCGCAACTACGTCACAGCGGTCAAGAACGGCGAGTTCCCCGCCAGCGAACACGCTTTTTAAGATGCAGCTTATACACAGCGTAACCGAACTACGCCTAGCGCTGGCTGGTGAAAGACACACTGCCTTGGTACCGACCATGGGCAATCTCCATGCCGGCCATATCGCCCTGGTGGATCAAGCAAAGCAAGCTGGCGCCCCAGTCGTTGCCAGCATTTTCGTGAATCCGCTCCAGTTCGGTCAGGGCGAAGACTTTGAACGCTATCCAAGGACGCTGGCGGATGATTGTGCGAAGCTCGAAGCCGCGGGATGCAACCTCGTCTTTGCTCCGGATGTCGATGAAGTGTACACGGAACCACAGACTTACCAGGTCGTCCCGCCATTGGCCGACCAACTCTGCGGCGCATTCCGTCCCGGCCACTTCCAGGGCGTCTGCACCGTCGTGCTCAAACTCTTTGAAATGGCTCGTCCCTGTTACGCCGTGTTCGGCAAGAAGGACTATCAGCAGCTTTTCCTGATCAAGGCAATGACCCGCCAATTCAATCTCGCTATCAAAATCATCGAGGGCGAAACCCTGCGCGCCGAAGACGGCCTGGCCCTGTCATCCAGAAACGGATTTCTGACGAGCGCCGAGCGGAAGGAAGCCCCACGCCTCCATGCCGAACTGAGTCGAATTACCGACGCAATCAGGTCTGGTGAGCGTGCATTTGTTTTGCTTGAAACAGAAGCCAAAACAAACCTTGAAAGGCATGGATGGCTGGTGGATTACATCAGTGTCCGTAGTCAGGATACCTTGTTGCCCCCTGGCCAGGACCAGAACAACCTGGTTGTACTGGGTGCAGCACGACTCGGTTCAACCCGACTGATCGACAATCTGGAAATACAATTCTGATCCGGTCAACCCTATTCAAGTGAGGGCCAAGCAAAGCAAAACGCCCACATTGTGAG
>JBBIJC010000030.1:8443-24628 GCA_037446165.1 Hydrogenophilales bacterium | reverse complement strand
TGGGCTCCCGCTTTCGCGGGAGCGACGAAACTCGAATAAATCAGCGTTTTCTTAGGGTGTGCAGCACCGCCTAATGGATTTCCTGGGTTCAATACTCAGGGCCGGTTTCGAATGGGACCGTTTGTTGGGCGGGACTGGCCCCTGTTCGGTGCCCCAGGGGTTTGAAACGCATAGCGGGTCGATGACTGCAATGAGGTGCGTTGGCCTTACTTGAGCCCGGGCAACAAAACGACCAGGCCGCTGGTAAAGATCTCGACCGCGACGGCGGCAAGCAGCAAACCCATCAGCCGGGTGGCTATGTTGACCCCGGTTTCGCCCAGCCAGATGCTGACCGGCGTCGCCAGTCTCAGGAACAGCCAGGTCAGGCCGGCGACCAGCAGACAGCAGAGCATGATCAGGCCCAGATGCCCGAGCGAATCCTGTTCGGTGGCGTAGACGATGGTGGTGGAGATGGCGCCGGGCCCGGCGAGCAGCGGGATGGCCAGCGGCACGACGGCAATGTTTTCCTTGCTCTCGGCCTCCCTGGCTTCTTCCGGCGTCTGTCTTTGCCGAGTGGGGGCGGCATGCATCATGGCGACGGCCATCAGCAGGATCAGGATGGCGCCGCCAACCTTGAACGAGGCGATGGTGATCCCGAACAGGGTCAGGATGGGCTGACCGAGAACCGCGGCCAGGCTGAGGACCACGGCGACAGAAATGCTCGCCAGGCGCGCGATCTGCTTCTTTTCGCCCGGGTTGTTGTTGACGGTCATGCTGACGAACAGCGGCAGCGCGCTGATCGGATTGACGACGACCGCGAGGGCGACGAAGAATTTCATGTACTCGGCCCAGTGCAGCATCTCAGCGCCGCCAGACCAGCAAACTTGCCGACAAACCCGCGCCTACCAGGTAAAGCTGCCAGGTCTGGGAAATGAGATAGGGATAGAGCATCAGCGCAACGCCGATCCACTTGGTGGTCTTGAGTTCGCTCTTCTTGCCATATCGGTAGGCGGCATAGCCGATGACGCTGAACAGGATGAGGCCGAACAGATAGGCCGGCGTGGGCAACGTCAGCCCGGCCGACTGCAGCGTGCTCAATTGGTCCATTTATTACTCCGTTTGTGCCTGAACAAGGTTATCGGCATGAAGCGCCACCCATTCCAGCTTGCGCGTCCGGGGCAGCCGCTTGAGCTGGTATTCGGCCTTCGCCGCCTCGGATTTGCTGGCATAGGCATGGCAAGCCAGAAACCGGATCGGCGGATTCAACCGGGTGTAGGTGGCACCCTTGCCTGAGACATGCTTGTCGAAGCGGCGTTCAAGATGATTGGTGATCCCGGTGTAGAGCATCCCGCCCGTGCATTCCAGGACATACACGAACCAGGCTTCAGGCGGGTGGCTATCGGTTTTCATGACCATCGGCGGCGCCCATTATTCCACCCACTGCACCACCTCCGCCATGGCCTGCCGGACCTTGGTCGATTGCGGGTTGACCCGATAGCCGAACCCGACCATCACGGCCAGGCCCCATTCCGCCGGATCGAGTACGCCCGCCTCGGCCAGTACCGCTTCGGCGCTGGCCTGGTCGTAGCCCTCGACCGGGCAGGAGTCGATGCCGATCATGGCCGCGGCGGTCATCATGTTGCCCAGGGCGATATAGGCCTGCTTGCCGTTCCAGTCGAACAGGGCGCGCTCGTCGTCGAGCAGCTTGAAGTCCGATTCCTGGAACTTGCGGTAGACCGCGCTGCGCATCTCGATCCGCTCCGGCGAGAGCTTCAGGACATCGTGCATCATGTGGCGCACATGCGCGCCGTCATAGCGCATGCCGCCCTTGCGGGCCAGGATGGCGAGATAGTGACTCGACGTCGGCAGCTGCTTCTTGGCGCCCCAGGTCACCGGCAGCAGTTTCTCGCGCAGGGCCGGGCTCTGGATCACCACAAAGCGCCAGGGCTCATAGCCGAACGAACTGGGCGACAGCCGCCCGGTCTCCAGGATGAAGTCGAAATCCTCGGCCGGAATCTTCCTGGCCGGGTCGAATTCCTTGCAGGCGTGACGGAAGTGAAAGGCATCGAGTACGGTTTTCTTGTCGATCATGGTCGATCCTCTGTTGCAAACCGGTGGATTATCGCTCAGGCCGGGCCGGTATAATCCGGTCTCATGGACAACCTGCTTCGCTCCCTCCAGCGCGCCGCCCAGGATTTGCTGGCGCCCCGCATGCTGGCCCTGGTGCTCTGGCCGATGGGGCTCTCCTTGCTGCTCTGGGGCGGTCTGGCCTGGCTGTTCGGCGCGGCCTGGAAGGCCGAGCTCGCCAGCTTCCTCGCCACCACCCCGTTCCAGGCCCTGCTGCACTGGGCCGGAGCAGAATGGCTGATGGCGTACGCCGTGATCATCATCCTGGCCCTGCTCTGGCTGCCGGCGCTGTATGTCACCGCGCTCATGATCACCTCCCTGTTCCTGATGCCGTTTATCGTCGATTTCGTCGCCGAGCGCCATTACCCGGACCTGGCCCGACTCAAGGGCGGCAGCCTGCTCGGCAGCGTGGTCAACAGCGTCCTGGCCCTGCTGCTCTATATCCTGGCCTGGGTGCTGCTTCTGCCGGTCTGGCTATTCGCCCCGTTCGGCATCGCGGTTTCGATCCTGCTCAATGCCTGGCTGAACCAGCGCCTGTTCATGTACGACGCCCTGTCCGACCATGCCTCGGCGGCGGAACTGAAGGACGAGCGCCATGCCGGCGGCGGCTGGCTGTTCGGCCTGTCCAGCCTGCTCGGGCTGTTGCACTTCATCCCCGTGCTCAACTTCCTGGCCCCGGTCTACATGGGCCTGGCCTTCACCCACCATGGCCTGGCCGCCCTGGCCGCCAGTCGCACGGGGTCGGCAGCATGATCCGCGGCATCGGCGTCGACCTGGTCACCGTGACCCGCATGGCGGGCATGATCGAACGCCACGACGAGCGCCTGGCCAGGCGCATCCTGGCCCCGGCCGAACTGGAGGAATACGCCGCCGCCCAGGACAAGGCCCGTTTCCTGGCCAAGCGCTTTGCCGCCAAGGAGGCTGTGGCCAAAGCGCTGGGCACCGGCCTGCGCGCGCCGGTGCACATGGAGCGGATCACCGTCACCCACGACGACCTGGGCCGTCCCGGCTTTGCCTTCTCCGGCGAACTGCAGGACTGGCTGGCAGAACGCCGGATCGGCAACATCCACCTGTCGATCAGCGACGAGCGGGACCATGCCGTCGCCTTTGTCATCGCCGAGGACTGACATGACCGCACTGCGCCAACCACTGGGCCCCCTGATGCTGGACGTCGAAGGCACGGCCCTCAATGAAGCCGACCGGCGCCGGCTGAGCCACCCGCTGGTCGGCGGCGTGATCCTGTTCGCCCGCAATTACCAAAGCCCGGAGCAGATCGCCGAGCTGTGCCGCGAGATTCACTCGCTGCGCCATCCGCCGCTGCTGATCGGGGTCGACCACGAAGGCGGCCGGGTGCAGCGTTTCCGCACCGGCTTTACCCCCATCCCGGCCATGGGCGCGCTGGGTGAAATCTGGGCGGAGCACCCGGGCAAGGCCCAGCGCCTGGCGCGGGACACCGGTTACGTGCTGGGCGCGGAACTGCGCGCCATCGGCGTCGATTTCAGTTTCGCCCCGGTGCTGGATCTGGACTACGGTACCAGCCGGGTCATCGGCGACCGCGCCTTCCACCGCAACCCGGAGGCCGTTGCGACCCTGGGCCACGCCCTGGTCCTGGGCCTGCACGAGGCCGGCATGAACGCGGTCGGCAAACACTTTCCCGGCCACGGTTATGTGGTCGCCGACTCGCACCTGGATATCCCGGTCGATGAGCGGACCCTGGCCGAACTGGAGGGCGACGACCTGATTCCCTTCCGCCGCCTGATCGACCTGGGCCTGTCCGGCATCATGCCGGCCCATGTCATCTACCCGCTGATTGCGCCTGAGCCGGCCGGCTTTTCGCGCCACTGGCTGACCGAGATCCTGCGCGGCCGCTATGGCTTCGAGGGCATGATCTTCAGCGACGACCTGGGCATGGAAGGCGCCAGCGTCGCCGGAGATGACCTGGCCCGGGCCAAGGCGGCGCTCGCGGCCGGTTGCGACATGGCCCTGCTCTGCAACAAGCCGGAGCGGGCCGACGCCCTGCTGGAGCGGCTGAAATGGGATACCGCGCCGGTCTCCCTGATCCGCTTCGCCCGCATGCACGGCCGGCCCCATCCGCCCAGCCGGGTCGCCCTGCACGAAAGCCCGCGCTACATGAATGCCGTGCATCACCTCGCCGGCATCGGCCAGACCGATACCGAACTCGCCCTCAACGACCCGACCACACCCCATGGCACACCCTCATCATCATGACCAGCCTTGCTCGGTGGACACCGGCACCGACCATGCCCATCACCACCTCGGCGGACACGGCGACCATCACCATCTGACCGGCGCCCTCTATCTCACCCTCGGCTTCGCTGTCATCGAATCCCTGGCCGGCTGGTGGTCAGGCTCCCTGGCGCTGCTCTCCGACGCCGGCCACATGCTCACCGACTCGACCGCGCTCGGGCTGGCCGCCTTCGCCGCCTGGCTGGCGCGCAAGCCGCCGACTGGACGCCACACCTACGGCCTGGTCCGGGTCGAGGTGCTGACCGCCCTGGCCAACAGCCTGCTGATGCTGGGCCTGGTCACCTTCATCGCCATCGAGGCCCTGGGCCGCTTCGCCCAGCCGGTGCAGGTCCAGGGCGGCACGGTCACCCTGGTCGCCTTCATCGGCTTGCTGGTCAATCTGGGCGTGGCCTGGCAGCTATCCAAGGGCGAAAAGACCCTCAATACCCGGGCCGCCATGATGCACGTCCTGGGCGACATTCTGGGCTCGGTGGCCGCCCTGGTCGCCGGCCTGGTGATCCAGTTCACCGGCTGGATGCCGATCGACCCGCTGCTGTCGCTGCTGGTCTCGGGCCTGATCCTGGTTTCGGCCTGGCGGCTGCTATCCGAGGCGATCCATGTCCTGCTCGAATCGGTGCCCGAGCACATCGACCTGAAAGCCGTCAGCGCCAATCTGGAAGACATCGAGGGCGTGGATTCGGTGCATGACCTGCATGTCTGGACCCTGTCCTCCGGCCAGATCGCCCTATCGGCCCATCTTGACATCGCCTGCCTGTCCGACTGGTCCACCATCCTGCCCCTGGCGCGCAATCTGCTGAAGACCCGCCACGGTATCGGCCACGCCACCCTGCAACCCGAAGCGGCGGAGTGCGGCACCTGCCCAACCCGCTGCCCCACGCCCAAATAGAGCCACCATGAAACAACGGAGACACGATTCCTCCCACCGCCTCAGCCGCGACGCCGAACGCCTGGTCTGGCTGGCCAAGGGCCTGGCCGACTCCGCCAGCCGCACCGAGGACCGCTGGTGGGAAGCCGAACTGACCCAGCAAGCCGGCAAGATGCTCGACAACAATCAGGAGGGCCCGCTCAACCAGGCCCTGGATCGCCTGCACGAGACCCATAGCCACGCCTACGACGAACTGGCCGATCTGATCGAAACCAGCGTCGAGAGCAGCATACAAGAAAGCCCGGCAGGACTACGCCAGGCCCTGCTGCTGGCCTTGCCCGTCCTGACCTGGTCGCGCTACAGCATCCCGGCCCGCACCCTGCCCGCCGCGCTGCTTGCCGCGCTGCGGGTCCAGCTCAAGGCCCATGTCCTGGCCGACGACTGTCAGCTCGCCCTGGCCGATTTCCTGTTCAGCCCGGACCAGATGCCGCGCGGCTATGTCGAGACCCGCCGCTTCGCCGCCCAGATGGAACAAGCCGCTGCCAGCGATCAGGATCTGACGATCCCGGCCGGGCAGTTGCCGGAGACCGGGCTTTACATCTCCGACCTGCGCTACGTGCTGGCCTCGGTCTCCGTACCGCTTGGCCAGCCCATGCTGCGCTGGCAGGAAGTCGACGGCAGTCGCGAGACCGCGCAGGCGCAGTGGCAGGTGCAGGCCGGCCCCAGCCTGCAGGCCATCATGCCCGGCTGCCATCTCCAGTTGCTGCTGCCGGATGCCTTTTTCTCCGCCTGGCGCCGTGCCGACCAGGAGGCGCGCGGCTATGCCCTGGCCGCCACGGTCAGCTATCTCAAGCTGGTGCTGGACCTGCCGGCCAGCGAACTGGTGGCTGTCGCCGCCCCCTATTACGAACAACGCCTGGTCGAATGGCGGATCGGTTTCAGCCGCAACCAGGACCCTCAGGTCCTGCATGGCATAGTCTGGCCACTGCTGGGCGCGGAAGACGAGAGCGCCGACGTGGCGGGAGAGATCGAGGCTATACTCAAGCAGGCCGGCGTCGGCCAGATCATCGTCCTGGATCAGCAGCGCCTGGCCCCGGAATACTGCGACGACTGTGGCGCACCGCTATTCCCCAACGCCGAGGGCGAATCGGTCCATACCGAAACCCCGGAGCCGGATAGCGACATGCCGACGGCGCACCTGCACTAAGACTGTCCCTATCCGCATCAGGAGCGTGCCATGGCCCACCGAAAATCGTCTTCATTCGATCCGGAGTGCGACGCATGTCCCCGTCTGGTGGATTTTCTGGCCAAGGCCAGGCAGGCCTATCCCGACTACCACTGCCGCCCGGTTCCGCCGTTCGGGGCGGACCAGCCCAGGCTGCTCATCGTCGGCCTGGCCCCCGGCCTGCATGGCGCCAACCGGACCGGTCGGCCATTCACCGGCGATTACGCCGGGGTGCTGCTGTATGAAACCCTGCACGAATTCGGCTATGCCAGCCGGGCCGTGTCCATCTCAGCCAATGACGGCCTGCAGCTGAAACAGTGCCGGATCACCAATGCGGTCAAATGCGTGCCCCCGGAAAACAAACCGGAAACGGCCGAAATCACCCGCTGCAACAAATTCCTGCGCAGGGAACTGGAGTCCCTCCCGGCCGGCACCGCCATCCTGAGCCTCGGCCTGATCGCACACAAGGCCGTGCTCAAGGCCTTTGCCCTGAAACAGAAGGACTACCCCTTCGGCCACGGCGCCATCCACGATCTGCCCGAGCGCCGGCTGTACAACTCCTATCACTGCAGCCGCTACAACACCCAGACCAACCGCCTGACGCCGGCCATGTTCAAGGCCGTGTTCGCGCAGATCCAAACCGATATGGGAGATTGAAAATGCCTGTCGTCACCATCAAGATCGCCGGCAGCCTCGACCGCGACCAGAAGAAACAGATCGCCGCCGAGATCACCGACACCCTGGAACGGATCGCCCTCAAACCCCGGCGCTACACCTACATCGCGTTCGAGGAACTGCCGGACGAGAACTGGGCGATTGCGGGCCAGTTGCTGGACGAAGAAGGCTAGGAGTCCGACAGGCTCCTAGACGACAGACGTAAAAAAACCCGCCTTGGGCGGGTTTTTCATTTCCACATCAAGCCGTGTTACTTCAGCTTGATTTCCTTGTACTCGACATGCTTGCGAGCCTTGGGATCGAACTTGTTGAAGGCCAGCTTTTCGGGCGTGGTCTTCTTGTTCTTGGTCGTGGTGTAGAAATGACCGGTGCCCGCAGTGGACTCCAGCTTGATCTTTTCGCGTCCGCCTTTAGCCATGATTCAGCCCCTTAAATCTTGTCGCCGCGAGCACGCATCTCGGCCAGAACGGTGTCGATCCCGTTCTTGTCGATGGTACGCAGGGCGGCGTTGGTCAGGCGCAGACGCACCCAACGGTTTTCAGTTTCGACCCAGAAACGACGATTCTGCAGATTGGGCAGGAAACGACGCTTGGTCTTGTTGTTTGCGTGGGAAACGTTGTTCCCCACCATCGGCTTCTTGCCGGTCACTTGGCATACGCGGGCCATAGGACACCTGTGGTTCTGTTCAGAGAAAGACGCGCTTTATATCACAGAAGTTTTCGCCCGGTCAAAGCAATCCACGCTCGGCAAAGGACAAAGCATGGCTGCCCGCAATCACAAAATGGTCCAGCACCTTGACATCGACCAGCGCCAGCGCGGCCTTGAGCTGATCGGTCAGCCAGCGGTCGGCCTGGGACGGTTCGGCGACGCCCGAGGGATGGTTATGGGCCAGGATGAGGCCGGCGGCATTGTGGGCCAGGGCGCGTTTCACCACTTCACGGGGATAGACCGAGGTCTGGGTCAGGGTGCCGCGAAACAGTTCTTCCGCTTCCAGCACCCGATTCTGCGCATCGAGAAATACCGCCATAAAAACCTCATGTGGCAACCCCGCCAGTTTCAGGCGCAGATAGTCGCGCACCGCCGTTGGCGAGGAGAGCGCGTCACGGGCCTGCATCTCTTCGGCCAATGCGCGCCGGCTCATTTCCAGCACGGCCTGGAGCTGGGCGTACTTGGCATCGCCCAAGCCTTTGACTTGAGTGCAGGCCTGACGGCTGGCGAAGAACAGGCCGTTCAGACTGCCGAATTCGAGCATCAACTCGCGCCCCAGATCGACCGCGCTTTTGCCGCGTACACCAACCCGCAAGAAGATTGCCAGCAGTTCGGCGTCGGACAGGGATTGCGCGCCATGGTTGAGCAGCCGTTCACGCGGCCGCTCGGCCTCGGGCCAGTCGGTGATGGCCATGGGAATTACCTCCGGTTTTTTTAAGTTCTGGCGCTATTTAACCAGACTTGGCGCAGTCTGATCAGGCCTGCGGTTCCAGCAAGGTGATCCAGTGGACGACCGGCACGCCGCTGGCGGCGGCGAGATGGGTCTGACAGCCGATGTTGGCGGTGGCGATCAGTTCCGGGCCGCGCGCCTGCAGGTTGGACAGCTTGCGGTCGCGCAGCTGGCCGGCAATTTCCGGTTGCAGGATGGAATAGGTGCCGGCCGAACCGCAGCACAGATGGGCTTCGTCCACCGGCAGGAGTTCGTGGCCCAAACTCGTCAGCAAGCCCTCGATAACGCCGCGCACCTTCTGGCCATGTTGCAGGCTGCAAGGCGGATGGAAGGCGATACGACGGGCCGGGCCAGGCTCCAGGGCGGCGAGATTTTCTCCCGCCAGGATTTCGGCGAGATCGCGGGTCAGGCTGGACACGCGCGCGGCCTTGTCGGCGTAAGCCGGGTCGTCGCGCAGCAGGTAGCCGTAGTCCTTGACCTGGCTGCCGCAGCCGCTGGCGGTCATGACGATGGCCTCGACGCCGGCCTCGATCTCCGGCCACCAGGAGTCGATATTGCGGCGCATGGCTTCGCGCGCCGCCTCGACGGCACCGAGATGCTGGCTGAGGGCGCCGCAGCAGCCGGCGTTCGGCGCGGCCGTCAGCGTAATGCCCAGACGGTCGAGCACGCGCACGGCGGCCGCGTTGATGCCCGGATCGAGGTCTGGCTGGACACAGCCTTCCAGCAGCAACATGCGCCGGCTGTGCGTGCTGACTGGCCTCGTCATTGCCGGCCGCGCCTCGGGTACGCGGCGCTTCAGGCTGGCGGGCAGGAAGGCACGCACACTGCACCCCAGTTTGAGCAAGCCACCGAACAGGCCCGGGGCCAGCAGGAAGCGGCGCAGCCCTTCGCGGCGCAGCTTGTCGAGGGGCGAACGTGGCACATGGGCCTCGATCCATTCCCGGCCGATATCGACCAGATGACCGTATTCGACGCCGGACGGACAGGTGGTCTCGCAGTTGCGGCAGGTCAGGCAGCGATCGAGGTGCAAACGGGTGTGTTCGGAGGCGACGCCATTCTCGAACATCTGTTTCATCAGGTAGATGCGTCCGCGCGGACCGTCCAGCTCGTCGCCGAGCAGTTGATAGGTCGGGCAGGTGGCATTGCAGAAACCGCAGTGCACACAATTTCTCAAGATGCGGTCGGCCTCGCGGCCTTGTGGCGTGGCGATAAAGTCAGCGGGCAGTTGCGTCTGCATGGCTACAGTTCCGGGTACAGGCGGCCACGATTGAACAGGCCGAGCGGATCGAGCGACTGCTTCACCGCCCGGTGCATGGACATGAGCGGCGCCGGCAAGGGCTGAAAAACCGGTGCCTTGCCGTCGTGACCCCGGAACCAGGTGGCATGGCCGCCCAGCGCCCGGACGCGCGCGCGGATCGTTTCCGGCGCGGCCTCGCTGACCAGCCAGCGCAAGGCGCCGCCCCATTCGATGAGGGTCTCCCCGGGCAGCGCCAGTCCGGGCGCCGCCGCCGGCAGGGACACACGCCAGAGTGGCCGGGGCGTGGTGAAGTAGGGCAGGGTCTGCTCGCGCACGGCAGTCCAGACATCAGTGGACTCTTCCTCGCCGCCGATGACCTCGCGCGCTGCCGCCACGCCTTGTACCGCGCCGCACAGGCGCAGCCAGAGCCGGCCGTCGTGATACAGGCTGCCGCTCAGCGGCAGGGCCTGGCGCGCCCAGCCGAGCAGGCGCCGCGCCGCCGTTTCCGCATCGACTTGGTGCACCAGGGTCAGTGCGCTTGCCGGCCGGGGCAGCACCTTGATCGACGCTTCCAGAATCACCGCCAGGGTGCCCATGGAACCGGCCATCAGGCGCGGGACATCGTAGCCGGCAACGTTCTTCATCACCTGGCCGCCGAAGCTCAGCACCTCGCCCCGGCCGTTGATGATCTTGACCCCCAGCACGGCGTCGCGCACTGCGCCAGTCCAGGGGCGGCGCGGGCCGGACAAGCCGGCGGCGAGCATGCCGCCCAGGGTGGCATTGCCGAAGTGCGGCGGCTCGAACGGCAGCACCTGGCCCTTGTCGGCCAGCAGGGCTTCGATCTCGGTCAGCGGGGTGCCGGCGCGTGCGGTGATCACCAGTTCGGTCGGCTCGTAGCTGACCACGCCCGTGTGCCCGGCAACGTCCAGCACCTTGCCCTGGCAGGCTCGACCATAAAAGGCCTTGCTGCCGCCGCCCCGGATGCACAGCGGGGCCTTGCCCGCGCCGGCCTGGCGCACCCGCTCCGCGAGTTCGTGCTCCAGATCGGCCATCAGAACCTCGGCAAGTCTGGAAATTTGAGTTCGCCGGCATGCACGTGCATGCGGCCGAACTCGGCGCAGCGGTGCAGGGTCGGCACCGCCTTGCCCGGATTGAGCAGGCCGGCCGGATCGAAGGCGGCCTTGATGGCGTGGAACTGGGTGAGTTCGGCGGCTCCGAACTGGCTGCACATGGGCGCAAGCTTCTCGATGCCGATGCCGTGTTCGCCGGTGACCGTGCCGCCGACCGCGACGCACAGGTCGAGGATGGCGGTGCCGAAGGCCTCGGCCTTGTGCAGCTCGCCTTCACGATTGGCATCGAACAGGATCAGCGGATGCAGGTTGCCATCGCCGGCATGAAAGACGTTGGCGACCTTGAGGCCATATTCGTCCGACAGCTCGTCGATGCGTTTCAGCACCCGGCCGAGATGCTTGCGCGGAATGGTGCCGTCCATGCAGTAGTAGTCGGGCGAGATGCGTCCGACGGCGGGGAAGGCGCCCTTGCGGCCAGCCCAGAACCGCTGCCGCTGCGCCTCGTCGGTGGCGGTGCGCACCTCGGTGGCGCCGGACTCGATGAGCAGGCTGCGCACACCCATGATTTCCTCGGAAACCTCCGCGTTGGTGCCGTCCAGCTCACATAGCAGGATGGCTTCGGCGTCGACCGGGTAGCCGGCATGGACAAAGTCTTCGGCGGCGCGGATGGACGGGTTGTCCATCATCTCCAGGCCGGCCGGGATGATGCCGGCGGCGATGATGGCCGCGACCGCCTCGCCAGCCTTTTCCACCGAATCGTAGGCGGCCAGCAGCACCTGGGTGCGTTCGGGCTTGGGCAGCAGGCGCACGGTGACTTCGATGACGATGCCCAGCAGGCCTTCGGAGCCCGTCATCAGCGCCAGCAGGTCATAGCCGGGCGAATCCAGCCCGGCGCCGCCCAGTTCCAGCAGTTCGCCGTCCATGGTCAGCATCTTGATGCCCAGGACGTTGTGCACGGTCAGGCCGTATTTCAGGCAATGCACCCCGCCCGAGTTTTCCGCCACGTTGCCGCCGATGGAACAGGCGATCTGCGAGGACGGGTCGGGCGCGTAATAGAGGCCATGCACGGCGGCGGCCTCGGAGATGGCCAGGTTGCGCACACCGGGCTGGACCCGCGCCATGCGGTTGTCCGGGTCGATTTCGAGAATGCGGTTGAAGCGCGCCAGGCCCAGCAGCACGCCGTTGGACAAGGGCAGCGCGCCGCCCGACAGGCCGGTGCCGGCGCCGCGCGGCACCACCGGAATCTGGTGCGTCCGGCAGATGCGCAGCACCGCCTGCACCTGCTCGATGGTCTCCGGCAACACGGCGACCGCCGGCAACTGGCGATAGGCCGACAGCCCGTCGCATTCGTAGGGATGCAGTTCCTCGGCCTCGGCCAGCACGCAGTGGCTCGGCAGGACGGCACGCAGGCCGGCCACCAGGGCGCGGCGCTGTTCCGGGGGCAGGAGAACCTCGGCGGGGGCGTTCATGGCTCGATTATGGCAGGAATGTTCAGGCCGCCATCTGCTCCGCGGGCTTCAGGTCGGGCCGCGCCAGCCGGCGCCAGACCGTGGCCAGGGCCGCATCATCGCCGACGTTGCCGGGGAAGATGACCACCGGCATGCCGGGGTAGCGCGGATGGTCGTACGGGCAGCGCACGACGGAACAGCCGGCCAGGACCTGGCCGAGCACGCGCGAGGCCGGCAGCGCGAGGCCGCTCGACAGGATGTCGTTCGAGGTGATGCCGCCCTTGCCGATGAGGAAGCCCAGGGTCGGCGGCAGGCCGCGCACGATGTCCATGAGGGTGGCCGAGACAGCTTCGCCAAAGGCGAGGCGCTCGGCCTGGCTGGCGAACTGGCGTTCGCTGCGGCTGGTGTAGATGACCGGAGTCTCGCCCAGGGCATGCGCCCGCGCCGCCTCGCGGCAGGCGGCCTCGACCAGCACCGCGCGTTCGGCTGGCAGGCGACCGACGTCGATCTCGATCGGCGCCATGCCTGGCTGCTTGAGTAGTTCGGCCAACTGGGCCGTGCTCTTCTTCACGTGCGAGCCGACCACCACCGCGCCGGGTTTGCCGTTGCGCACGCATTCGGCCATGCGCTCGGCCGGGACCGGCTGCGGCGGCAGGCCGGCCAGGGCGGTGATCAGACTGGCGGCGCTGCGGAACAGGAAGCGCTTGCCGCGCTTGGCGGCGGCCTTGATCTGCCGCGCGAAGTGGTTCAGGTCGGCCTGCAACTCGGCATCGACCACGCAGCACACGTTGTCCTTGAGGCCCAGCAGCCGCGGCAGGGCGTCGCCGCGCACGCAGGGCAGGAAGAAGCGCTCGACCTGGCGCGCGGCGATCCGGCCCCGGGTCTTTTCCTCGACATAGTCCGGCAGATAGCTGGTGGAATAGCCGAACACGGAGTCCTTGGCGAACTCGGTCTCCGACGTGGGTACGGGCTCACCGTCGATCATCAGGTAATGCACCCCGTCGCGGGTGATGCGGCCGCCCTCGAAGAAGGCCGGCACCAGGAAATGGGCATCGAACGGGCCCAGCTCCTCGGCCATGACGTCGGTCTCGACCGGGTAGTGGCCGCGCAACGTGGAATCGGAGCGGCTGACGAACAGCGGATTCATCAGCCAGCCTTCCGACACGACCTCGTCCAGCGCCACCTTGAGGTTGCGGCAGACCTCGCGCGTGATCTCGGCAGCGCGCGCCGCGTCCATGCCGCGCGTGTTGGTCAGGACGAAGAACAGCGGCGCCTCGTCGAGCAGCGCGGTTTTAAGCGTCGCGACATCCCAGCGGGTCAGCAGCAGGCAGGAGTGCACCGTCTGCGAGCCGGTCGGGTCGTCGTCGAGGATGATGATCTTGGTGTTCGGCATGGCTGCGCCTCCTATGTCCGTGTCGTTCAGGTCAGCAGGCGCGCGGCGCGCGCGGTCATGGCATCAGCCGTGATGCCGTTGAAGGCCATGATCTCGCCCGGGCTGGCGGTGGTCTCGCCGCGTTGCCAGACGAACAGGTCGCGGCGCGGCGCGCGGCTGCGCAGCATGACCGGTTCCAGCGGACCGCCGGGGCCGCCCGAGACGCCGATCAGGACGTCGCCGTCGAACAGCGCGTTGAAGCGGTCGTCGTCCAGGAAGGCGTTGTCGGGTTCGCTCACGGTCGACCACGAGACGTCGCTCGGCCGGTACAGGCGGCGCGGGTTGGCGCAGGCGACGATGCGCACGCGGCAGCCGATCGCCTCCAGCTTGTCCCTGGCCTCGAACACCGGCAGCAGGGCCATGTCGCCGGTGACGGCGAAGACCACGGTCTGACCGACGCCGGCCGATTCATAGAGCTTCACGGCGCCCCGTTCGATACCTTCGCGCGCCTGATCCAGCGTCGTGTAGACCGGTAGCGGCGACTTCGAGGCGATGATGGCGATGCCCTTGTTGTGGCTGCCGAGCGCCCACTCGTAGGCGGCCTGGATCTGGTTCGCGTCGCAGGGGAACAGCGGGTAGACGTTGCCATTGCGCATCTGCGCGGCGAAGTAGTTCTCGATCTCCGGGCGCTGGTGGGTCCAGCCGTTGCGGCCCTGCTCCAGGGCGCCGGCGGTGAACATGCAGATCATCGACGGCGTCTTGCGGCGCAGCTCGGCCATGGCCTGGGTCACGGTCTGGACGATGGGCCAGCCGTTGATGGCGAAGCTCTCGTACGACAGCCAGAGCGAGCGCGAACCGAACAGCGCCAGGCCGGCGGCCAGGCCGGCGCAGGCGTCTTCGTTGAGCGGCTCGTAGACCTGGCCGGCCGGGCCCTGGTTGTACAGGTCGTCGGTCACCGGGTGACGGATCTTCAGCGCGACGTTGATGTTGGCCATGGCGCTGGCCTCGTTGCCGTCGGCGTTGGTGACCACGAAGCGCGGGTCGTGCTGGCCGACGAAGGCGACCAGGGCGCCGAAGGTGGTGGCCGGCACCTGCTTGTCGCCGACCGGGAATTCCTTGATCGGCAGCGGCGGCAGGCTGGCGATCTGCAGGACGTGCTCGGTCACCGAGGTCTTCACGGCCGGGCCGCCGCCGGCGCGGACGAAGTTCTCGCGCACCAGGGCCCAGGCCTCCGGGCTGAGGGCGCGGCGCTTCAGGCCCTCGACCATGTGCTCGGCATCGAGCGTGTCGGGCGGATACAGGTTGTGCGACTTGGCGCCCAGCTTGTGCACGCCGGTGCCCTTCAGCTGCTTGATGATGAACACCGTGCGGGTGCCGGACAGGGCCGACCTGGCCGCCTCGTCGGCGCCGCGCAGCACCGCGCCGGCGAAGGCCAGCCGCGCGGCCTGGCCGAACTGGCTGCTGTCGACATAGGCGCCGGCCTGGTTCGTGTCGTCGAAGGCCTTGGCGTCGACCAGCACGACCTTTTCGAAGCCGTGGCCGGTCCAGTAGGCGCGCATCCGGTCGTTCGACCAGGTGCAGCACATGGAGTGGTGCTCCTGGCTGTAGCCGTTCCAGACCAGCGTCGGCAGGTAGTTGGTGACCGCCGGGTAGGCGGTGTTGAAGTGCATCATCGCGTTGAGGATGTAGGGCTCACCCATGCCGCCGTCGCCGATGGTGACCGGGAACAGCGTGCCCGGATGCAGCATCGCGCCGGCCATGGCGAAGTGCTGGCCCTGGCCGAGCGGGCCGGCCGGCGCGAGCAGGCCGGGGATGGCGCCGGACAGGTGGCCGAGCAGGCCGTGCTTCTCGCGGAAGCGGGCCATCATGTCGGCCACGGTGCGGATGCCCATCTCTTCGAGTGACGTATCCAGGAACATCGCGGAGTAGAAGCCGGGCGCGTGGTGGCCGACCTCGGTGACGATGTTGGTGTGGCCGAGCATGACCAGCGCGGCGTAGGCCTCGGCACTGGAGGCGAAGCCGCCCGGGTGGCCGGAGGCCTTGCTGCCGCAGACCTGCAGGGTCAGGTAGCGCAGGGCGTCGGCCATGAGCAGGGTCTGGTAGGCGGCGGCCGGGTCGGCGGCGTCGCTCACCCCTTTGGCGCCCTCGGCAATGGCGGGTTGCGCGGCGTTTTCGGCGAAGCCGGGCCAGGAATCGGCGAAGTGCCGGATGCCGGCGCAGAATTCGGGGGCAATCTCGGTGGGGTGGGTCGCGGCAACGTTCATGATGGACTCCTGGGTAAATTGGGATGCGTTGATAAAAGCCTACCGAAATACTCTACTTTTCACAATGCACAATACGTTTCATAATGTGAAACGTTGAAACCATTCATTGAGACCATGTCCCCAGAAACTCCCGCCTCCGGCATACAGGTCATCGACCGGGCCGTCGCCCTGATGGACGCCCTGGCGCGCGAGCCCGGCCCGGCCAGCCTGAAGATCC
>JBBIJC010000030.1:0-8343 GCA_037446165.1 Hydrogenophilales bacterium | reverse complement strand
TGATGGACGCCCTGGCGCGCGAGCCCGGCCCGGCCAGCCTGAAGATCCTGTCCGCCGAAACCGGCCTGCATCCATCTACGGCGCACCGCATCCTGGCGGCCCTGTCCGAGCACGGGCTGATCGACCGCGACAGCGCCAATCTCTATCGTCTCGGGCCGCGCCTGCTGGAATGGTCGGGCCGCGTGAGCGCCGGCCAGGACCTGCGCCAGATCGCCCGCCCGGTGATGGAATGGCTGCGCGACCAGGTCGGCGAATCGGTCAACCTGACCGTGCGCGAGGGCGACCAGGTGGTCTACATCGAGCGCGCCATTCCCAACCGCATGATGCGCGTCGAACAGGTGATCGGCAGCCGCGCGCCGCTGCACGTCACCGCCGTTGGCAAGCTGATGCTGGGCGAGGCCGGCGAAGCCGCCACCCGGGACTATGCCGCACGCACCGGCCTGCGCGCCTACACCGTCAACACCCGCGCCAAGGCCCGCACCTTGCTGAAGGACATCGACACCAGCCGGGCGCGCGGCTACGCCCTCGACGACGAGGAGGCCGAACTGGGCGTCGGCTGCATCGGCGTACTGATCCGCGATGCCAGTGGCGCGGCGGTGGCCGGGTTGTCGGTATCGGCGCCCATGGAGCGGCGCCAGTCGGCATGGGTAGCCCTGGTCCAGGAAGCCGGCCGACGCATTTCCGCCCGGCTTGGTTACCAGCCGCCGGCGGCCTGAGTACAATCCGGCCATCCCCTATCGAGGAAGCAACATGGAGCCGAGTCTGAAACGTATCGTGCCGAGCTTGAAACGCGTTGTCCTGGGCGTGACCGGCGGCATCGCGGCCTACAAGGCGGCCGAACTGGCGCGTCTGCTGGTCAGGCGCGGCGTAGAGGTGCGGGTGGTAATGACCGCGGCGGCCAGCCATTTCGTCGGCACGGCGACCTTTCAGGCGATCACCGGCCAGCCGGTCTACGCCGACCTGTGGGACGCACGCATCGACAACGGCATGGCCCACATCGACCTGTCGCGAGATACCGACCTGATTCTGGTCGCGCCCGCTTCGGCCGACTTCCTGGCCAAGCTGGTTCAGGGCCGCGCCGACGACCTGCTCTCCACTCTGTGTCTGGCGCGCGACTGCCCCTTGCTGGTGGCGCCGGCCATGAACCGGCAGATGTGGGAAAACCCCGCCACCCGGCGCAACATCGAGCAATTGACCGATGACGGTGTCGCCCTGCTCGGCCCGGCCTCGGGCGAACAGGCCTGCGGCGAAACCGGTTATGGCCGGATGCTGGAACCCGAGACGATCATCGAAGCGATCGACGCCTTCCTCCAGCCCAAGACCTTGCGCGGCCTGAACGTGCTGATCACTGCCGGCCCGACCTACGAGGCCATCGACGCGGTGCGCGGCATCACCAACCGCAGCTCGGGCAAGATGGGCTACGCCGTGGCGCGGGCCGCGCTCGAAGCCGGCGCCGAGGTCACCTTGATCTCCGGGCCCACCAGCCTGACCCCGCCCGACCTGGCGCAGCTGGTCAACGTCACCAGCGCCCAGCAGATGCTGGAAGCCGTCGAAGCGCGCACCGAAGAGACCGACATCTTCATCGCGGTCGCCGCAGTGGCCGACTACTACGTGCTCAACCCGTCGGAAAACAAGATCAAGAAGGACGCCCACATCCTGACTCTGGAACTGGCGCCCAACCCGGACATCCTGTCCAGCGTCGCCCGTCAGGATACGGCGCCGTTCTGCGTCGGCTTCGCGGCGGAGAGCGAGAACCTTGAGGAATACGCCGAGCTGAAACGCAAGCGCAAGCACCTGCCGCTGATCGTCGCCAACGACGCCAATGCCGCCATCGGCAGCGACGACACCGAACTGATCCTGCTCGACGACGACGGCCGCCACGTCCTGGAAAAGACCGACAAGCTCACCCAGGCCCGGCGCCTGATCGGGCATATTGCCAAACTGTATAACGCGAGATTTCAATAACCATGCACGTCGACCTGAAAATCCTCGATCAACGTATCGCCGATCAGCTGCCTCATTACGCCACGCCAGGCAGCGCCGGCCTTGACCTGCGCGCCTGCCTGGATGCCGCTGTCGTCCTCAACCCGGGCGAAACCCAGCTGATCCCGACCGGGCTGGCCATCCACCTGGCCGACACCGGCTACGCGGCCATGATCCTGCCCCGCTCGGGCTTAGGCCATAAGCATGGCGTGGTGCTGGGCAACCTGGTCGGCCTGATCGACTCGGACTACCAGGGCCAGCTCATGGTCTCGGTCTGGAACCGTGGCCAAACGGCCTTCACCATCCAGCCCTTCGAGCGCATCGCCCAGATGGTCATCGTCCCGGTGGTGCAGGCACAGTTCAACATCGTCAACGAATTCGGCGACAGCCAGCGCGGCGAGGGCGGCTTCGGCAGCACCGGCAAGCACTGATGCGCCAGACCGGCCTCATTGCCGTGGGCTGGCTGCTGCTGGGCGGCCTGCTCTGGCTGGGCTTCGACCATTATCTGAATCCCAACGCGCAGCTTGCCGCCAGTCCATCCGAGAGCGGCGAGGTCGTGCTCAAACGCGGCCCGGACGGTCACTTTCGGGCGCCAGGCCAAATCAACGGCATCGAGGTGAATTTCCTGGTCGACACCGGCGCGACCGAAGTCGCATTGCCCGAAGCCGTCGCTGCCCGACTGAATCTGGATCGCGGCATCGCCATGAGCACGCATACCGCCAATGGCGAGGCGATTGCCTACGCCACCCGAAACCGTATCGACCGGATCAGCCTGGGAGGCCTCACCGCACATGACGTCGCCGCATCCATCGTACCCGGCATGAACGGCAATGAAGCCTTGCTCGGAATGAGCTTCCTGTCCCGATTCGAGATCATCATGAACGGCGACGAAATGCGGATCCGGGCACGCCAGTGAAGCACTGCATTCACACTGGCCACCGAATCGCATCGATTCTCACACTGTAGAGCCGATTCGCGCCGCCTGAACCGGCTCCGGGTTGCCCGGGTGACCGGTTGCGGCGGCGCGGCATGCTGCTTTAAGGAAAACGCTGATCTATTCGAGTTTCGTCGCTCCCGCGAAGGCGGGAGCCCAATGAAATCAATGAACTGGATACCCGCTTCCGCGGGTATGACGAATGAATCAGCGACGCCTAAGACCTATCCGCTCAGTTCACGCGAGGTCGAAGCGATCAAGGTTCATCACCTTGGTCCAGGCTGCCACGAAGTCGCTGACGAACTTCTCCTGCGCATCCGAACAGCCATACTCTTCAGCCAGGGCGCGGAGTTGGGAGTTCGAGCCGAAGGTCAGATCGACCCGGGTGCCGGTCCATTTGACTGCGCCAGTCTTGCGCTCGCGCCCCTCAAATACGTCCGCAGCGTCGGAAACCGGCTTCCACTCCGTGCCCATGTCGAGCAGGTTGACGAAGTAGTCGTTGCCAAGCACACCCGGCCGCTGGGTGAAGACGCCGTGCCCGGACTGTCCGACATTCGCGTTCAGCGCGCGCAGGCCGCCGACCAGCACCGTCATTTCGGGCGCGGTGAGGGTCAGCAGTTGCGCCTTGTCGAGCAGCAGTTCCTCGACCGAAACCGAGTACCTGGCCTTCTGATAGTTGCGGAAGCCATCGGCGATCGGCTCAAGCACGGCGAAAGACTCCACGTCGGTCTGCTCCTGGGAGGCGTCCGTGCGACCGGGCGTAAACGGGACCGTTACCGCATGACCCGCTTTCCTTGCCGCTTCTTCGACAGCAGCGCAGCCGGCCAGCACGATCAGATCGGCCAGCGAGACCTTCTTGCCACCCGCGTTGAACTCGTTCTGGATGGCTTCGAGCTTGCCCAGCACCTTGGCCAGTTGCGCCGGCTGATTTACTTCCCAGTCCTTCTGCGGTGCGAGGCGGATGCGCGCGCCGTTGGCGCCGCCACGTTTATCGGAACCACGGAAGGTGGACGCCGAGGCCCAGGCGGTCGAGACCAGTTCCGCAATGCTCAAGCCGGACGCCAGCACCTTGGCCTTGAGCGCGGCCTCATCGGCATCGTTGATCAGCGGATGATCGACAGCCGGGACCGGGTCTTGCCAGATCAGGTCTTCCGCGGGCACTTCGGGGCCGAGATAGCGGGACTTCGGGCCCATGTCGCGGTGGGTCAGCTTGAACCAGGCGCGGGCGAAGGCGTCGGCGAATTCTTCCGGGTGGGCGTGGAAATGCCGCGCGATCGGCTCGTAGATCGGGTCGAAACGCATCGACATGTCCGCATCCGTCATGATGATCTGGACTTTCTTCGAAGCGTCGTGCGCCGCCGGCGCCTGATTGCTGTCGGTCTCCCGCTTGGGCGTCCATTGCCAGGCGCCCGCCGGGCTTTTCTCCAGGACCCAATCGTTGCCAAACAGCATGTCGAGGTAGGTCATGTCCCATTGGGTCGGGGTTGGCGTCCATGAACCTTCCAGACCGCTGCCGATCTGGTCGCCACCCTTGCCGCTGTTGAAGCTGCTCTTCCAGCCCAGGCCCATCTGCTCGATGGGCGCGGCTTCGGGTTCCGGGCCCACATGGGTGGCCGAACCGGCGCCGTGGCATTTGCCGAAGGTGTGGCCGCCGCAGGTCAGCGCCACGGTTTCATAGTCGTTCATCGCCATGCGGGCGAAGGTCTCGCGCACGTCGCGGCCGGATGCGAGCGGATCCGGTTTGCCGCCCGGACCTTCCGGGTTGACATAGATCAGGCCCATCTGCACGGCAGCGAGCGGGTTTTCCAGGTCGCGTTCGCCGGAATAGCGAGCCTTGTCGTCCAGCCACTTTTCTTCGTTGCCCCAGTAGACGTCGATCTCCGGCGCCCAGATGTCTTCACGCCCGCCGGCGAAGCCGAAGGTCTTGAAACCCATCGACTCCATGGCGACGTTGCCCGCCAGAATGATGAGGTCGGCCCAGGAGATGCTCCGGCCATATTTCTGCTTGACCGGCCACAGTAGCCGGCGCGCCTTGTCCAGGTTGACGTTGTCGGGCCAGCTGTTGAGGGGGGCGAAGCGCTGGTTGCCGTGGCCTGCGCCGCCACGGCCGTCACCGGTTCGGTAGGTGCCTGCGCTGTGCCAGGCCATGCGGATGAAGAAGGGACCGTAGTGGCCGTAATCGGCGGGCCACCACTCCTGCGAGTCGGTCATCAGGGCGGTGAGGTCCTGCTTCACGGCGGCCAGGTCGAGCTTCTTGAATTCCTCGGCGTAATTGAAATCCTTGCCCATCGGGCTGGACTCGGGGCTGTGCTGATGCAGGATTTCCAGGTGCAGCTGCCTGGGCCACCAGGTGTGGTTCGACGTACCGCTCCCGGCCTTGTGTACGAACGGGCATTTTGATTCGTTTGACATGGTTCGCTCCTCGTGTTGTTTGAACGGATTTACGCTACTCACACTAGAGTTTGGCCACCAGGCAATCAAATAGTATTAAGCAATCAGGTCCATAGTGCGTTCTGAGGAGACGCTGATTTATTCGTCATACCCGCGTAGACGGGCATCCAGTGTCTGGATTTAACAAATGGGTTCCCGCGAAGGCGGGAACGACGAAGCCAATAAATCAGCGCATGCCTAGCACTGCTCCCAGGGCAGCCCGTCGAAGCGCCAGCCATTCTGGGTCGAGCGATGGTGCTGTTCGTCCAGTTCGCCCTCGAAGCCGTACTTGACGTTATAAACGTCGGTAAATCCGTTCTTTTCCAGAAACTCGCCAGCCTCTCTCGACCGGTTGCCCGAGCGGCAGATCAGCACCACCGGGCGATGATGCGAGCCGGCGGCGCGCACCTCGCCCAGAAAGCGCGGGTTCAGGTCCCAGTTCTCGCCCTCGTACCAGGGGATCAGCAGGCTGTCCCTGGGGTGGCCGACGAACAGGAATTCCCATTCCGAGCGGCAGTCGATGAAGACGGCATCCCTGTTCTCGCCCAGGAAGGCGTAGGTTTCCTTCGGGGTCAAATGTTTCATGGCGGTTCTCCTCGATCAATGCTCCGGGGACCATTGTAGGCCCGACTGGCATGGTATGCGCGGGGTGTTACAATCCGCGTCCTTTCCCAAGTCGTTGATTTCCATGGCCGATCGTACCGCTGAGATCCTTTCCGCTGCTGAAAAACGCATCCTGATCCTGGATGGCGCCATGGGCACCATGATCCAGCGCTACGAGCTGGCCGAGGCCGACTACCGCGGCACGCGCTTTGCCGACTGGCCGAGCGACCTGCGCGGCAACAACGACCTGCTGTCGTTGACCAAGCCCGAGGTGATCCGTGAGATCCACGGCCAGTACCTGGCGGCCGGCGCCGACATCCTGGAGACCAACACCTTCAACGCCAACCGCGTGTCCATGGCCGACTACGGCATGGAGTCGCTGGTGTTCGAGCTGAACTTCGAGGGCGCCCGGCTGGCGCGCGAGGTCGCTGACCAGTATTCAACCGCGGATCAGCCGCGCTTCGTGGCCGGCGTACTGGGGCCGACCTCGCGCACCCTCTCGCTCTCGCCCGACGTCAACGACCCCGGCTTCCGCAACGTAACCTGGGACGATCTGGTCGCGACCTACTACGACGCCACCGACGGCCTGGTGAAGGGCGGCGCCGACCTGATCCTGATCGAGACGGTGTTCGACACCCTGAACGCCAAGGCCGCGGTGTTCGCGGTGAAGAAGTACTTCGATGATACCGGCGAGATCCGGCCGATCATGATCTCCGGCACCATCACCGACGCCTCCGGCCGCACGCTCTCTGGCCAGACCGCCGAGGCGTTCTGGAACTCGCTGCGCCATGCCGGGCCGCTCTCGTTCGGCTTCAACTGCGCGCTCGGCGCGAAGGAGTTGCGCACCCACATCGATGACATGGCCGGCAAAGCTACGTGCCTGATCTCGGCCCACCCCAACGCCGGCCTGCCCAACGCCTTCGGCGGTTACGACGAGACCGCGAAGCAGATGGCTGACGAGATTCGCGAGTGGGCC
The DNA here is from genome assembly GCA_037446165.1 of Hydrogenophilales bacterium. Lineage (GTDB taxonomy): Bacteria > Pseudomonadota > Gammaproteobacteria > Burkholderiales > Thiobacillaceae > Parasulfuritortus. The sequence goes on along the minus strand of JBBIJC010000030.1, from coordinate 1,417 downwards.
CAGAGCGGCCTGCTCAACATCGTCGGCGGCTGCTGCGGCACCACCCCCGAACACATCAAGGCCATCGCCGACGCAGTGGCCGATTGCAAGCCGCGCACGATACCGGCCATCGCCCCCGGCCTGCGCATCTCCGGCCTGGAGCCGTTCAACCTGACCGAGGGCTCGCTCTTCGTCAACGTCGGCGAGCGCGCCAACGTCACCGGCTCGGCCAAATTCAAGCGCCTGGTGCTCGAAGGCCAATACGAAGAAGCCCTGGCCATCTGCCGCCACCAGGTCGAGAACGGCGCCCAGGTCATCGACGTCAACATGGACGAGGCCATGCTCGACGGCCTCGCCGCCATGCAACGCTTCCTCAACCTGATCGCCTCCGAGCCGGATATCGCCCGGGCGCCGATCATGATCGACTCGTCCAAGTGGGAGATCATCGAGGCCGGCCTCAAGTGCGTGCAGGGCAAGCCGATCATCAATTCCATTTCCATGAAGGAAGGCGAGGCCGCCTTCGTCGAAAAGGCGAAGCTGGCCCGCCGCTACGGCGCCGCCGTGATCGTCATGGCCTTCGACGAGCAAGGCCAGGCCGACACCTACGCGCGCAAGACCGAGATCTGCGCCCGAGCCTACAAACTGCTCACCGAGCTGGTCGGCTTTCCGGCCGAGGACATCATCTTCGACCCGAACATCTTCGCCATTGCCACCGGCATCGAGGAGCACGCCAATTACGCCGTCGACTTCATCGAGGCGACGCGCTGGATCAAGCAGAACCTGCCCCACGCCCGGGTCTCGGGCGGGGTGTCCAACGTCTCCTTCTCGTTCCGCGGCAACGAGCCGGTGCGCGAGGCCATCCACACCGTGTTCCTCTACCACGCCATCCAGGCCGGCATGGACATGGGCATCGTCAACGCCGGCCAGCTCGGGGTCTATGACGAAATCGAGCCCGAATTAAGAACGCGGGTCGAGGACGTGGTGCTCAATCGTCGTCCCGACGCCGGCGATCGCCTGGTCGAGTTCGCCAACACCGTCAAAGGCTCGGCCCGGGAACAGGTCGAAGACCTCGCCTGGCGCGAACTGCCGGTCGGCCAGCGCCTCACCCACGCCCTGGTCAAGGGCATCACCCAGTACATCGAGGTCGACACCGAGGAGGCGCGCGCCGCCGTCGACCACCCGGTCAAGGTCATCGAAGGCCCGCTGATGGACGGCATGAACGTGGTCGGCGACCTGTTTGGCGCCGGCAAGATGTTCCTGCCCCAGGTGGTGAAATCGGCCCGGGTCATGAAGCAGGCCGTGGCCTACCTGACCCCCTACATCGAGGCGACCAAGACCGCCGCATCCAAGCCCAAGGGCCGGATCCTGATGGCCACGGTGAAGGGCGACGTGCACGACATCGGCAAGAACATCGTCGGCGTGGTGCTGGGCTGCAACG
>JBBIJC010000029.1:19562-24730 GCA_037446165.1 Hydrogenophilales bacterium | reverse complement strand
GGATGCATGCGGTAGCGGACGCAGACGAGCGCATCGCCGAACTGGCGCAGGTAGCGCTTGGTTCCCGGCTGGCCGGGCGATAGTTTCTTGCTGATTCCCGTTTGCTGAATGCAGTCCAACGGCATGCCACTCTCCCTTGTGGAAACGCTGATTTAATCGACTTCGTCGCTCCCGCGTAGGCGGGAGCCCAGTCGAATCAAGGCACTGGATCCCCGCCTACGCGGGGATGACGAATAAATCAGCGTTTCCTTGTCGGTATTGTTTCGGGAAATTGTGACAGCCGCGTCACAGTGCGGCAAGACGTGCCGTACCGTCGCAGATGGGACGGCATACGAAGATCAGGCTTGTGTCTTCACCTTGCCAGCCGCTTCCTTGGCCCGGCTGCGCGCCTGGGCGATGTCGGCGCCCTCGGCCAGGGCCACGCCCATGCGCCGGCGCTCGAAGGACAAGGGCTTGCCGAACAGGCGAATATCGGTGCCGGGCACGGCCAGCGCGGCATCGACGCCTTCGAAGCGCACGCCCTTGCCTTCCACCCCGCCGTAGATCACCGCCGACGCGCCGGGGTTGCGCAACGAGGTATCAACCGGCAGGCCAAGGATGGCGCGGGCGTGCAGTTCGAATTCCGACTGACGCTGGCTGATCATGGTCACCATGCCGGTGTCGTGCGGGCGCGGGCTGACCTCGGAGAACCAGACTTGTTCGCCCTTGACGAAACATTCCACGCCGAACAGCCCCAAACCACCCAGATCATCGGTAACGGCCTGGGCGATGGCCTGCGCCTTGTCCAGCGCGGTTGTCGACATGGGCTGGGGCTGCCAGCTTTCGACGTAATCGCCCTTGACCTGGACATGGCCGATGGGCGCGCAGAAATGCGCCTCGACCTTGCCGTTCGGGCCTTTTGCGCGAACGGTCAGCAGGGTGATTTCATAATCGAAGTCGATGAACCCTTCGACGATGACCCGGCCCTTGTTGACCCGGCCCGCGGCGATGGCGTAATCCCAGGCCGCGCGCAGGTCGGCGGCGAGGTCCACCTTGGTCTGCCCCTTGCCGGATGAGGACATCACCGGCTTGATGACGCAGGGGTAGCCAATGCCGTTATCGCCTTCCACGGACTGGCGCAATTGTTCGAAGGAATCGGCGAAGGCGTAGGGCGAGGTCGGCAGTTTGAGCGTCTCGGCGGCCAGCCGGCGAATACCTTCACGGTTCATGGTGAGGTTGGCGGCGCGGGCCGTGGGAATCACCGTGCAGAAGCCTTCCTTCTCCAACTGCATCAGGGTCTCGGTCGCGATGGCCTCGATCTCCGGCACCACGATGTGCGGCTTCTCGGATTCGATCAGGCGGGACAGGACATTGCCGTCGGTCATGTTGATGACCTGGGTATGATGCGCGACTTGATGGCCCGGTGCGTCGTCGTAACGGTCGACGGCGATTACCTCGACCCCCAGCCTTTGCAGCGCGATGATGACTTCCTTGCCCAGTTCGCCAGCGCCCAGCAACATCACCCGGGTTGCCGATGGCGACAGCGGGGTGCCGATATGCATATACCACTCCTCTCGTCCATTCGTGCCCGTACAATGTCGGGCCACCTGTTTAACTAGCATATCGGAAGGCTGCTGCCTCCCGCTATACCCGAAAAGGATAGATCATGCGGTTCCTGTCCCTGTTTCTCCTGGTCGCCCTGAGCCAAGCCGCGCTGGCGGAGGACTGGCTCTATCTCACCAACCCCGGCGACACCCCGATCAAGATCGGCCACGACTACCTGAAGAACCCCGCTGACTGGCCTGCGATCCTGAAACTCAACCGGATCGCCAATCCCAGAATATTGCCAACCAATTCCCGCATCCGCATCCCGGTTGAACTGCTCAAGGTCACACCGGCCCCGGTCCTGGTCACCCATGTCACCGGCAACGTGCGGATCAAGCCCGAAGGGGGCGTGTTCCGGCCGCTGGTCGAGGGCGACAAGATCACCGGCGGCGAGACCGTGCTGACCGGTCCGAACAGCTTTGCCGGCTTCCGGCTGGCCGATGGCTCGATGCTGTCGGAACAGGCCTCGTCCAAACTCAGCTTCGGCCGCCTGGCCGCTTATGGCAAGACCGGCATGGTCTCGACCGAACTCAATCTCGAAGGCGGGCGGCTCGAAGCCGGGGCCAGCAAGCAGATCGGTCCGGCCGGCGGTTTCCGGGTCATCACCCCGGTGGCGGTGGCCGGGCTGCGCGGCACGGCGTTCCGCCTCAACGTCAGCGAGGACGGCAAGACCCTGCGCAATGAAGTGCTGCAGGGTGTGGTCGGCATCGCCGCCGAAAAACAGGAAGTGCTGGTCGCCAAGGCCCAGGGCACCGTCGCCGAATGGGGCAAGCCGCCCGAGCCGCCACGCCCCTTGCTGCCTGCCCCAGCGCTGACCGGCGTGCCTGACCGGACCGTCGATCTGCCCTTGGCCTTCTCCTGGCCCCAGATGGCCAATGCCATGGGGTGGCGTGCCCAGGTCGCCGCGGATGCCGATTTCCGCAATATCCTGCTCGATGGCTCCAGCGACATGCCGCAGATCAAATGGGACACGAAACTGCCCGACGGCCACTATTTCCTCCGCGTCCGGGCCATCGACGCCGCCGGACTGGAAGGCCTCAACGCCGACCATCCGTTCGAACTGGATGCCCGCCCACTGCCACCCGAACTGTCCGACCCGGCTGCCGGTGGCCGCGCCTATCAGGAAAGCGTGAAATTCGCCTGGGCCGCCGCGCAGAACGCCCAGCACTACCTGCTCCAGATCGCGCCCTCAGCCGATTTTGCACCGGCCGCCACCCTCGAACGGACACTGGACAACGTCGTACAGGAAACGGTCGAACTGAAGCCAGGCACCTATTTCTGGCGCATGGCCAGCGTGGATGAAAAAGGCCCCCACGGCTGGAGTCCGGTCCGTTCGTTCCGGGTACAGCCGCTGCCCGCTGCCCCGGCCGGCGTAGCCAAAACCAATGCGGACGGCGGCCAGGCCAGCTTTTCCTGGGAAGGCGCCGACGGGGTCGCCAGCTATGAATTCGAACTGGCCCGGAAGGCCGATTTTGCCAGCCCTGAAGTCAGGCAACACCTGACCGACACCAAGACCACCGTCAAACTCAAGCCGGGCCGGTATGTCTGGCGGGTACGCGGGATCGAGGTCGATGGCCAGACCGGCGACTGGTGCAAACCGAACGCACTGCTCATGCCCATGGAAACCCCCAGGGATATTCACATCGCGGTTTCGGCCAGCACCACCGGCATCACCTGGCTGGGCAATGCCCCTGCCTACCGACTTGAGTTCTCCCGCGACCCCGGTTTCAAGTCGTCCCTGTTCAACCACCTCCAGAAAGGCAACTCAACCGAGCTGCCCAGACTGGAACCCGGCCAATACTGGCTGCGCATCATTGCGCTGGGTGAAGATGGCTCGCGCGGCAGCGAGAGCAAGCCGGTCAAATTCCTGATCGTCGGCTGGTGAACGAGTTCAGTTGAGCTGGATGCGTATGCCGTATGGCACCGGGGCCTTGCCCTTGACCAGCCAGACCACGGGGAAGGCCGGCTCCAGTTCGGGGAACCGGCCCTCGGCATCGGTGAAATAGAGCAGCAGATCGGGGCTGATCCGGCCCTGGTCCAGCCAGTCGAACACCGGCCTGAAATCGGTGCCGCCGCCGCCTGAAATACCGTCGGGCAATTCCAGCGGCTCCCACATCGCAAACTTCCATGGTCCGCCTTCGGCCAGCTTGTCGTCGCAGGCATGCAGGGTCACCTCGGCCCGCACCTGGGCCTTGAGTGCATCCACCTCGGCCAGAAATTCGCGCAGTTCCTGGTCCGACACCGAACCGCTGGTATCCAGCGCCACCACCACTTTCACGCTCTGGCTGTACAGGCGCGGCATCATGGCTTCACCCTCGCGTCGCGAGGTGCGCTGAAAACTGTAGTCGTCGCGGGCCGCATTCATCATGTAGCGGGCCAGCATGGCGCGCCAGGGCAGGCGCGGCGCCAGCAGCTGGTCGACCAGGCGCAGCATCGACTGCGACATCTTGCCGGCCTGGCGTGCGGCCTGGGCCGCAGCCGCCAGGCGGTTCTGCCACTGCTCGTCCAGCTGTTCAAGATCCATCGGCGGCGTGGGCGGGGCATCCCGAGGGTCTTCCTGCTGCTCTCCCGCACCCTCTTGCGGCGAACTCTCCTTGCCCTCGCCGCCTGCGCTCTGGCCACCCTCCTCGCCCGGGGCCTGGTCGCCAGTATTGCCGCTGTCCTGCTGTTCGGGTTCGCCCTCGCTGCCTTCGGGCGAGTCCGCGTTGTCGAACAGGTGCTGATCCAGGGTTTCCTCATCCGGATCCTGATCGAGCAGGGGATAGATCTCCTCGGCCGACAGCCCCCGATAGGCCGCACTCATCAGCGCCCGTTCCGGCCCGACCATGCGCTCGTCGTCGAGGATCATGTTGACCGCGTAATCGCAGGCCACGTCCCAGCGATGTTTCTGGCGGTGGTTGCGGCGATTGAAGTGCGACAGCGCGCAATGCATGGCTTCGTGGGCCAGCACGAACTGGGTCTGGTCCAGGGTCAGGCGGGCGATGTAATCGGGGTTGTAATAGAAATGCCGGGCGTCGGTGGCCGTGGTCTTGCACCACTTCGCGTCACCGATCTTGAGCGGCAGGTGCATCACCAGCGAACCGAGAAACGGCTTGTCCAGGATCAGCCGGGTGCGCGCTGCGGCCAGCTTGGTTTCAAGCGCGGCGAGGTCGCTTCTCACGCCTCTGCCCCACTCAGGCCGTCGGCTTGAAATCGTACAGCATCAGTTCCGCCACGCTGTTGGCCCAGGCCACGAACTCGGGCACCTTGAACAGCGGCTGGCCGACGGCGCGATGCAGATCGGTGACCAGCATGACGCCCATCTCCCGCTGCGGGAAATTGCGCGCGTACTTGAGCACGTTGCCCAGTTTGTCCATGTCGTTCGCCGACTCCCGCGCCCGGCGCACCAGCGCCGCCGCGACGCCGTATTGCAGGTCCACGCTACGCGGCACGGCCACTTCCTGGCCATTCAGGATGGCGTCGATGTCGGGCAGATTTTCCAGGTTGTCAATATAGGCCTTCAGTTCCACGCCGCAGGCCTGGCCGACGCAGGCTTGCAAGGCATCGGAAAGCAGATCGGGCCGGTCGCCGAACTTGTGCAGCGC
>JBBIJC010000029.1:0-19462 GCA_037446165.1 Hydrogenophilales bacterium | reverse complement strand
CCCTGACGGTTGCCGGCGGCGAAGATGGCCCAGCCATCGGGTATTGAGTACTCGCCCAGCTTGCGGTCGAGGATGAGCTGATAGGCGGCGGCCGACACGGTGGGCGGCGCGGCGTTGATCTCGTCCAGGAACAGGATGCCCTTGTCGCCGTGCCGTTCCGCATTCGGCAGCATGGCCGGCACCGACCACTCGACATTCTCGCCCTTGCGGAACGGGATGCCGCGCAGGTCGGTCGGTTCCATCTGGGACAGGCGGACATCGATCAGCGGCACGCCGTGTTTTTTGGCGATGCCCGCAATGATCTGCGACTTGCCCACGCCGGGCGGCCCCCAAAGCATCACGGGGGTGTGCTGACCGTCGGCGCAACTCAGGAATTCCCGGTCCAGAATGGTTTCGATGTGCGATGGGCGCATGGTTCTCTCTAAAACAAGTCGTTGTTTGTATGGCTTTGAGCCTGCTCCAGGCGGGCTGCAACCAGGGCCGCCTGCAACGCCGGCGGATTGAGCACCCTGGGCAACAGACGATAGATCTGCGCCAGCCATTGGGGCCGGCCACAGGCTGCCAACTCAAGCCGGGCGCGCACTTCGTCATCCAGGCTCGGCCAGCAGAGCAGGAACGGCGACAGCCATGAATGATAATCCCAAATAACCGACCGTTCCAGTTGGTTATTCCAGCTTTCATTCACCAGCAGGGCCGGAAACGCCTGACGCGGCAACCGTCTTCCGTGCCAGGCGGATTCCAGCCGATAGCCGCTCAGACCCTCGCCGCTGCCGTCGGGATGACGCCGAAACCACTGGGCGCCAGCATAGGGCCGGGCACGCAGGTTGACCTGCCGGTCGACGTAATCCCGGTGTTTCGGCGCATTGGGGTTGTCGCCTGTGCGCTCGGCTAGGGCAGGCGAGTAAAAACTGCGATAGGTCAGTGCGAACGGCATCCACTCCAGTTCGGGCAGGCCATGATGATGTTTGCTGGGCAGGTTGGCATTGAGCAGGGCCAGCGGCAGGCCGGTCTCCCTGTCCAGCAGCCAGAGTTCGACCTTGTCGGCCAGGGGAAACGGCAAGGCCGGTTTGCCGGCGAGCGCAGCCAGCAGTTCCGGATAGCGCTCGCCGACACCGGCCTTCAGGCCCTCGCCCTCGACCCAGATCCCGACTGGGCGCACCCAGCCCTGGCCATCGTCGGCACGCAGGTGCCAGGTCACGCCGTCCTGGCTGCGCGCCTCGGCATCGCCGACATCGATGATCTGGACCACGCCCCGGTAGGGATTGAGGCGGCGCAGCGCGTAGTAGCGGGGAGTGCTCAAGGTAAGGTCAGGCCATCAAACTGCGCAACAGCCCCTTGACCGTGGACGGTTCGAACGGTTTGTCGCAGACGCCGACCACGCCCATGCCCTGGACTGCGGCCAGACGACCTTCGTTGGTCTCGCTGGTCACCATGATGACCGGCACCGAGTTCTGCCAGCTCTTGGTGCGGAGGTATTCGATCAGGGCCTGGTCGTCCATCTCGGGCAGGTTGTAGTCGGTCATCTTGCCCTGCAGCGTGGAGGGTTCGACCAGCAACAGGCGCAATTCCGCCAATGACCGTTTGCCATCCAGAGACATGAAACGCCTTCCTATCGGGGTTAACGCGCCCTATGCTAACGCCAGCCTCAACCAAATTCGAATGTTTTGTCATGCCCATCCCATACCGCCCGATCAAGCGAAATGAAGTCACCGGCTGGCTCGCCCGCCGCGCCCCGGACAGCCACAAGGGCGACTTCGGCAACGTCGGCATCCTGGGCGGCGCGCCGGGCATGGCCGGGGCCGCGTTGCTGGCTGGTCGCGCCGCCTTGCGGCTGGGCGCCGGACGGGTCTATTGCGGCCTGCTGGACGACCGGATTGCAGTCGATTTCGAGGCGCCGGAACTGATGCTGGCCACGCCCGAGCGGGTGCTCGCCATTACCCCGCCCGGCTGCCTGGCAGTTGGCCCCGGCCTGGGCCAATCGGCAGCCGCGCATGGCTGGTTGGAAACCGCCCTGGCCAGCGCAATGCCTCTGTTGCTGGATGCCGATGCGCTGAACCTGATTGCGGCCGAACCCCGCCTGGCCGACGCAGTCCGCAGCCGTCCCTCACCCACCGTGCTTACCCCTCACCCCGGCGAGGCCGCGCGACTGCTAGGCCTGACTGCAGCCGACGTGCAGGACGACCGGCCGGCAGCCCTCCGCGCCCTGGTCGAACGCTATCGCTGCGGTGTGGTACTGAAGGGCGCGGGCAGTCTGGTTCATTTCCCCGGCGGCCCGGTCTGGCGCAATGACACCGGCCATCCGGGCATGGCGGCGCCGGGCATGGGCGATGTCTTGAGTGGAATGATTGCCGCGCTGGCCGCGCAGGGATTGACTTTGGAACAGGCTGCGGTGTTCGGCGTTCATCTGCACGGCGCAGCCGGCGAGTGGGCCACTGATCACCAACAGGGACCGGTCGGACTGACGGCCGGCGAGGTCACCCTGGCCGGCCGTCAACTGCTCAACCAGTGGCTTTACGGCGTACCCTGACCGCCATTGCCGGGCGGGCAGAATCGGTTGCGCAGATAGTTGCCGAATTCTTCCGCCACTTCCGGGTGCTTCATCGCATATTCCACCGTCGCTTCGAGATAGCCGGCCTTGGAGCCGCAGTCGAAGCGCTTGCCCTCAAAGGCATAGGCCAGAACCTGCTGCTCCTTGAGCAACCCCGCGATGCCATCGGTCAGTTGCAGTTCGCCGCCGGCGCCCCGCTCGATATGGCGCAACTGGTTGAAGATGCGGGGGGTCAGCACGTAGCGGCCGACCACGGCCAGATTGGACGGGGCGTCGGCCGGCTTCGGCTTCTCGACGATCTTGATCACCCGGCTCAAGCGATCCGACATCGGTTCGCAAGCGACAATGCCGTATGAACCCGTTTCCGAAGGATCGACGGTCTGCACACCGACAATCGAGCTCTGGTAATAGTCGTACTGGTCGCACATCTGCTTGGTGACACCGGGTTCGGCATCGATCAGGTCGTCGGCCAGGATCACCACGAAAGGCTCGTCGTTCACCGCCGGCTCGGCGCACAGCACGGCATGGCCCAGACCCAGCGCCTCGGCCTGGCGGATATAGATGCAATTGACGTAGCTGGGCAGCATGTTGCGCAGTTCTTCCAGCGCCTTCAGCTTGCCGCGCGTTTCAAGTTCCACTTCCAGCTCGTAGGCCTTGTCGAAATGGTCGGCGATGGCCCGCTTGGTCCGGCCGATGATGAAGATCAGGTCGGTAATGCCGGCCGATACCGCTTCCTCGACCGCGTACTGGATCAGCGGCTTGTCGACGATGGGCAGCATTTCCTTCGGGTTGGCCTTGGTCGCGGGGAGGAAGCGGGTGCCCATGCCTGCGGCGGGGAACACGGCTTTAGTTACTCGTTTCATTCTGATCACTCCCTGCTTGCAATAAAGTTATCAATCCGTCTTCGTCCAGGATGGTAATGCCCAATTCTTGCGCCTGGGTGAATTTTGATCCCGGCTCGGTCCCGGCGACAACAAAATGGGTTTTCTTCGAGACGCTGCCGGCCACCTTGGCGCCGGCCGACTCGATCATTTCCTTGGCCTGATCACGGGTCAGACTGGGCAACGCCCCGGTCAGGACGAAGCGCTTGCCCGCCAGATGGCCGCTGTCAGCCGGCCGCGCAATGCCGTCCTGCCAGGCGCCGGCCGCGCGCAGGCGCTCGATCACAGCGCGGTTGTGGGGCTCGCTGAAGAAGGCCAGGATCGATTCGGCAACGATGGGTCCGACATCCCTGACCTGGAGCAAGGCCGACTCGTCCGCGGCCATCAGGCTATCGAGTGTACCGAAGTGCCGGGCCAGGTCCTTGGCGGTCTGTTCGCCGACGTTGCGGATGCCCAGCGCATGGATGAAGCGGTGCAGTTCGCGGCCGCGGCTGGCCTCGATCGCGGCCAGCAGGTTGGCGGCGGACTTCTCGGCCATGCGCTCCAGCGCGGCGACGGCGTCCAGCGACAGGCCGTAGAGATCGGCCGGCGTCTGCACCAGCCCCTTGTCGACCAGTTGCTCGACCAGCTTGTCGCCCAGGCCTTCGATGTCCATGGCCCGGCGACTGGCGAAATGGATCAGCGCCTGCTTGCGCTGGGCCGGGCAACTCAGGCCGTTGCTGCAACGGGCGACAGCCTCGCCTTCGATGCGCAGCACCGGCGCACCGCATTCGGGGCAGGTCGTCGGCATGGTGAAGGGCAGATTGAGCGGTTCGATCAGGTCGCGCATCGGCCGGCGGTCCAGCACCACCGAGACCACCTCCGGAATCACGTCGCCGGCCCGGCGCACGATGACCGTGTCGCCAACGCGCACGTCTTTGCGCCGCACCTCGTCCTCGTTGTGCAGGGTGGCGTTGGTGACCGTGACCCCGCCGACGAAGACCGGCGCCAGCCGCGCCACTGGCGTGATGGCGCCGGTGCGGCCGACCTGGACCTCGATCGCCTCGACCGTGGTCAGCTCCTCCTGGGCCGGGTACTTGTGCGCCACTGCCCAGCGCGGCTCGCGCGCGACGAAGCCGAGTTGCTGCTGCTGGGCCAGGCTGTTGACCTTGTAGACCACGCCGTCAATGTCGAACGGCAGGTGGTCGCGCTTTTCCGCCACCGTGCAGTGGAACGCCAGCAGCGTTTCGCTGCCACGGCCGACCACCCGCTCGTCGCTGACCGGCAGGCCCAGCGCCGCCAGCGCGTCCAGCACCTGTCCGTGCGTGGCCGGCACGTGCCAGCCGACTGTATCGCCGATGCCGTAGCAGAAGAAGGAAAGCGGCCTTTGCGCCGCGATAGCCGGGTCGAGCTGGCGGATGCTGCCGGCAGCGCCATTCCTGGGGTTGACCAAGGTCGGCCGGCCGGCGTCACGCTGTTTCTGGTTGAAGCGCTCGAAATCGTCTCGGCGCATGTACAGCTCGCCACGCACCTCCAGCACCTCGGGCGGAGTTTCGGTTCTCAGGCGCAGCGGGATGGCGTGCACGGTGCGCACGTTCTGGGTGACGTCCTCGCCGCTCTCGCCGTCGCCGCGGGTCGCGGCCTGGACCAGGATGCCGCGTTCATAGCGCAGCGACATGGCCAGGCCATCGAACTTGAGCTCGGCCGCGTATTCCACCGCCGGATCGGCCCCGGACAGGCCGAGTTCCTTGCGCACGCGGGTATCGAAGGCACGCGCGCCGGCCTCGCTGGTATCGGTCTCGGTGCGAATCGACAGCATTGGCACCCGATGCCGGACTGGCGCAAAGGCCGACAGGGGTTTGCCGCCGACCCGCTGGGTAGGCGAATCGGAACTGTGCAGTTCGGGGTGTTCGGCTTCGAGCGCCTGCAGTTCCCGGAACAGCCGATCGTATTCGGCGTCGGGAATGGTGGGGTTGTCGAGGACGTAATAATTGTAGTTGTGGGACTCGATCTCGGCCCGGAGTTGCCTGATCCGGGCCTCGGCCTGATCCCTGGTCATGCGAACAAGCGTAGCGCCCGTTCGCCGCCGGCCGGAATGCCGTGCTGTTCCATGCGGGCGTAGATCATCTCCAGGTGCTTGCGGTCCTTGGACAGACTTTCCCGGCTGACCGGTCGATCGCCGTCATCGACCAACTGGCCGCCCAGACGCTGGGCCAGTTCAAAGCCGAGGTTGGCCATGCGGTCGAAGGCCAGCAGACCCTGGGCAACACGCGGCACATCGAACAGCAGAGACAGGCTCTGGCTGCCTTGATCGGGCGCCGGGGATGGATTCAGCAACTCGTTACGGGTGGTCAAGGCAAACATCAGCCTGCCCTCGCCATCGCGCAGGCCATAGCTGCCATCGGCGCTTTGGCTCAGACCCGAGCGCGACGCCAGTTCATGGATGGCCTGGCTGGAAAAATCCAGGCCCGATACGGAAATCACGTTCAGGCCGATGAGCATGTCGACTTCGGCGCAGAAACTGTCCAGCGCCTTGGCCCGGGCGAGTGCCTGGGATTTGTCCTGGCACGAAACGGCCCCGCCATGTTCAGTGGCAAAATCGTAAAGACGTCGGCAAAAGGTATCCAGCTGGACCTCGCTGACCGGTCCGGACCGGTCAGCCAGCAACATCGACAGTTCGACGGTTTGATATGCCCGGTTGGCGTGGGCCAGAACGGGCTCCCAACTGCCGTCCTCGCGCTGGCCGACCAGCCGGATCGGCTTGCTGATCCGGCGCAGGTTGTCCTGCAAGGTCGCGAAGACCAGCGCGACCGGCTGTTTGTAGCGGAACCGGGCGATGTATTCGATACCGCTGTCCAGAAAGCTCTCGGGTTCCAGCTCTCCGCGTTGCGGCATGACCGGCTCAGGCGCGTGATGAGACGGCTCGGCAAATACCGGCTGGGTCTCCACGCTCGCCGGCTTGGGCGGCTGCATGGCCGGACCCGGGCCAGGTTCGTCGACCTGCGGCTCATGGCGGGGCGCGCTGTCCCAGCCATCGTCCATGGCGTCGTCGCCGGACAGGTTGAGGCGCGGCTCGATGCGCTGTTCAGCCGGGTGCTGATGGGCAAAGGCATCGGTCAGGGAAATCTCGTCCGAGGCCATCGAATCCGGGCCCAGCGCACGGGCATCCGCCTTGTCTGCCGGCAGTTCGTCCTGATGAAAGCCGAAGATGCGTTCCGCCTGCTTGCGCGAACGACGTTCCTGGTAGAGGTTGTAGAGAAACATGGCGACGACCAGGCCGACACCTAGTGCAATCAGTGTGTAATGCAGTGAGGTCATCGTTCGAGCTCCTGTGTACTCGCCGGGTCGGCTGCGGGTTCCATGACCTGGAAGAAGGTTTCGTCCTGGCGGATCATGCCCAGCTGATAGCGCGCACGCGACTCGATGGCGCCATAGCCGGTCTTCAGGTCGCTGACTTCGGCAGCCAGCTGGCCGTTGCGGGCAACCAGTACATCATTGGCCGCCCGTTGCTCAGCCACTTGCCGCTTCAGATCCCATACCTTCAGCCAACTGCCTTTCCCCAGCCAAAGCGGATACTGCAGCATGAGGATCAGGAATGCGAGCACCCAGGTCAGGACCTTCATTTCACCTCAGTTGGTAATAAGCCCCAAAACCGGGATAGTCGGCCATATCGCCCAGTTCTTCTTCGATGCGCAGCAACTGGTTGTACTTGGCGATACGGTCGGAACGGGAAATGGAACCGGTCTTGATCTGCATGACGTTGCTGCCCACGGCCAAGTCAGCGATGAATGAGTCCTCGGTCTCGCCGGAGCGGTGCGAAATCACCGAGGTCCAGCCGGCGCGCTTGGCCATTTCGATGGCCGCGAAGGTCTCGGACAGGGTGCCGATCTGGTTGACCTTGATCAGGACCGAGTTGGCGACGCCCTTCTGAATGCCTTCCTTGAGGATCCGGGTATTGGTCACGAAGATGTCGTCACCGACCAACTGGATCTGCTTGCCCAGACGGGCATTCAACATCGCCCAGCCGTCCCAGTCCTGCTCGGCCATGCCGTCCTCGATGCTGATGATCGGGTACTTGTCGACCCAGGCGGCCAGATAGTCGGTGAGCTCGGCGGAAGTAAGCTGCAAACCTTCGGCCGCGATGTGGTACTTGTCGTCCTTGTAGAACTCGGAGGCGGCGCAGTCCATGCCGATGACGATCTGCTTGCCGGCTTCGTAGCCGGCGGCATCGATGGCCTGCATGATGAACTTCAGGGCGTCCTCGTTGGACTTCAGATTAGGCGCGAAACCGCCCTCGTCGCCCACGCTGGTGGCGTAGCCGGCCTTGCCGAGCAGCTTCTTCAGGTTGTGGAACACTTCGGCGCCGGCGCGCAGGGCTTCGCGGAAGCTGGGCAGACCGGCCGGGATGATCATGAATTCCTGCATGTCGATGCCGCTGTCGGCATGGGCACCACCATTGATGATGTTCATCATCGGCACTGGCAGACTCATGGGGGCCGCGCCGCCCAGATAGCGATACAGCGGCAGGCCGGCCTCTTCAGCCGCAGCGCGGGCGCAGGCCAGGGAGACCGCCAGGGTCGCGTTGGCGCCCAGGCGGGATTTGTTGTCGGTGCCGTCCAGCTCGATCATGGTGCGATCGAGAAAGGCCTGCTCTTCGACGTCGAGACCCATGATGGCCTCGGCGATTTCGGTATTCACATGTTCGACGGCGTTCAGCACGCCCTTGCCCAGATAACGGGACTTGTCGCCATCGCGCAGTTCGATGGCTTCGCGGCTGCCGGTGGAGGCGCCGGACGGCACGGCAGCACGGCCCAGGACACCCGATTCCAGCAGGACATCGGCTTCGACGGTGGGATTGCCGCGGGAATCGAGAATTTCGCGGGCAATGACATCAACAATAGCGCTCATGGTTTTCCTCAATATCAGGACAGCTGTTTACCGTCCGGTTTATAAACGGGCTTCGATAAAGCCCCTTTGCTTCACCAAAGCGTCTATCTCCCGCAAGGTGTAGAGCAATTCTTTCATCATGGCCAGCGGCCAGGCATTGGGTCCGTCGGACAGGGCCTTGGCCGGGTCCGGGTGGGTTTCGGCAAACAGGCCGGACACGCCGGCGGCCACGGCGGCACGGGCCAGCACCGGGACGAATTCACGCTGACCGCCCGAACTGGTGCCTTGCCCACCCGGCTGCTGCACCGAATGGGTGGCGTCGAACACCACCGGGCAGCCGGTCTCGCGCATCACGGCCAGACTGCGCATGTCGGAGACCAGGGTGTTGTAGCCGAACGAGGCGCCGCGCTCGCAAACCATGATCGTGTCTGCTCCGCCATTGGCGGCCTTGGCCTTGTCGACCACGTTCTTCATGTCCCAGGGCGCCAGGAACTGGCCCTTCTTGATATTGACCGGCTTGCCGGTAGCGGCACAGGCCTGGATGAAATCGGTCTGCCGGCATAGAAAGGCGGGGGTCTGCAGGACGTCGACCACCTCGGCCACGGCCTGGATTTCCGCTTCGGTATGGACATCGGTCAGGACCGGGACGCCGATTTCCTTCTTCACGTCGGCCAGGATCGCCAGGCCGCCATCCATGCCCAGGCCACGAAACGAGACGCCGGAGGACCTGTTGGCCTTGTCGTAGGATGACTTGTAGATAAACGGGATGTTCAATTCGGCGCAGATTGCCTTCAACTGACCGGCGGTATCCATGGCCATCTGCCGGGACTCGATGACGCAGGGTCCGGCTATGAGAAACAGCGGCTGGTCGAGGCCGACTTCAAATCCGCACAGCTTCATTTGGCTTCCTTGTGGGCAATCGCCGCCTCGACAAAGGCCTTGAACAGCGGGTGGCCGTCGCGCGGATTGGAGGTGAATTCCGGGTGGAACTGGCAGCCGACGAACCAGGGGTGCTGATCCTGCGGCAGTTCCACCATCTCGCACAGATCGGTGCCGGGTGCGCGGCCGGACACCTTGAGTCCCTTGGCCTCCAGGTCCGCGAGCAAGGTATTGTTCACTTCGTAGCGATGCCGATGGCGTTCCACGATCTCGGCCTTGCCATAGACCGTGCGCACCAAGGAATCGTCGGCCAGCTTGCACAGTTGCCCGCCCAGCCGCATGGTGCCGCCCAGGTCAGACCGCTCATCGCGTTTTTCCACACGACCATCGCGATCCAGCCATTCGGTGATCAGGGCGATGACCGGGAACGGCGTTTCCGGGTCGAACTCGGTGCTGTGCGCCTTGTCCATGCCAGCCACATCGCGGGCGAACTCGACCACGGCGAGCTGCATGCCCAGGCAGATGCCCAAGTAAGGCACCTTGTGTTCGCGCGCGTAGCGGATGGCGGCAATCTTGCCTTCGGTGCCGCGCTTGCCGAAGCCGCCTGGCACCAGTATGGCGTCCATGCCTTTCAGGGCGGACAGGTCGCCCTTTTCCAGGTCTTCGGAATCCAGATACTGGACGTTTACCTTGCTATGGGTATGGATGCCGGCGTGGATCATCGCCTCGGTCAGCGACTTGTAGGACTCGGTCAGGTCGACGTACTTGCCGACGAAGGCGATGTTTACCTCGCGCTCCGGGTGCTCCAGGGCATCGACCATCTTCTTCCAGACCGACAGATCGGCCGCCTTGGCCAGGATGCCCAGCTTGTGACAGACAATCTCGTCCAGCATCTGGTCGTGCAGCATGGCCGGAATCTTGTAGATCGAATCGGCGTCCAGCGCCTCGATCACCGCTTCCGGCTGGACATTGGTGAACAGGGCGATCTTGCGCCGCTCCTCGGGCGGAATGGAACGGTCCGCACGGCAGAGCAGGATGTCGGGCTGGATGCCGATCTCGCGCAGCTCCTTGACCGAATGCTGGGTCGGCTTGGTCTTCAGCTCGCCAGCGGCCGCGATATAGGGCAGCAGGGTCAGATGGATAAAGCAGGTATGGCCGCGGCCTTCCTCGATGCCCATCTGGCGGATGGCTTCCAGGAACGGCAGGGATTCGATGTCGCCCACCGTGCCGCCGATCTCGACC
Organism: Hydrogenophilales bacterium; assembly: GCA_037446165.1. Classification (GTDB taxonomy): domain Bacteria; phylum Pseudomonadota; class Gammaproteobacteria; order Burkholderiales; family Thiobacillaceae; genus Parasulfuritortus. The sequence goes on along the minus strand of JBBIJC010000029.1, from coordinate 9,046 downwards.
AGCGCCACCTCGGCGTCGCCGGCGCCCTGGCGGATATGCAGCTTGATCTCGTCGGTGATATGCGGAATGACCTGAACGGTCTTGCCCAGGTACTCACCCCGGCGTTCCTTCTTGATCACCGTCTCGTAGATCTGGCCGGTGGTGAAGTTGTTGCGTCGAGACATCCGGGCGCGGGAGAAGCGCTCGTAGTGACCCAGGTCGAGGTCGGTTTCGGCGCCGTCCTCAGTCACGAACACCTCGCCATGCTGGAAAGGCGACATGGTGCCGGGATCGACGTTGATATAAGGGTCCAGCTTGAGCAGGGTGACCTTGATACCACGTGATTCAAGGATGGCGGCCAAAGATGCGGCTGCGATTCCCTTCCCGAGGGAAGAGACCACGCCACCGGTAACAAACACGTATCGGGTCATCTGAAATATTTATGCGGGTGACGGCGAATTTTACAGGAAGCAGGCTTGTGCTGAAAACAAGACTTCGCCATTCCAAGTCTAAAAATTAATGGCATTTCGCTACAACGGTTAATCTCAATCCTCGAAATTCACGACAATCCCCGGCCCAGCTAGTCATGAAACCATCTTCCAGCAGCAATCCGATCTTTCGTTTTGGCGGCGAGGAATTCGTCGTCCTGTTGCAGGACATATCCGACCAGAAAGCCGCGGAAGTACTCGAACGAGTGCCCCGGAATGTCGAAACCCATGACTTTCCTCAAGTCGGCCAGGTCACCGTCAGTATTGGCTACGCCCCGCCCCGGAAAACCTGGTCATGTCGATACAGACCATGGAAAAGGCCGATCAGGCACTGTATTACGCCCCAGCCGCTCACCCCACCCACTTCCGCGCATTGCGGAACAGCCGCAGCCATGGGCCGTCCTCGGTCCAGGCATCCGACCGCCAGGAATTCTGGATGGCGCGGAACACCCGTTCCGGGTGCGGCATCATGATGGTGAAGCGGCCATCGGCCGTGGTCAGGCCGGTGATGCCCTTGGCCGAGCCGTTCGGGTTGAGCGGATAGACCTCGGTCTTGCGGCCGCGGTTGTCAACGTAGCGCAGGCAGACCTCGGCACGCTTGCGCTGGGCCTTCGATTCAAACACCGCCCGGCCCTCGCCGTGCGAGACCACGACCGGCATGCGCGAGCCGGCCATGCCGTCGAACAGGATGGAGGGCGTCTTGGGCACTTCGACCATCACGAAGCGGGCCTCGAACTGTTCCGACAGGTTGCGCTCGAAGCGCGGCCAGTCCTCGGCGCCGGGGATGATCGGCGCCAGATGGCTCATCATCTGGCAACCGTTGCAGACGCCGAGCGCGAAGCTGTCGTCGCGCTGGAAGAAGCCCTCGAACTGATCCCGGGCCCGCCCATTGTGCAGGATCGAGGCCGCCCAGCCGCCGCCAGCGCCCAGCACGTCGCCATAACTGAACCCGCCGCAGGCCGCCAGGCCCTTGAAGTCCTTCAGCTTTACTCGTCCGGCCAGGATATCGCTCATGTGCACATCGATGGCATTGAAGCCGGCCTGGTGGAACGCGGCCGCCATTTCCACTTCGCCGTTGACGCCCTGCTCGCGCAGGATGGCGATCTTCGGCCTGGCCTTGCGCGACTTCACCCAGGGTGCAGCCACATCCTCGTTCAGGTCGAAGCTCAGTTTGGCATGCAGACCGGGGTTCTTGGCCTTGGTCAGTCCCTCAAACTCCTGTCGGGCGCAATCCGGGTTGTCGCGCAGGGACTGCATCCATTGGCTGGTCTCGGACCAGGCGGCCAGCAGATCGGCGCGTTTCTCGTCGAACACCAGGCGCCCTTCGCGCAGGATGCGGACGCGGTCCTTACGGTTGAGCCGGCCGATAAAATAGAGTTCGCTGCGTAGACCGGCCTGGAAGAAGGTCTCCATGACCGCCTTGGTATCGGCCCGGCGAACCTGGAGCACGGCGCCCAGCTCTTCATTGAACAGGATGCCGAGCAGACGCGCGCCCTGGACCGCTTCCGACTCAGGCACGGCGGGGGGATCAATCTTGCTATCTTCATTCCGGCGGAAGTAGCAGAACTCCTCCACGTCGAGGTCGAGGCCGGTCCGGCCGGCAAAGGCCATCTCGCACAAGGTCGCGAACAGGCCGCCGTCCGAACGGTCGTGATAGGCCAGCAGCGTGCCTTCACGGTTCAGCTTCTGAATGGTGGCGAAGAAGGCCTTGAGTTGCTCTGGTGCATCCAGGTCAGGGCACTGGTCGCCCAGTTCGCCGTAGCAATTGGCCAGCACACTACCGCCCAGGCGGTTGTTGCCCTCGCCCAGGTCGATCAGGATCAGGTCGGTCTCGCCACAATCGGTCCGGAGCTGCGGCGTCAGGGCGCGGCGTGCATCCGGCGTCGGAGCAAAGGCGGTGACCACCAGCGACAGTGGCGAGACCACGGCCTTCTGGTCGGCGCCATCCTGCCAGGTAGTGCGCATGGACATCGAATCCTTGCCGACCGGGATGCTGATGCCCAGTTCCGGGCACAACTCCATGGCCACGGCCTTGACCGTGTCGAACAGGGCCGCATCCTCGCCGGAGTGACCGGCCGCCGCCATCCAGTTAGCCGACAGCCGGATGTCGGAAATGTCGTCCACGGCGGCAGCGGCGAGATTCATCACCGCCTCGCCGACCGCCATGCGGCCGGAGGCAGCCGGGCTGATCAGGGCAACCGGGCTGCGCTCGCCCATGGCCATCACTTCGCCCTTGTCGGTGTCGTAGCCCAGCGTGGTCACGGCGCAATCGGCCACCGGCATCTGCCACGGGCCGACGAACTGATCGCGCGCGGTGTAGCCGCCCACGGTCCGGTCGCCGATGGTGATCAGGAAGGACTTGCTGGCCACCGTCGGATGGCGCAGCACTCGATAGCAGGCGTCCTTCAGGTCCAGCCCTTCGGCGGTGAACGGCTTGAGGGTGGGCACGACGTGCTTGACCTCGCGGGTCATCTTGGGCGGCTTGCCGAGCAGCACCTCCATGGGCATGTCGACCGGGGTGTTGTCGAAATGGCGGTCGGTCACGGTCAGCTGATTCTTGCGGGTGGCCTGGCCGACCACGGCAAACGGGCAGCGCTCGCGTTCGCACAGGGCCTTGAACAGGTCCAGGCTGTCCGGCGCGATGGCCAGGACGTAGCGTTCCTGCGCCTCGTTCGACCAGATCTCGCGCGGCGACATGCCCGGCTCCTCGCTGGGCACATCGCGCAGCTCGAATCGGGCGCCCAGACCGGCGCCATGGGCCAGTTCCGGCATGGCGTTGGAGATGCCGCCGGCACCGACGTCGTGGATCGACAGGATCGGGTTGGCCTCGCCCATCTGCCAGCAGCGGTCGATCACCTCCTGCGCCCGGCGCTGGATCTCCGGATTGCCGCGCTGCACCGAGTCGAAATCGAGCGCCTCGGCGTTGGCGCCGGCGCCCAGGCTGGAGGCGGCGCCACCACCCAGGCCGATCAGCATGCCCGGCCCACCCAACTGGATCAGCAACGTGCCCGGTTTGAACTCCTTCTTGAAGACGTGATCCTCGCGGATGTTGCCGACTCCGCCGGCGAGCATGATCGGCTTGTGGTAGCCGCGCACCTGGCCATCCGGCGTGGCCAGTTCGAAGGTGCGGAAGTAGCCGGTGATGTTGGGCCGGCCGAATTCGTTGTTGAAGGCGGCGGCGCCGATCGGGCCTTCGAGCATGATGTCGAGCGCCGAGACGATGCGCCCGGGCTTGCCGTAATCGGCTTCCCAAGGCTGTTCGAAGCCTGGGATGCGCAGGTTGGACACGGTGAAGCCGCACAGGCCGGCCTTGGGCTTGGAGCCGGTGCCGGTCGCGCCCTCGTCACGGATCTCGCCGCCGGAACCGGTGGCCGCGCCGGGGAAGGGCGCGATGGCGGTCGGGTGGTTGTGGGTTTCCACTTTCATAAGGATGTGGGTCGGCTCGGTGTGAAAGCCGTAGCTGCCCTTGCCGTCCGGATAGAACCGGCCGATGGTCGCGCCCTCGATCACCGAGGCGTTGTCGGAATAGGCCGAGAGCGTGCCCTGCGGCCGCACCTTGTGGGTGTGGCGGATCATGCCGAACAGCGATTCGGTCTGCTTCCGGCCGTCGATGATCCAGTCGGCATTGAAGATCTTGTGCCGGCAATGCTCGGAGTTCGCCTGGGCGAACATCATCAGCTCGACATCGGTGGGATTGCGCTTGACCGCCTTGAAATGGGCCAGCAGATAGTCGATCTCGTCCGGCGACAAGGCCAGGCCCCAGTCGGCATTGGCCTTCTCCAGCGCCTTGTGGCCGCCCCTGAGGATATTCACGCTGTTCAGCGGCTGGGGCTCGACATGATGGAACAGCTGCACGGCCTCCTGCTCGTCGAGCAGGACAGTCTCGGTCATCCGGTCGTGCAGGCAGGCCAGCACGGCGCCAGCCATGGCCGATTGGCCCGGCTTGGTCGCGATCTCGTAGGCAATGCCGCGCTCGATCCGCCTGACCGCGCTCAGTCCGCAATTGCGGGCGATGTCCGTGGCCTTGGACGACCAGGGCGATACGGTACCCAGCCGCGGAATCACCAATATCGACTTGGCTGCCGGATCGCACGGTTCGGCCTTGAGCAGTTCTCCCAGGAAGGCCAGGTCACTTTCGTCCAGCGGCGCATCCAGTTCGACAAAGTAGCGGTAGGCCGTTGCAATGCCCGTCACGCCTTGCGGCTGTGTCTTTTCCAGCAGTTTCGCGATACGGAAGTCGGAGAGTGCGGCAGTGCCGTGGAGGAAGAGCGTCTGGGTCATGGTCGCGTCGGCTAGGAATAGTTTTCCGGGATTTTACACGCGGCTCCCGGTTTTTAGCCGTCCGAAGCGCTGACTTTGACGTTGGGCCGGGCTTTTTGCTACTGTCAGGCTGCCCATCCAACAGGATTGCCATGAACTATTGCAGCCACTGCGGCGCACCACTCAGTCACCGGATACCGGACGGCGACAACCGCCACCGCTATATCTGCGACGCCTGCGGCACCATCCACTACCAGAATCCGCGCATGGTGGTCGGCTGCCTGCCAGTCTGGGAAGACAAGGTGCTGCTCTGCCGCCGGGCCATCGAGCCGCGCTATGGCCTGTGGACCTTGCCGGCCGGCTTCATGGAGAACGGCGAGACCACGGCCGAGGGCGCGATGCGGGAGACGCTGGAGGAAGCCGGGGCACGGGTGGAACTGCAAGGTCTGTATACCCTGATCAATATTCCGGACATCGACCAGGTCTATCTGTTGTTCCGCGCCCGGTTGCTCGATCTGGACTTCGCCGCTGGCGAAGAAAGCCTGGAAGTCGCCCTGTTCGGCGAGGCCGATATTCCGTGGGATCAGATGGCCTTCCGTACGGTGAGGAAGACCCTTGAACATTACTTCGAGGACCGCCGATCAGGTGAGTTTCCCCTGCACTTCGGCGATCTTGACCGGCGGCAAAACCAAAGCAGCGATTAACCGATCCCGTCGCTCACAATCAGCCAGCACCCAGCAGCGCGTTCATCCGCTTCACGAAGCCAGCCGGATCGGCCAGTTGGCCGCCATCAAGCAGCACCGCCTGATCGAACACCAGTTTGGCCAGTTCACCGAACCGGTCACCCGCCTCGCCGTCCAGTCGTTTGACCAGGGCATGGCCGACGTTGATCTCCAGGATCGGCTTGGTCTCCGGCGCATTCTGGCCCATGGCCTTCATCATGCGCGCCAGATGCCCGCTCATGTCGTGCTCGCCGGCAACCAGACAGGCCGGCGAATCGACCAGTCGGTTGCTGACCCGGATTTCCTTGACCTCGTCCTTGAGCGCGTCCTGCATCCGCTCGATCAGGGCCTTGGCTTCTTCCGCCTTGGGCGCCTCTTCCTCGGCCTGGTCGCCTTCGTCCGACTTCACGGCGGACAGGTCGAGATCGCCCTTGGCAATGCTGACCAGCGACTTGCCGTCGAACTCGTACAGATGGGAGACCACCCACTCGTCGACCCGGTCGGTCAGCAGCAGGACCTCGATGCCCTTCTTGCGGAAGATTTCCAGATGCGGGCTGGACTTGGCCGCCGGCAGGCTGTCGGCGGTGATGTAATAGATCTTGTCCTGACCTTCCTTCATGCGGCCGATGTAGTCGGCCAGCGAGACGGTCGGCTCGTCACAGGTCGTGGTGCGGAAGCGGAACAGGCGGGCGATGCGCTCCTTGTTCGCCATGTCCTCGCCGACGCCTTCCTTGAGCACTTCGCCGAAGCTGTCCCACAGCTTGGCGTAGTCGTCCTTGCGGTTCTCGGCCAGGTCGTCGAGCAGGTCGAGCGCCTTCTTCACGCAGCCGGCCCGGATCATCTCCATGTCCTTGGTCTGCTGCAAGATCTCGCGCGAGACGTTGAGCGGCAGGTCGGCGGCATCGATCACGCCGCGCATGAAGCGCAGATAGGCCGGCATCAGCTTGCGCGCGTCTTCCATGATGAACACGCGCTTCACATACAGCTTGACGCCGGTCTTGGCCTCGCGGTCCCAAAGGTCGAACGGGGCATGAGACGGAACATAGAGCAGCACGGTGTAGTCCTGGCGACCCTCGACCCGGGCATGGGTCCAGGCCATCGGGTCTTCGTAGTCGTGGCCGACGTGCTGGTAGAAGGCCTTGTACTCTTCTTCGGTGATGTCGTTCTTGGACCGCGCCCACAGGGCGTTGGCCTTGTTGACCGTCTCTTCCTCACCCTTGTCGTTGATGAACACGATGGGGATGGCGATGTGGTCAGAGTACTGGCGGATGATCGACTTGATCCGCCATTCCTCCAGGAACTCGCTCTCGTCCACCTTCATGTGCAGGACGATCTCGGTGCCGCGGGCTTCCCTCTCCACCGTCTCCAGGGTGAACTCGCCAGTGCCCTCGGACTCCCAGCGCACACCGTGTTCCTTGGTCAGACCGGCACGACGGGTGGTCAAGGTCACCTTATCGGCGACGATGAAGCTGGAATAGAAACCGACGCCGAACTGACCGATCAGCTGGGCGTCTTTCTTCTGATCGCCGCTCAGCTTGCCGAAAAATTCCTTGGTGCCGGATTTCGCAATCGTGCCGATATGCTCGATTACTTCCTGCCGGTTCATGCCGATGCCGTTGTCGCGGATGGTCAGCGTTTTGGCCTCCTTGTCGGCCTTGACCCAGATTTTCAGCTCGGAATCGTTCTCATACAGGGCGCTGTCATTGAGCGCCTCAAAGCGCAGTTTGTCGGCAGCGTCGGCCGCGTTTGAGCACAATTCGCGGACGAAGATTTCCTTGTGCGAGTACAAGGAATGAATCATCAGTTGCAGCAGTTGCTTGACCTCGGCCTGAAAGCCCAGGGTTTCTTTGGTGTTGTCGCTCATCGTTACAAGTCCTGAAAATGAAACCGGCCCTGTATCTGGGGCCGGCATGGCAATACTTCAAGAGGGGGTTTGTCGTTCCCGCCTGCGCAGGGATGATGACTCAACGCAAACCCAGCACATCCTGCATGTCGAACAGACCGTTCTGCTTTCCGGCTAGGAACCGGGCCGCGCGCAGGGCGCCGAGGGCGAAGGTCATCCGGCTGCTCGCCTTGTGGGTGATCTCAACCCGCTCTCCGACCGTGGCGAACAGGGCCGTGTGGTCACCCACTATGTCACCGCCACGCACAGTGGCGAAGCCGATGGTCGACGGCTGGCGCTCGCCGGTGACGCCTTCGCGGCCATACACGGCGCAGTCCTTGAGGTCGCGGCCGAGGGCATTGGCGATCACCTCGCCCATGCGCAGCGCGGTGCCGGACGGCGCATCGACCTTGTGCCGGTGATGGGCCTCGACGATCTCGATGTCGTAGCCCTCGTTCAGCACCCGGCTGGCCATGTCGAGCAGTTTGAATACCAGATTCACGCCCACGCTCATGTTGGGCGCGAACACGATGGGAATCTCCCTGGCGGCCTCGGCGATGATCGTCTTGCCGGCCTCGTCAAAGCCCGTGGTGCCGATGATCAGGGCGACCTTGTGCTTGCGGCAGACCTCGATATGGGCCAGTGTGGCTTCGGGCCGGGTGAAGTCAATCAGGGCGTGGGCGCCCTTGAGGGCCTCGTCCAAGTCCTCGCGGATGGGGACCTGTTGCGGTGCGCCGACCAGTTCGCCGGCATCGCGCCCGAGGAAGGGCGAGCCGCCGCGTTCCAGCGCGGCATGCAATCGCATGTCCGGCGCAGTGGCCACCGCCTCCAGCAGGGCCCGCCCCATCCGGCCCGACGCACCGGCAATGGCGATGTTCAACGTCATGGCTTGGCCTCGGGCTTCACCGCGGCGGGCTTGACGTCACCCTCCAGCCCCTTGAACTTGTCGTCCTCGAACAGCACGGTGATATGTCGCTGCTCAACCACCTTGCCATCCTTGCTCAGCAAATAGACATAGTCCCAGCGCTCCTTGTGGAAAGGATCGACGATCAAGGGGGTGCCCAATACAAAACGGACCTGGGATGGCGACATGCCCGGTTTGAGCTTGTCGAGCATATCCTGAGTCACCAGGTTGCCCTGCCTGACCTCGATGCGGTACGGATGCACACGAGAAAGAGGGTTCCAGCTACCGCAGCCAGCCAGGACAACGGCCAGCAATATCAATGTCATTACAGTTTTCATGGATGAATCCCACGCTAAAGGCGCGTTATGATAACGCGCCAGCCAAGAACGAGTCACATTATGACCAGCGGAGATCAACTTAAAAGTTTGGGCCTCAAAGCCACGGGCCCCCGGATGAAAATCCTGCAGCTGTTCGAGGATGCGAACCAATGGCACCTCTCGGCTGAGGAAATCTATCGCCTTTTGCTGGCGGAAAATGAAGATGTCGGTCTGGCCACCGTTTACCGTGTGCTGACCCAGTTCGAGCAGGCCGGCATTTTGGTCCGGCATCATTTTGACAATGACAAATCGGTTTATGAGCTCAACAGGGGCAGTCATCACGACCACCTGCTGTGTATTCAGTGCGGCAAGGTCGAGGAATTTTACGACCCTGAAATCGAAAAGCGTCAAAAACAAATCGCGGCCGAACGCGGCTTCGAAATCCACGACCACTGCCTTTACCTCTATGTGGATTGCGTGAAAGCGGATTGCCC
>JBBIJC010000028.1:15635-24743 GCA_037446165.1 Hydrogenophilales bacterium | reverse complement strand
TTATCAGCAAACATTAATTCAGGAGAAACTCATGAAAATCCACGTCTTGATTGCTTTTACCCTCCTTTTGGCCCTGATTGGATGCAGCAAGATGACCCAGGAGAATTACAACAAGATCAGCGTCGGCATGCCTTACGACGAAGTCGTCAAACTGATCGGAAAACCCGACAAATGCGACGATGTGATGGGCCTGCGCAGTTGCACCTGGGGCGACGATTCGCAGTCGATCGACGTGAAGTTTGCGGGTGACAAAACCCTGCTGTTTTCTTCCAAGAACCTGAAAAGCAATCCAGTTCAGCAATAGGGCTGTTGCCTGAGAAAGACTCTGGGTTCCGGTCTGCGCGTGAATGGCCGAGAGCCTGAGTCCTTTTCGCCCATTTGGCCTGGACGGCGATCAACCCGAGCCTTGAGAAACCTTTCAGCACAACCGGAATGACTGCAAATACCATAACCCGCGCCGCCTGGATCATTGCGGCGGTTTCTCTGTTTCTGGTGCTGCAACTCCACCTGCTGCCGGCCCTGCTGGCGGGACTGCTGGTCTATGAGTTGGTGCACCTGACTTCGCCCATGCTGGCAATGCGGCTCTCGCATCAGCGGGCGAGGATCGTGGCGGCGATTCTCTTCGCGGCCCTGGTCGTCAGCGTAATCGTGCTGGCCATCACCCTGGCCATCGGCTTCTTCGGCGATTCCGGGCATCTGGCCAACCTGGCGACAAAGATGGCCGAAATTCTGGAAAACTCGCGCCAGTCCCTGCCCGACTGGCTGCTGGCCTATCTGCCGGGCAGCGTCGAGGAGTTGAAGGGCATCGTGGTCATCTGGCTGCGCACCCATTCGAGCGAGCTGCAGTCCATCGGCAAGGAGGCCGGACTGACCCTGGCCCATATCCTGGTCGGGCTGATCATCGGGGCCATGGCGGCGGTCCAGACAACGGTGCCGACCTCGGCGCCCAGACCCCTGACCGCTGCCCTGTCGCAACGCGCCGCGCGTTTGACCGAGGCGTTCCGCGGCATCGTCTTCGCTCAGGTCCGCATTTCGCTGATCAACACCTTCTTCACCGCCATTTACCTGCTGGCCGTGCTACACCCGTTTGGCATCGAACTGCCGCTGACCAAGACCATGATCGCGCTGACCTTCGTCGCCGGCCTGATACCGGTGGTCGGCAACCTGATCTCGAATACGGTGATCGTGGTCGTCAGTCTGGCCCACTCACCCCAGATTGCACTGGCCTCGCTGGTATTTCTGGTGCTCGTCCACAAGTTCGAATATTTCCTCAACGCCCGCATCGTTGGCGGACAAATCTCGGCCAGGGCCTGGGAACTGCTATTGGCCATGCTGGTCATGGAAGCCGCATTCGGATTGACCGGAGTCATCGCCGCACCGATCTTCTATGCCTACCTCAAGGCCGAACTGAGAGCGGTCAAGCTGGTGTAGGGAGCGTCAGTGAGCGAGACCGAATACTCCGCCTATCAGCTCCTGGCCGACCGCCTCGGGCTGAATCAGGGCTTGAGCCATGACCGGAACTGGTCGGCCGCGCCTGACTTTCTCGCCTTGATCGTGGAACACGCGCTGTCGGCCAGGCCGGCCACCATCGTCGAATGCAGCAGCGGGCTGACCAGCCTGATGCTGGCCCGCTGTTGCGAAATGAATGCTCAGGGCGCGTTGTTCAGCCTGGAGAACGGCGCCGAATATGCGGCCAGGACCCGGGCTGAAATCGCGCGCTACGGGCTTCAGGCCCGTGCCACCATCCTCGACGCCCCGTTGACCGAGTACAACCTCAACCACCATGAATACCAGTGGTACCGCCTGGACGACCTGCCCGAGCGCAGCATCGACATGCTGGTGATCGACGGCCCGCCGGGGTTCATCCAGCGCCATTCACGTTATCCGGCACTGCCCTTGCTGTTCGGCAAGCTGGCCAAGGAGTGCACGGTCTTCATGGACGACGCCGCGCGGCCCGATGAACGGGAGATTGCCGCGCTCTGGCAGAGCGAATTTCCGATCGAACACGATTACCTCGCCACGGCGCGCGGCTGCTCGATTTTCCGGATACGTCGAACACCAACCTGACCGGTCATCGCTCCGTCGAGGCGTTGTAGCGGCTCTCCCATTCCAGCAAGGCCCGTTCCAGATCACCCTCGGCACCGATCCAGCGCCAGAACGTCGCAAACTGATCCCTGGCCTGCTCCAGCCGAAAGTCCATTGTGTGGGTCTTGTTGCGCAGGAACAGCTCGATGTTGGCCTCAACGGTAGCGAGATAGTCATGGGCGACATCCAGCGCCGATTGACCGGCCTCACCCTCAAGCAGGATGCCTTCCCGATAGGCCTTCATGATGCCAAAGCCCTCGCGCCAGGCGAAACTCGCGGCTGTAGCCTCACGCTCGCGGCCAAGATGGACGTAATAGGCCGCATCGCCATAGGCAGCATCGAGCCGCCCGAGAAACCACGACAGCCGGTTGTCTGCCTCGATGTGCTGATCAGGATAGGCAAGCCGCTCCGGTCCGATTGACCGGACCCGGGATTCATGCCCGGCACTGAAGTTGGTGATGTGCCGACAGGCTTGAATGAACGTGGTCGAACCACAGCGGCCGGTATTGAGTATGAAGATATTCATGGTGATTTGAGAGAGACCGCAAGCCTGGTCGCCAATGCTACCCGGGCCGCAAAGTGTAACCCGGACGCCGCCGAACACAATCCGGACGGCTGATCGGCGCCGGGTTCCGCTTCAGGGCAATCCTGCCGGCAGGCTATAGTAGGCACCATTCCAACCTTCCAGCGCACTGAGACAAAATGGCAAACAGCAAAAAAACCAAAGGTTCCGACAGCGAACGGAAAATCCTCGAACACGCCCACCGCGGCCTGCAACTGCTTTCCGAGCACAAGCCCAAACTGATGGGCAAGATCCAGGGCTTCATGACCGAGGCCATGGCGCCGGGAGTGCTCAGCCGCAGGGAAAAGGAACTGCTATCGCTGGGCATGGCCCTGACCCAGCAATGCCACTACTGCATCGCCCTGCACATACGCGCCTGCAAACAGGTCGGCATCACCCTGGAAGAGATCATGGACGTCTGCGGCGTTGCGGTCATGATGGGCGGCGGCCCGGTGCTGACCCATATGGCCGAGGTCGAGCGCGCCCTGAATGAGTTCTACCTGGACGAAAACGGCGACCCGATCTGACCGATCGGACGATCCCGATTTGCCCCAGGCATATCCAGAAAGCGCTAGTCCGGATATACTGATCGATATATATAAAAACAAATTGTCCCGTGATTTGCGATTGGAAGTAGTCCTTGGCTTCCAGGTAATCTCTTCTAAAGACCAAAGGTGTTTTATGCCTAGTTACCTACCACGCTGGAGCGGGATGCGTGTTGTTGCGGCCTTGCTCGGCCTGTTGTTCTCGCTGGCCACGGGTCCGGCCCCGGCCGAAGAGCCGCCCTCATCGGCAGGCGCAACCAATGCGGACATGAATTTCCGTCTCAATACCCAGGTTGCCCCGACCCATCACCGGACCCAGTCCGACACCACGGCCGATCACAGCAAGTTCAAGGTGCTGCAAGGCCCGTTCAAGAGCGGCCCGGAAGTGACCCAGGCCTGTCTGACCTGCCACACCGAGGCCGGCCATCAGTTCATGAAGTCCACCCACTGGACCTGGGAGTACACCAATCCCAAGACCGGCCAGAAGCTGGGCAAGAAAACCCTGATCAACAACTTCTGCACCAATGCCCGCGGCAACGAGGGCATGTGCGCCCAGTGTCACGCCGGCTACGGCTGGAAGGACGATACATTCGACTTCAAAAACCAGAACAACATCGACTGCGTGGTCTGCCATGACCGCACCGGCAGCTATTACAAGCTGCCACCGTCCAATGGCAACAAGGCCTGCACCGTGATGTTCGAAGGCAAGCAGCCGATCGACTGGCCCAAGGTCGCCCAGAGCGTGGGCCGGCCGGGCCGCGAAAACTGCGGCAGCTGCCACTTCTATGGCGGCGGCGGTGACGGCGTGAAGCATGGTGATCTGGACTCCTCACTGGTCCATGCCAACAAGTCGCTCGACGTGCACATGAACGAGAAAGGCCCGAACTTTGCCTGCACCATGTGCCACGTCTCGCACCAGCACCAGGTCTCGGGCAGCCGCTACAACATCGACGCCAAGGACACCATCGGCACCGGCAAGCCCGGCATCCGGCGCGAAGCCGCAACCTGCGAGTCCTGCCACGGCACCACACCGCATCCGAAGAACAGCATCGTCGGCATCAAGCTGAACGATCACATCAGCAAGATCGCCTGTCAGACCTGCCACATCCCGGCCATGGCTCGGGGCGGCGTCGCCACCAAGATCGACTGGGACTGGCGCACTTCGGGTGCGGTCGACAAGAACGGCCAGGGCTACAAGGTCGACGGCTATACCCAGGGCAATGGCGAAAAACGCGACATCTACAAGTCGATCAAGGGCACCTTCAAGTACGGCGAGAACCTGATCCCGCAATACAAGTGGTTCGATGGCACGGTGAAATACCTGACCATCGACACCAAGTTCGACCCGGCCAAGCAACCCATCGACATCAACGCACTCAGTGGTTCGGCCAGCGACAAGGACGCCAGAATCTGGCCGTTCAAGCGCATGCATACCATCCAGCCGTACGACAAGGGCAACAACACCCTGGTCTACATGCACCTGTGGGGCGAGGATCAGGCCGCCTACTGGGGCAACTACGATCTCAACGCAGCGATTGCTGCAGGCATGAAGCAGTACAACAAGCCCTACAGCGGCCAGTTCGGCTTTATCCAGACCTACTCTTACTGGCCGATCACCCACATGGTCGCGCCCAAGGACCAGGCCCTGGCCTGTCATGACTGCCACGCCAAGCAAGGTCGCCTGAAGGACCTGACCGGTTTCTACATGCCGGGCCGGGACGGTGGTTCAAGCTGGCTCGACACCCTGGGCAAAATCATGATCGCCCTGGTCCTGCTTGGCATCGCTGCCCATACCGCTATCCGGCTCTGGAGCCGCAATGAAGGAGATCACAAATGACCACCCGCATCCTGATGGTCTACAAGCGCTTCGAGCGCGTCTGGCACTGGTCCCAGGTGGCATTGATCCTGACCCTGCTGTTCAGCGGCTTCGCCGTGCGGGGCATCCACCACCTGATGGACTTCAGGACTGCCGTGGTGGTGCACACCACCGCTGCGCTGGCCTTGCTGGTGGTCTGGGCGTTCGCCACCTTCTGGCTGTTCACCACCGGCGACTACCGGCACTACCTGCCAACCAAGGAAGGCATGATCGCCGTCGCCCGCTATTACACCCTGGGCATCTTCATGGGCGAGGAGCATCCCTACCACAAGGTGTTCTGGCGCAAGCACAACCCGCTCCAGGCCATGGCCTACCTGTCGCTCAAGGTGGTCCTGTTCCCGGCCATCTGGATCACCGGCTTGGCCTACCTGACCTACGGTTTCTGGTATGGCGGTACGGTCGCCGGCAGCCCGCTGGGCTGGCTGTCGGACATCCACGTCGCCGCCGCCTATGCCATCCTGGCCTTCGTCATCATCCACGTCTATCTGCTGACCACCGGCCATTCCTTCATCGCCCATGTCAAACCGATGATCACCGGCTACGACGAGGTCGACCTGACACCGGCCGAGGAAGCCTATCTGGCCGAGACCAAGATCGTGCCGATGAAGTAAGCCTTACCCGCGCCTCCGGACCGCTTGCCAACCTCCCGGCAGGCGGTTCGGGGCCAGTCCCGACAGCCCTCCGGCAAAACACCGCAACCGATCACCACACAGTAAAATGCGGGCCATGAATACCGACACCCTTACCCCGGAAAACCTGGTCAAGGACATCAGCGGCCTGGTGACGCTGCCCGATGTCTACCTGCGCATCAACCGGCTGATCGAAGATCCCAACAGTTCCAGCGCTGACATCGCCAAAGCGGTCAGTCAGGATGCCTCGTTCACGGTCAAGCTGCTCAAGCTGGCCAACAGCGCGTTGTACAGCTTCCCATCCACGGTGGACACCGTAGCCAAAGCGGTGGCCATCATCGGCACCTCGCAAGTCCGCAGCCTGGCATTGTCGCTGTCAGTCGCCAGCAGCTTCGAAGGCCTGCCCAATGACCTGGTCTCGATGCGCAACTTCTGGAAACACAGCCTGCTCTGCGCCCTGGCCGCCCGCCACTTGTGCAAGGAGGCACGACGCTGCGATGCCGACGCCCTGTTCACCGCGGGCCTGCTGCACGACATCGGCGAGCTGATCATCTTCAACCGGCTGACGGAACAAGCCAAGGAAGCCCTGCTGCTGGTGGTCCACAACCAGGAAGAGCTGACCGTGCCCGAGGCAGAAGCCCAGATCATCGGCTTTGACCATAGCGCGGTCGGCAACGCACTGGCCAGACAGTGGAACCTGCCGTCCGTGCTGCAAGAGTGCATCGCCTTCCACCACGCCCCGGCCAGGGCTGAAAAGCATCCGCGCGAAGTAGCCCTGATCCACATCGCCAACACCCTGGCCCAACTCGCAGAAGTCGATAGTCTGGATCTCGATGACGCCCCCCCGATTGAGCCCTCCGCCTGGGCCACGGCCGGACTCGAACCCGAAATCGTCGAAACCATGGTGCGCTCCGCCCAGGAAGGGTTCACCGAAATCGAACAACTCTTTTTAGGGCAATAGGCATGGCACTGGTATCGAACAAGGCCATTCAGCCGCCCATGCCGCCCGCCCTGCCCGGCTTCGAACACGTACGTCGATCCTGGAACAGCCAGTTTGAGTCCTACGCCGCGCGCATCCTGCCCGGCGAGTTCTACGTCACCAGGCACAAGGAAGGAGTGGCCACCACGCTCGGTTCCTGCATCTCGGCCTGCATCCGCGACCGGGCGACCGGCATCGGCGGCATGAACCATTTCATGCTGCCCGCCACCGACGTCAGCGACCTGGCCTTGATGAAGGCCAACAACCTCAGCGATGCCACCCGGTTCGGCAACTACGCCATGGAACACCTGATCAACGAGATCATGCGCAACGGAGGCCGACGGCAGAACCTCGAGGTAAAGGTATTCGGCGGCGGCCGGATCATCTCGGGCATGACCGATGTCGGCCTGGCCAACATCACCTTTGTCCGCGACTACCTGGCCATCGAAGGTCTTCAGGTCATTGCCGAGGACGTCGGCGACATCTACCCGCGCATGGTCATGTTCTTTCCCGCCACGGGCATGGTCAAGGTCAAGCGCTTGCGCTCGCTGCACAACAACGTCATCGTCGACGAAGAACGCCGCTACATCGACAGCATCAAGAAGCAACCAGTGTCGGGCGAAATCGAATTGTTCTGAGAGGGACAACATGACCATTACCTACTGCATGACCTCCAATTGTCCGCTAGCCTTGGCCTGCCTGCGCTTCGAGGACGACGTATCACAGCACAGCCTGACCCGCACCTATGCCGACTTCAGCGAAGAACTGGTGCACCAGGGTGATCAAGTAAGTTGTCCTTTTTATCTGGACAAGGCCGAACCGCCAACGCCAAACCGTGAACCGGATACTGGTGGTTCACACTGAAATCGGCCCGAATCTACTACTGCCAAACCCGTTGCTCGGGGTTAACATTGCCTTAACTTCAACCACTCGGGGGACGTGATGAAAGCTGGATTTACCCTGCTTGCCGCATTGCTGATCGCCGGTTGCGCAACCACCACCGCCCCCAACATCGCCGGAACCAATCGCTCCCAGTTGCTCATCGTGTCAGCCTCCGATGTAAACAAGATGTCGCTCGGGTATTACGCCCAGCAGAACAATGACGCCCGGACCAAACATCAACTCATCACCAGCGGACCGGAATTCAATCGGGTCAATGCGGTCATGCGCCGCCTCATCCCGCAAACAGCCATATTGCGCAAGGATGCGGTCGGCTGGCCGTGGGAGCTGGTCCTTATCGACTCGCAGGAAGTGAACGCCCATGTCATGGCAGGCGGCAAGGTCACCGTCTACACCGGCCTGATCCGCCAGCTCAAACTCAGCGATGACGAGATCGCCGTGGTGATGGGCCACGAAATGGCCCATGCCCTGCGCGAACACACCCGGGAAAAAATGTCCCAGCAGCAACTCGCCAACGTCGCCGTCTCGCTCGGCGGGGCCGCCGTGGGTGCAGGCCAGTCCACCATGCAACTGGCAGGACTGGCCCAGCAACTGGCGCTTGAATTGCCGTTCTCTCGGCAGATGGAATCCGAGGCCGATGTATACGGCCTGGAACTGGCTGCCAGGGCCGGTTACAACCCCCGTGCCGCGTTGGTGCTGTGGGACAAGATGGCGGCTCTGAGCGGCAGTGGCACGCCGCAATTCCTGTCCACCCACCCTTCACCCAAGAACCGCAAAGCGGAACTTGCCGCCCTGATGCCCAAGGTCATGCCCCTGTATCAAGAGGCAAGCGGCAAATAAAGCCAGGAATTGATACACAACAATTGTTTGCACACATGGCTGGGATGCCGTATCGTGCGGGTGCAGTCGATTCAGGTAGTGTAGCTTCAAGTTTGACAGTAACGGCCAGCAGTCTCCGCCGCTTCGGTATCTTTCTACATTCTTGGTCGCCCGCCCCAACTGGGTATGTGCCCGTTTTTTTAATTTTGTAATAAGGAATGTATAAATGGCTTCTGGTACCGTCAAGTGGTTCAACGACTCCAAAGGTTTTGGCTTTATCACCCCCGACGAAGGCGGTGATGACCTGTTCGCCCACTTCTCCGAGATTCAAGGCAAGGGTTTCAAGACCCTGAAAGAAGCCCAGCGCGTCACCTTCGACATCAAGGATGGCCCCAAGGGCAAGCAAGCCGCCAATATCCAGCCCCAATAAGGCTCGATCAAGTTTAGAAAGGCCGCGCAAACTGCGCGGCCTTTTTGTTTCCAGCTCTGTTATCATCCGCCTGCGGCACAGTTCCAGTCTCACTGCCGCGCCTGATTCGGCTTTTCACCCCCACATCTGCCTAAGACTGGCGCCCCTACGCGGCGACAGGCCGATACCCTTTCCGGAGTTTCAATGAATTTTTCTGATCTCGGCCTGGCCGAGGAAATCCTGCGTGCCGTCACCGAACACGGCTATACCACCCCGACCCCGATCCAGGCCCAGGCCATCCCTG
>JBBIJC010000028.1:0-15535 GCA_037446165.1 Hydrogenophilales bacterium | reverse complement strand
GCTGAGTTCCATGGCCATGTTTGGCGGCGTCAGCATCAACCCGCAGATTCAGCGCCTGAAAAGCCGGCTCGACATCCTGGTGGCGACGCCCGGTCGCCTGCTCGACCACGTCCAGCAACGGACCATCGACCTGTCCCACGTGGAAATTCTGGTCCTGGACGAGGCCGACCGGATGCTCGACATGGGCTTCATCAAGGACATCAAGAAGGTCCTGACCCTGCTGCCCAAGCAGCGGCAGAACCTGCTCTTCTCGGCCACTTTCTCGGACGAGATCAAGACCCTGGCCGATGGCCTGCTGAACCGCCCCACGCTGATCGAAGTGGCGCGCCGCAATGCCACGGCCGAAAACATCGCCCAGAAGGTCTATGAGGTAAATCGTGACCAGAAACGCCAGGTGCTGACTCACCTGATCCAAACCCACCAGTGGTATCAGGTCCTGGTCTTTACCCGTACCAAGCACGGCGCCAACCGGCTAGCCGAACAACTGGGCAAGGACGACATCCCCGCCCTGGCAATCCACGGCAACAAGAGCCAGGCCGCCCGTACCCGGGCGCTGGCCGAGTTCAAGAGTGGCAAGCTGCAGGTGCTGGTCGCCACCGACATCGCCGCACGCGGTATCGACATCAGCGAACTGCCCCATGTCGTGAACTATGAACTGCCCAACATCTCCGAGGATTATGTCCACCGCATCGGCCGCACTGGCCGTGCCGGATCCAATGGCGAAGCCATCTCCCTGGTCTGCGTGGACGAGTTCGACTACCTGAAGGGCATCGAGCGGCTGATCAAGCGCAGCCTGCCCAGGGAAGTCCTTGCCGGTTTCGAGCCGGACCCCAATGCCAGGGCGCAACCGATCCAGTTGCGCAGCCAGGACCCTCATGGCCAGCGCGGTCGCGGTCAGCCCCGATCCTCCAGCGGGCCATCCCGTTCGGCCGGCGCCCCCGCCAAGCCAGGCGCGGCGAAGCCTGGCTCACCCCGACCCAAGGCCCGTCCTGGCGGCGAGGTCTCGGGCGGACGGCCCAGCGGCGGACATCGCTCGGGCGGTCGCCACAGCTGATTCGATTGACGGCGCACGAATCCTCGCCACAATGTCGCCACGCCCAACAAGAACCGGGAAACACGACATGAGTGAACACGGGATTCGCCGCGACGACCTGATCGAAATGGTGGACGATTTACGCGCCGCCCTGCGCGATATCGGCCAAGAACCACTCCCCCAGGCGCAATTGGTGACCAACACCCGGGACCGGCTGCGCTACATCGCCAGCCTGACCGAACAGGCGGCGAGCCAGACCCTGAACGCGGCGGAAGCCATCAGCGACATGCTCTATGCGCAACGCGAGGAAGCCAGGGCACTGGCTGGCCTGACTCGCTCAACCAGGCTCGGCGAATTTCTCAATCGGCTCCAGACGGAACACAGCCTTGCCAGCGGCCAGCTCACCGAAGTGATCCAGGCCCAGGCCTTTCAGGACCTGGTGGGCCAGGTTGTCAACAAGCTGCTCGACACCGTGCAGCGGATGGAAGACAGCCTCGCCCATCTGTTGCTCGAAGCCGAGCCGGATGCAGGCTTGTTATCCGGCCCGCAGATCCATGCCGCGGAACAGATCAGCCAGGACGATATCGACAGTCTGTTCGATTGATCCAGATCAGCCTTCGATCCGGAAGATGACCTGTTCGGCGATATTGGTGGTGCGGTCGCCGTAACGCTCGAGGCTGTGTGCGATCCAGAGCATGCGTGAGCCGTTCTGGACATTGGCCGGATCGGCGCGCATCGCGTCCATCAGGACCGACACCAATTTCTTGAGTTGTATATCCAGCTCGTGGTCAGAATCGATAACGCTGTGGGCCAGCTGGACATCGGAGGTTTGATGGGCACGCATGACATTGTGCGTCATCTGCTCGCAATGGCCGGCCATGACCTGGATATCGAGCAGGCCGAGCGGCCCGACCGGCGTGCCGTCCATTTCCGTGATGCTGGCCGCGATGTCGACAACGTAGTCGCCCATGCGCTTCAGTTCATGGGCGATACGCATATCGGCCACGATGTCGCGCAAATCGCTGGCAACCGGCTGCTGGGAAGCGATGGCCACCATACAATCCTGTTCGATCATGCGCCGCTGTTCATTGAGCGAGCCCTCCAGCCGCTGCAGGGACTGGCACACGCCTTCGTCCAGCTTGACCAGGCATTTCATCGCTCCGGCCTCGGCCGCCATCACGGTTGCAAATAAGGTGCTCAGGCCGGCTTCGATCTGTTTTTTCTTCGATTCAAGAATGTGTCGCGTATCCATGGTTGGCTTTCATGTGGTCTGGCTTAATTTTGAAAGTTACCAATGAGCGCGCCTGGTTTTATTACAATTTCATGAATATTTATTCACAACCCCGACTCAAACCCCGGTCATGACCGCCTTTTTCTGCACCAGCCGGCCATCCCGGTAGTCGGCGAAGGCCTGTTCGATCTCGGCCCGCGTGTTCATCACGAAGGGTCCGTATTGCACCACCGGTTCCTGCACTGGCCGCCCCGCCACCAGGATGAAACGGGCGCCGTCCGCTCCGGCGGCCAGTTCAACCGCATCGCCTGCGCCGAGAGCCGCCAGATGGTGGCGCGGCAATGCGATCGCGCCCACGCTGGCGCTGCCCTCGTAGACGTAGACGAAGGCCGATTGCCCCGTCGGCACTGGCAGACTGAAGCTCAGGTCGGCCTCCAGTGCGACATCCAGATAACACACATCGGTATTCGGATCTTCGATCACGCCCCGGCGCCCGGCATACTCGCCGGCCAGCAAACGGACCCGCCTGCCGGCTTCATGCACCTCCGGTATCGCCCCGGGCGAAAACTCCTGATAGGCCGGATCGGACATCTTTTCAGCAGCCGGCAGATTGATCCAGAGCTGGAAGCCGCGCATGCGGCCCTGAGTCTGTTTCGGCATCTCGGAATGGATCACGCCGCTGGCCGCCTTCATCCACTGCGCCCCGCCAGCCCGCAGATCGCCCCGGTTGCCCATGCTGTCGCGGTGTTCCATATGTCCGTCCAGCATGTAGGTGAAGGTAATGAAGCCGCGGTGCGGGTGATCCGGAAAACCGGCGATGTAATCGTCCGGGTCTTCGCTGCCGAAGTGGTCCAGCAACAGGAAGGGGTCGAGGTTCTTCAGCGCCGGCGTGCCTATGGTGCGATGCACCGTGACGCCTGCGCCCTCGGTGATTTCAAGGGCCGGGACCAACTGGGATACCGTGCGTAAATTCATGATCTGACTCCTCAATCCGTTCATGTCCTGACGGCCGAGCGGTGGCGAACTGGCCGTCTCCTGTTATCCTGAACATAGAGGAGATTAGCCATGAGCGAAACATACGACCTGACCCCGCCCGGCCAGGAGCAACGCGCCCGGCTGGAAGCCGACCTGAGCGAAGAAGAACGCCGCGTCATCCTGTACCAGGGCACGGAACCGCCCTTCTGCGGCGGTCTGCTGAAGGAAAAGCGGGAAGGAGTGTTTGCCTGCCGGCTGTGCGGTCTGCCCCTGTTCCGGTCTAGCGCGAAATTCGAGTCCGGCACCGGCTGGCCAAGCTTCTACGCGCCCTACGACCCGAGTCACATCCGCGAGATCCGGGACACCAGCCACGGCATGACCCGAACCGAGATTCGCTGCGCCCGCTGCGACGGCCACCTGGGCCATGTCTTCGACGACGGTCCGCCGCCGACCCGGCAGCGTTATTGTCTGAACTCGGTATCGCTGCGCTTTATCGAGGCCTAGCCGGAGCTTACGGCTGAGTCATGGGTTGCCAGGCACGACTTGTACTGGTTGCGCCGGCATCGCAGGTGCAGGCAGTGGTGGCGCCGGATTACTCAACCCTTGCTGGGGCGTGACCAGATTATCGCCAACGGGATGCACATCGACCACGTAGTATTCCGTCTCCGCAAAGCAGCTTGATGGCACGAATTTGTGCTGTTGATAGTGCAACACCATCCGATTGCCGGCCAGGGCGTTGATGTGCGCGGCCACGGCTTCGTCGCGCACGCTGAACTCGAATTTTTCCGGAATGGCTCCCGGCATGGTCACCATGGCGACCTCGCCCTCCCATGTCTTGCACAGCCAGCCCTTATGAGAAAATTTCTGGATGTAACCGGCGCGCTCGCCTTCCGAGTAGACCCAGCTCAGGGTAAGCCAGGTCCATACTGAGACCAGCACCGCCAAGCCCAGCAATGCGATGATGAAGCCCCGAAGAATGATCTTGCCCATGACTGCCCTCGTCCCTGCTATGAAATCGGCGGCCAGTCTAACTGAATTTCCAGACCGGAAACCGCCTAGAATGAGGGCCTGATACTTACGAACCAGCTCCATGCTCAGCTACCGACACGCCTTCCACGCCGGCAATCATGCCGATGTCCTCAAGCACTGCCTGCTGGTGGCCATGCTGCGCCACATGAACCAGAAGGACAAACCCTGGTGGTACGTGGACAGCCACGCCGGCGCCGGCATCTACGACCTGTATTCCGATTACGCCCGCAAGCTGGGCGAGGCCGAGACCGGCATCGGCCGGCTCTGGACCCGCACCGACCTGCCCGCGCCGCTGGCCGATTATGTCGATCAGGTGCGCAAGCTGAACGGCGACGGCAAGCTGCGCCTCTACCCCGGCTCGCCCTGGCTGGCCCGCCAGTTGATGCGGAGGGACGACCAGTTGCGCCTGTTCGAACTGCACTCCACCGATGCCCAGTTGCTGCGCCAGACCTTTTCCGAGTACAGCCACCACATCAAGGTCGAGGCCATGGACGGCTTCGACGGGCTGAAGGCGGTGTTGCCGCCCCAGCCGCGCCGGGGCGTGATCCTGATCGACCCCTCCTACGAGATCAAGGAAGACTACAAGCGCGTGCCGCGCGCGGTGAAGGAGTCGCTCACCCGCTTCGCCACCGGCACCTATGCGGTGTGGTATCCCAAACTACAGCGCGAGGAGTCGCGCGAATTTCCGGACCGCCTGAAGCGGATCCCGGTGAGTTCCTGGCTGCATGTCTCGCTGACCATCCGCAGCCCCGACCCGGAAGGCTTCGGCATGCATGGCAGCGGCCTGTACATCGCCAATCCACCCTGGCAGCTGGCCGAACAGCTGACTAAAGTGATGCCGTATCTGGTCGAGGTGCTAGGCGAAGACACTGGCGCAGGCTATCAACTGGAACATCGGGAATCGTGAGCGACGGAATCCATCTCGCAGCTATCGTCCTGGCCTGGGCGCTGTATGGACTGGTCCATTCCTGGGTGGCCGGCAACGGGATGAAACAGCGGCTGATCCGGCGCTGGCCGGTGCTTGAAGCCGGTTACCGGCTGTTCTACAACCTCCAGGCCGCCTTGCTGGCGCTGCCGCCACTGATCCTGACCTGGCTCTACCCCGGCCCACCGCTCTGGCATTGGCCAGCCTGGATCGCCTGGTCCGCGCTGCTGGTCACCGTGGCCGGCTTTGTCTGGAGCATGCGCTGGTACGACGGTCTGGACTTTATCGGCCTGCGCCAGTGGCGCCAGCATGATCCGCACGCGGCCTATCGCGAAACCCTGATCCTGTCGCCCCTGCACCGCTGCGTCCGCCACCCCTGGTACAGCCTGGGCCTGCTCTACCTCTGGACCCGCGACCTGAACGCCGGCTGGCTGGCGGCCACCCTTGCCATCACAGTCTATCTGGCGATCGGCAGCCGGCTGGAGGAACGCAAGCTGGTGGCCCTGTTCGGTGAGGCCTATCGGCGTTATCAGGCCCGTGTGCCCGGGCTGATTCCCATGCCTGGGCGCTGTCTGAGCCAGGCCGAACTGGACGAACTGTCCCGGAAAAATCGACCTGATTAGCCTAAATCGCAACGACTGGAAAAAATATTCCCCTACTAGTAAATTATTTCTGATGCATGTCACCGCCCGAGTTTGCTACGATTACCCGGCTTTTCACCCACCCCAAGGAGACACCATGAACAAATCCGAACTCATTGATGCTGTTGCCGCCAAAACCGAAATGACAAAAGCTGCCGCTGGCCGTGCTGTTGAAGCCGTGCTGGAAGTCATCAGTGAAACCGTTGCCAAGAAAGACAGCGTTGCCGTGATCGGCTTCGGCACCTTCGAAGCGCGCAATCGCGCCGCCCGCAATGGCAAGAACCCCAAAACCGGCGAAGTCATCAAGATTGCTGCCACCACCGTTCCCGCCTTCAAGCCCGGCAAGGCATTCAAGGACAAGGTTTCGGCCAAGAAGGCCAGCAAAAAGAAATAATCCGTTGCGCGGAGCGGGGGACCTGCTCGTCTAGCGGAAGCGTTGTACCAAACCCAGTTGACCGACGGTCAGCTGGGTTTTTCATTTGCCCGCCGCGCGTTCTGCGCTTCAAGGCTTTCCTCTGCAATTTCCCTGACATTGGCGTCATCGTCCTGCAGTCGATGGATCAGCCAGGTTCCTGCCTCATCCGTGCTCATTCCCAGATAGTGACAAGCGTCAGCCCTGACCCGTGGGTCAGCGTGTTCAGTCAGTTCGCCCAGGCGCGTTGCCAGCGCCCGCATGGCCGGTTGCCCACTGAACTCCTCGAACACCACGCCCGCACCGATGCGGACATTGATGCTGGCCTCGGGATTGGCCACGATCGGCAGCAAGGCCGCCAGGCTACCGGGGTCACGCCTGACGCTGTCCAGCACCTGGGCCAGTTCGCCATCGCGGAGCAGATCGTGGAAATGGTCGGCCATGCCCGATGGTTCGACAGCCCGGCTGATCAACCTCCCGATCACCTCACGACTGCGCAGCCCGGTCAATTCAAGTCCACCGATGCGCAACCACGGTACTGAACGCACGCCCCACTCCCGCGCCACATCGGGACTGGCCTCCAGATTGACGATTTCCAGCCGGCCCAGCGCACCCTGCTTGACCAGGTCGGACAGAATTTGCAACATGGCCGGGCAATGCGGGCAATGGGTCGACAGGCAAAACAGGGCGTTGGGCGGATTCATGAGCGAGATTGGCGAGGTTTTTAGATAGCAACTAGGCTATCGTATCGACGCGGTAACCACCACCCAGGCCACCCGCATGGGGCGTTTTATTCCACTTCAACACAGCAGGAAACGACATGAGCGATCTTTTTTCTTCTTTGCAGATGGGCCCCTACCGAGCCAGCAACCGGGTCGTCATGGCCCCGTTGACCCGTTGCCGCGCTGGCCAGGGCAATGTACCCACCGAGCTGATGGCCAAGTATTACGCCCAGCGCGCCTCCGCCGGTCTGATCATCTCCGAAGCTACCTGCATTTCGCCGCAAGGCATCGGCTACCCCAACACCCCCGGCATCTGGAACGGCGAGCAGATGGCCGGCTGGGCGCGCGTCACCCAGGCCGTGCATGAAATGGGCGGCCACATTGTCTGCCAGCTCTGGCATGTCGGCCGCATCTCCCATCCCAGCCTGCAACCCGATGGCGGGCTACCCGTGGCGCCGTCCGCCATCAAGCCGGTCGGCGAAGCACCTACCGCGCAAGGCATGCAGCCCTTCGTCACCCCGCGCGCGCTGGAACTCGCCGAACTGCCAGCGATCGTGAAGCAGTATCAGATCGCGGCCCAGAATGCCCTGGCCTGCGGCTTTGATGGCGTCGAAGTCCATGCTGCCAATGGCTATCTGCTCGACGAGTTTCTCCGCGACGGCAGCAATCAGCGCGTTGACGCCTACGGCGGCAGCCTGGAAAACCGCAGCCGTCTGCTGATCGAAGTGCTGGAAGCCGTCTGCGCCTCGGAAGGTGCCGACCGGGTCGGTGTCCGGCTGTCGCCGATCCAGCCCGCCAACGACATGCGCGACTCCAACCCCGAGGCCACCTTCAGTTACGTCGTGGAACGGCTCAACGCCTTCGGCCTGGCCTACCTGCATGTCGCCAACATGGGCATCACGGCGCCCGGTGCAGCCGGTCCCTACTTCGACCCCAGGACACTGCGCAAGCTGTGGAAAGGCATCTACATGACCAACCACGGCTACGACCGTGACAGCGCCAATGCCGCGATCAAGAACCGCGAGGCGGACCTGGTCGCCTTCGGCGTGCCCTTCATCGGGAACCCGGACCTGGTCGCCCGGTTCAAGGCCGGCGCCGCACTCAATGCCGCCGACCCGGCCACGTTCTATGGCGGCAATGAGAAGGGCTATACCGACTATCCGGTCATGGCCTGAACGGCGCATGAAGTACGGCATCATTCCGGTCACGCCATTCCAGCAGAACTGCTCGCTGATCTGGTGCGAGGCCACCCGCAAAGCAGCGCTGGTCGACCCGGGCGGAGAGCCGGACCGGCTGCTCGCCGCGGTCGCAGAACATGGCCTGACCCTGGACCGGCTGCTGCTCACCCACGGCCATATCGATCACGTCGGCGCGGCCGGAGTGCTGTGCCAACGACTGGGCATCCCGATCGAGGGGCCGCACCAGAATGACGCCTTCCTGCTCGACGCCCTGCCTGAGCAATGCGCCCTGTTCGGCTTCCCGCCTATCGAACCATTCCGGCCGCAACGCTGGCTGACCGATGGCGACACGGTCACGGTGGGCGAAATCCGGCTTGAGGTGCTGCATTGTCCGGGGCACACCCCGGGCCATGTGGTGTTCTTTCAGCGTGAAGCGCAGATTGCGTTCGTCGGCGATGTGCTGTTCAAGGGTTCGATCGGTCGCACCGACTTCGAACGCAGCAACCACGCGGACCTGATCCGCTCGATTCGCGGCAAGTTATGGCCGCTGGGTGACGCCGTCACGTTCGTACCCGGTCATGGCGCGACCTCCAGCTTCGGCTGGGAACGCAGGACCAACCCCTTCGTCGGAGATAACGCCTAACGCCGCTTGAACCACCCGGTCAGGGCCATACGCTGACGCCGGGCAGGCAAAACCTCGTGCCAAAACAACTCTGACAGAAACGTCACCAAGGTCCCGCCAGTCGGCTGGATATCGATGCTTTCACCCTCGCCGGAGGGCTCGCCCCAGAAGCGCAACTGCCCGCCATCGGCCTCGGTCCACTGGTCATTCAGGTAAACGATCATCGTCAATGCCCGGCGATCATCCTCCCGGAACCGGTCGAGGTGCTTTTTGTAGCTGGCGCCCGTCGGGTAGACAGCGAAATGCGCCTCCAGCTCGTTCAGGCCCAGGAAAAACTCCTGATTGACCCGCTGCCGCAGAATCTCGGTCGCTGTCTGATAGCGCCGGATCGCAGGCTGAGGATCGTCCGGCTCCAGCCATAGAATGACATCACTCCGGATCTCCGAAATCACCTCAGCCCTGCCCGCCCCGACCCCGGCGCGGTGAAAACCGCCGGCCCCGTGTCGGGCCAGGCATTCCGCGCGCAGGTCTGTCACGTCCGACTGGCTCATAAAATCCGGCAGCACGCACCAACCCTTTTCGGCCAGTGCGGCGATGATGGTTTGCAGCGTGGTTTCATTCATGTCGGCATTGTCCCAAATACAGGCACTGTCCGGGAATGGGCAGATCACATTTATGCGTCCGGAGCACGTGGCCATCAGCACACTGCGCTGGGCCTTGCTGACCCTGCCGATGACTCGCCCGCCACCGTCCTGCCAGGCCAAATAACCCTATCCAGAACCGCGCTAACGTATACTTCAAGCCGCCCCGTTCTCACTTGGTTTACTTGAATGCCGACCCTGAATTCAAGATCAATCTGGCTTGCCTTGGCCCTGACCTGCCTTGGGCTGGTGGTCGCGAGCTTTGTCCTCACTGCGAAAATGCATCTGCATCCTTGTCACCTTTGCATCCTGCAGCGTCTGCTGTTCATGCTGCTGGCGGGTTTCGCCCTGCTGGCGGCGATCTTTCCACCGGGCCTGGGCAGCCGATTGATTGGCATTCTTGCGCTGGCCACAAGCGGCACCGGGATCGGTGTCGCCGGCTATCAGGTCTGGTTGCAGGCACAGCCGATGGACCCATTCTCCTGCGCGTCAGGCACGCCCGAGCTGATCGAACACCTGGTTGACTGGCTGGGTCGTCAGGCGCCTGACCTGTTCATGGCAACCGGCCTATGCCAGGAGATCGAACTCAGGATACTGACCCTGTCGCTGGCCGAGTGGGCGCTGATTGCCTTCTCGGCAGCATTGATCGCAGGTGGCTGGGCCTTGTGGTCGGGGCGCAAGAACAGGCCCGACCGCCTCTGGTTCAGCAAAAACTAGCCAGCGCCTGCAGCTTGGCCTTGGCCTGGCCATTGGCCAGGACTTCAAGCGCCCTGTCCACGCCGGCGCGCAGGTCGTCGGCCCGCCCGGCGGCATAGATGGCCGCACCGGCATTGAGCGCGACGATGTCGCGTTCCGGTCCGGGCACGTTGTCCAGCACCTTCAGCACACGATCGCGCGACTCTGCCATGGAGGCGACCTGCAGGGTCGAGATGTCGTGCTCCGCGAAGCCGAACTGGCTGGGATGCACGACGTATTCGCGCACCTCGCCGCCATGCAGCTCGCCGACCAGCGTCTCGCCCGAGATCGAGATCTCGTCCAGCCCCGCCCGGCCATGGACGACCAGGGCGTGCTCCGCGCCGAGGCGCTGCAGCACGCGGGCCAGGATGCCGACCAGGTCGGGATGGAACACCCCCAGGAGGTAATTCGGTGCGCCGGCCGGATTGGTCAGCGGACCGAGGATGTTGAACAGCGTGCGCACGCCCAGTTCCTTGCGCACCGGCGCGGCATGCTTCATGGCACTGTGGTAGTTGGGCGCAAACATGAAACCAAGGCCGACCGTGTCAACGGCGCGCGCCACGGCTTCCGGAGCCAGGTTGATGTTGACGCCCAGCGCTTCCAGGACATCGGCACTGCCCGACTTGGACGACACCGAACGGCCGCCATGCTTGGCGACACGGGCGCCTGCGGCCGCCGCGACGAAGGCCGCCGCGGTGGAGATGTTGAAGGTATGCGAGGCGTCGCCACCGGTACCGACGATATCGACCAGATGCCGCGTGTTCGCGACCGGCACCTTGGTCGAGAATTCACGCATCACGGTCGCGGCGGCGGTGATCTCGCCGATGGTCTCCTTCTTCACGCGCAGCCCGGTGATCAGCGCCGCGATCATGACCGGGCTCATCTCGCCCGACATGATCTGGCGCATCAGCTCCAGCATCTCGTCGTAGAAGATCTCGCGGTGCTCGATGACCCGGGCCAGAGCCTGCTGGGGCGTGATCTGGTTCATGTCCGCACCTCGGTCAGGAAGTTCTTCAGCAGCTGGTGGCCGTGTTCGGTCAGCACCGATTCGGGATGGAACTGAACACCCTCGACCGCCAGGGTCTTGTGCCGCACGCCCATGATCTCGCCATCCTCGGTCCAGGCGGTGATCTCCAGGCAGTCGGGAATCGTCTCGCGCTCGATCACCAGCGAGTGGTAGCGGGTCGCCGTGAACGGATTGGGCAGGCCGCGGAACACGCCGATGTCCTTGTGCTGGATGGGCGAGGTCTTGCCGTGCATCAGCTGCCTGGCGTGGACGATCTTTCCGCCGAAGGCCTGGCCGATGCTCTGGTGGCCCAGGCAGACGCCCAGGATCGGCACCTTGCCGGCCATGGCCTGGATCAGCGGCACCGAGATACCGGCCTCGTTCGGTGTACACGGCCCGGGCGAGATGACGATGTGGTCCGGCCTGAGCGCCGCCACGCCGTCGAGGTCGATCTCGTCGTTGCGGATCACCTTCACCTCCTCGCCCAGCTCGCCGAAGTACTGGACCAGGTTGTAGGTGAAGCTGTCGTAGTTGTCGATCATCAGCAGCATATCGCAGCTATCCTTTTGTTTTGTATGGCTATGGTTCCAGATAACCCGCATTGATACCCGCTCAGATACACGCTATTTCTTTTGATAGCCCCGCGCCGATGGTCTGGAACCGAATGCACGAAAGCCGCCATTATCCCCTATATTGGTCCCGACTCACCCTCCCCCCCGCGCCGCTCAGTCGGCGCTTGCACCAGAAACTGCAAGTCCCGCGCCTTTGCTCCCTTGTCACTGACTGAACCACGCCGAAGGCTTCGCCCTCGGCTCTAGCTCTCCCGCTACCGCCGTCCCACCAGCGCCGACTTTCAGGGATGCTGTCTCAGGTCGCGCCCACATCGGCATACAAATACCGCTGAAACCCGCTAAACACCTTCCCGATCTCATCCGGCCGCCCCAGGTCAGCCACTGCGTCCGGGATCGAGTCGTGATACTTCAGCTTCAACAGCGGCGTCAGCTTGGCCTGATCCAATTCCTCGACCCCTAGCGCCACATAGTGCGACAGCACGAAGTCGAGAAACACCTTCTGCTTCGGGTTGAAGTTCTCGCTGATGACCGCCATCGCCCGACCCGCACGCTCCTCGCGTGTCAGTGGCTCAAGCGCATAGGCCACATGCGCCAGCACGTCGAACAGGTCGCTCTTCTCGGCGTCGATGATCTTCTGCATTTCGGCCAGTTGATCCTTGCCGAAGCCCCGATCAGCCAGACCTTCCAACAGCTTCCGGCGGGTATCCGGCGCGCTCCATAGCGCCCGCAGTTCGTCTTCGTCCTTGAAGAAGTCGGGCAGCTTGCCGAACAGCGCCTCCATGAATTGCTGCGCCGACATCGGGGTGCCGTCGGGGTGCCAGAAGCTGGTGACCACCATGTGCTGGATCGTGCGTGACTTGCCATCGGCCAATTTCACTTTCGCTTTGCGGACTGCCTCGTATGGCGGCTTCGGCTCCCGTACTTCGGGTGGCGCAGTTGGTGCACCGTCGCCGCGCGGCGCTCTCACCTCCGGCTCGATCGGCTCGCCATCCCACTCCGGGTCGCTGAAATGGTGATGCGCCTTCACGAAGTCGTAGATCGTGAAGAAGTCCTTGCCGTCGTAGAGCCGGGTGCCGCGCCCGATGATCTGCTTGAACTCGATCATCGAATTGACCGGCCGCAGCAGCACGATGTTACGCACGTTCCGCGCATCGACGCCGGTCGAGAGTTTCTGCGATGTGGTCAGGATGGTCGGGATGTGCTTCTCGTTGTCCTGAAAATCCCGCAGCCATTGTTCGCCCAAAGCACCGTCATTGGCAGTCACCCGGTGACAGTAGTTCGGATCGGTGCTGGTCTTGGCCTGATTGATCAGGTCGCGGATCGCCAGGGCGTGATCCTGCGTGGCGCAGAACACCAGCGTCTTTTCCCGCTGGTCGATCAGCGACATGAAAATCTCGACGCGCTTCTTCTCGCGTTCCCTGATCTCGATGATCTTGTTGAAGTCGGTTTCCTCGTAGCGCTTGCCGGCCTCGACCTCGCCTTCGACCACCTTGTCGTCGGGCGTATAGACGTACTCGTCGAGTGTGGTCGAAATCTGCTTGACGCGGAACGGCGTCAGAAAGCCGTCGTTGATGCCGTCCTTGAGCGAATAGATAAACACCGGCTCGCCGAAGTAGGCATAGGTATCGACGTTGTCCTTGCGCTTCGGGGTGGCGGTCAGACCAAGCTGCACGGCCGGGGCAAAGTAGTCGAGGATGCCGCGCCAGTTGCTCTCGTCGTTGGCTCCGCCCCGGTGGCACTCGTCGATGACGATGAAGTCGAAGAAATCGGGCGGATACTCACCGAAGTATGGCGTATCCCCCGGCCCGCTCATGAAGGTCTGGAAGATGGTGAAGAAGATGCTGCCGTTCTTCGGCACCTTGCCCTTCTTGCGGATATCCGCCGGGTCGATGCGCACCAGCGCCTTGTCGTCGAAGGCGGAAAAGGCGTTGTAGGCTTGGTCAGCCAGAATGTTGCGGTCAGCCAGGAACAGGATGCGCGGGCGGCGCGTCGGCTCACCCTCGCCCTTGGCGTCGGTCAGGTTCCACCGGCTCTGGAACAACTTCCACGCGATCTGGAAGGCGATGAAGGTCTTGCCCGTGCCGGTCGCCAGCGTCAGCAGGATGCGTTCCTGCCCGGCAGCGACGGCGGCCAGCACCCGCTCGATGGCGATGTCCTGATAGTAGCGCCCTTGAAAGAAGCCGCCCTTGTCCTCGAACGGCACGACCGCGAAGCGATCCCGCCAGGCGTTCTGGGTGGCGAAGGTGTGCTGCCACAGTTCATCGGGCGAAGGAAAGCTGGCGATCTCCCCTTCCACCGCCGTCTGCATGTCGATGCCGTAGATGCCCTGCCCGTTGCTGGCATAGGTAAAACGCAGCGCCAGCTTGCCGGCGTAGTCCTTGGCCTGCGCCACGCCCTCGGTCAACGCCTTGTCCCATGCCTTGGCCTCCACCACCGCCAGCTTGGTATTGCGGTATTCCAGCACGTAATCCGCCGTCAGCGGCTTGCCGCGCTTGCCGTGACCCTCGATGCGTCCCAGTGTGATCGGATACTCGCGCCGGATGCGGCTGCCTTCGACCACACCCCAGCCTGCCGCGGCAAGGGCTGGGTCGATATGTTCGGCGCGGGTTTCGGCCTCATTCATCGTTCAGGTTAATGCTCGTCAGCAGATTGAACAACGGGCGGTTGATGTAAAAATTGGTGCGCCCGATTTTATTTTTCTCCACAAAACCGTGCCGGGTTAGCGTATCCAGATGCTTGGCGGCCGTGATGCGTGAGACGCCAAGATCGCGCTCGACAAACTCGATCTTGGTATAAGGGTGGCGAAACAGGTTATTCAGCAGCTCCTGGCTGTATAGCTTGGGCAACTCGTCGCGCAGCCGACGCTTGGTGGCCTGCATCAGTTCGCGCAGTTGCTTGATCAGCCGGATTTCGCTTCTCGCGGTAAGCGCCACGCCCTTCGCGACATAAACGCACCAATCCGCCCACCCCTGCGCCTCACGGGTCGATTGCAACAGCTGGTAATACTGCGCCTTGGTCGAGGTGATATACCGGCTCAGGTACAGCACCGGCAATTCCATCAAGCCTTCGCGTTGCAGTATCAACAAATTCAGGATGCGCCCGGTGCGGCCATTGCCATCGTAAAACGGATGAATGCTCTCGAACTGATGGTGCGCAATCGCCATGCGCAACAAGGGGTCCAGATCGTCATCGGCATGGATGAAATCCACCAGTTGCGTCATCAGCTTTTCGATCAGCACGGTATCCTGTGGCGGCTCATAGACCACCGCTCCCGTCGCCTGATTCTTCAGCACCGTCCCCGGCAATTTTCTGAAACCGGCCTTGTTCTGCTCAACCTGTTCCTGCACGCGCAGGATCGTGCTCAGACGGATCAGGCCAGTCTGCGCGACTTCCTCGGCGCCCACCCGCAGTGCGGCGAGGTAGTTCTGCACTTCCTTGGCGGCTGGCGAGGACGGACCGCTTTTGTCGTAGGCATACAGCTCGTCGTGCGTGGTGATGATGTTCTCGATTTCCGAACTGTCCTTCGCCTCCTGGATGGACAGGGTATCGAGCAGGATGGCGCGGTTGGGCAGGGCCTCGCACAGGCCCTTCAGTTCCGCCAGATGGCGGTGCGCCTCGGCCAGCGCCTGCCACACCGCCTTCACTTCGAGACTGGCTGGGCTGGGAATATCCAGCTCGGTCATGCCCATGCTTTGCCTGCCATATGATAAGAAAACGTCGATATCTTATCTTGAGCGTGGTCATGTGTATAGAAAAAACGAAATTCTTTTCGCGTACCCGTGAATATGTTCGAAAAATGCTTTTTTGCGACAC
>JBBIJC010000027.1:10131-24851 GCA_037446165.1 Hydrogenophilales bacterium | reverse complement strand
GGGCAGATGCGGCGATGTACAAAGCCAAGGCGGCGGGCCGCAATCGCGTCGAACGGGCCTGATCGATCGGGCTTCCGGTCAGGCGGCAATTATTGCCTCCGCTTGCCGGCATGACCGACACGATTCGCTTTGATCTAAATAAATATCAAGCAAAAACAAGGTATTGCGTATTAGCTTGGTAGCTGGCATGCGACTTGCTGTTCCTACGGCATCGAGGAACTTAAAACATGCTCAGCAAAATCGACCAGGATCTCCACTTCGCACAAACTGCCTTAAGTCTTCGGGCCCGACGCCAGGAAGTCATTGCCTCCAATCTGGCGAACTCGGATACCCCGAACTACAAGGCACGCGACATCAATTTTTCTACCGCCCTGAAGTCCGCGCTGGGCGGCGTGGGCGGTCCGGTGACATTGGCGACCACCTCGCCTGGGCATATCTCTGGACCCGGCGGCAGTGCGGGTGGTTCTGGCGGCGCGGCGCTGATGTACCGGTCAAGCCTGCAACCCAGTCTGGATGGCAACACGGTTGATCCGGATGTCGAGCGGGCAAATTTTGCCGACAACGCCATGCACTACCAGTTCCTGATCGAAAGCATGGGCAGTACCTTCCATTTGATGAGCCTGGCTGTAGCGGCGAATAACTGATCATGTCAATGAACAACGTCTTCTACATTGCGGCCTCCGCCCTGACGGCGCAGTCGATGCGGCTCAACGCCGTCGCCAGTAACCTGGCCAACGCCGATTCGGCGCATTCTTCGACTGGAGGTGGCTACAAGGCCAAGCAGGTCGTGTTTCAGGCGATGCCGGTTGACGGTTCCACACCCTGGGCGCAGGGCGTGAAGATGACCCAGGTGGTCGAAGACACGCGGCCCGAGCGGCTCGTATATGACCCGCACAACCCGGTGGCCGATGCCAAGGGGTATGTCGCCTATCCAAACGTCGACGTGGTGGAGGAGATGACCAACATGATTTCCGCCTCGCGTTCCTATCAAACCAACGTCGAAGTCATGTCCACGGCCAAGGACTTGATGCAGCGCACTTTCGCGCTAATGCAGGCCTGAACCAGGAGATTGCGATGACTATTTCATCGACTAGCCAAACCAATAATGCCTCGCTGATCGCGAGCCTGAACGGAACCTCGGCCGCATCAAGCGCCACGGCGAACAGTCTGGCAGATGTCCAGTCGACCTTCCTCAAGCTGCTGACGACGCAGTTGCAGAACCAGGACCCGACCAATCCGATGGACAACGCGCAGATGACCAGCCAGCTGGCGCAGATGTCGACCGCGCAGGGCATCAGCTCGCTCAATACCACGCTGAACAATCTGCTCAGTTCCTATCAGTCGACGCAGACGTTGCAGGCGGCCTCACTGATTGGTCATCAGGTGCTTGCGGATGGCAGCCAGCTCGCCCTGAGCGGCGGACAGGCCGTGGGTGGGGTTGACCTGGCGGCCGGTGCGGATTCGCTGACGGTGAAGGTGCTCGATTCGTCCGGCCAGCCGGTGCGCACCATCAACCTGGGCCCGCAAACCAGCGCCGGCCAGATCGGCTTTACCTGGGACGGCACCAACGACAAGGGCCAGGCGGTCGCTGACGGCACCTACACCTTCAGCGTTGCCGCCGCCAGCCAGGGAGCATCGGTGAAGGCGACGCCGCTTGCGCTGGCCAGCGTTTCCAGCGTGTCGCTCAACGGCGGCGCCATCAAGGTCAACACTGCGGCGGCTGGGCAGCTTGATCTGAACCAGATTTACCGAATTTTCTGACGGGGGTCACCATGAGTTTTCAACAAGGTCTGAGCGGTCTAAATACCTCTTCCAAGAGCCTCGACGTCATCGGCAACAACATCGCCAATGCCTCTACGGTCGGTTTCAAATCCTCCGACGCGCAATTTGCGGATGTATTCGCCAATTCGATCTACGGCGAGGGCGGCGTGCAGGCCGGGATTGGCACCCAGATCGTCGATGTCGCTCAGCAGTTCTCGCAGGGCAACATCACGGTGACCAACAATCCGCTCGACGTGGCGATCAATGGCGGCGGCTTCTTCCAGCTCACCGGCAACGACGGCACGACCTATACCCGCAATGGCCAGTTTCACCTCGATGCCAACGGCTATCTGGTGACCAGCACGGGCCAGAATGTGGTCGGTTATACCCAGCTCACCACCGATCCGAAAACGGGGGCCGTGACCGGGCAATCCAATCAGGACCAGAAAATCCAGATCGACCTTGGCTCGCTTCCGGCCAATTCGACTTCATCGCTGACCATGGGCGTGAATCTGAATGCGTCCGCGGTTGCGCCAGCGGTCGCGTTCGATCCAACGGTTCCGGCTTCTTACAATTATTCGTCCACGGTCAACGTTTACGACAGCCTGGGTGTCAGCCATGCCTTGAACCTGTATTTCGTCAATACGAGCACCGCGGCCAATCCCAACCAATGGGACGTTCAGGCAACCATGGACAACGGCACGACGCTTGCTGCAACCGATATTGGCACCTTGAAATTCAAAACCGATGGGACGTACAACGGCTTTACGCCAATAGCCGCGAACATAAGCCCGACCCTGACCGGTGCAAGCTTGAGCATCAATACGACAACCGGCCTGGATTTTGCCACCTCGACCCAGGTGGCAGCCTCGTCGGGCGTGAATACGGTCAGCCAGAATGGCTACGCACCGGGCCAGATCGTCGGGGTTTCGATCGACAGCAGCGGCGTGATCTTCGGTCGTTACAGCAACAATCAGACCAAGCCCCTGCAGCAAATTCAAATCGCCTCGTTCCGCAACCCCAATGGTCTGGTGCCTTTGGGCAACAACCAGTGGGGCGCAACGCTGGCGGCCGGCTCGTCCAGCGTCAATCCGCCGGGACAGGGTGTCGCCGGCGTGGTGCAGTCGGGCGCGACCGAAGACTCCAACGTCGACCTGACCAATCAACTGGTCGACATGATCGTGGCCCAGCGCAACTACCAGGCCAATGCGCAGACGATCAAGACCCAGGACCAGATCCTGCAAACGCTGGTGAACCTGCGCTAAGCGCCGAGCGGCTGAACCGACATGGATCGCGTCATCTACATCGCCATGACCGGAGCGCGCGAAGTCACCCAGCAGCAGGCTGCGGTATCGCACAATCTGGCCAACATCTCGACCACCGGATTCAAGTCCGAGCTGAACACCTTCAAGGCCTTGCCGGTGGTCGGCGATGGCGCAAAAACCCGCGCCTTCGTGCTGGCGACGACGCCGAGTGCGGACTATGCCTCCGGCGTGCTGCAGGCAACCGGGCGCAATCTGGACGTGGCGGTCCAGGGCGGGGGCTGGATCGCCGTCCAGGATGCCAGCGGCCAGGAGGCCTACACCCGCATGGGCGACCTGCAACTCTCGGTCAACGGCATCCTGCAGAACGGTGCCGGACAGACCATCATGGGCGACGGCGGTTCCATCGCCGTGCCGCCGGACCAGCAGATCCTGATCGCCAAGGATGGCACGATCTCTACCGTGCCACTCGGCCGGAATCAGAACTCGGTCTCGGTCGCGGGCAGGATCAAGCTGGTCGATCCGCCCGAGGCCGACCTGGAGCGCGGTGACGACGGCCTGTTCCGGCTCAAGTCGGGTCAGCCCGCTCCGGCGTCCGATACCGTGAAGCTGGCAGTTGGCACCTTGGAGAGCAGCAACGTCAACGCCGCGGAGTCGCTGGTCAAGATGATCAGCCTCGGCCGCCAGTTCGACATGCAGATGCGCGTGTTGACCGCGGCCAACGACAATCACAAAGATGCCGACAAGATCATTGCCAAGAGCTGACGCTTAACTTAAGGAAAAGACATGCTGCGATCCCTATACATTGCGAGTACCGGCCTGACTGCCCAGCAGACCAACCTGGACGTGATCTCCAACAACCTCGCCAACGTCAGTTCCAACGGCTTCAAGAAGGGCAGGGCGGTGTTCGAGGACCTGCTCTACCAGACCATCCGCCAGCCCGGGGCGCAGTCATCTCAACAGACCCAGCTGCCGAGCGGTTTCCAGCTCGGGGTCGGGGTCGGCACGGTCGCCACCGAGCGCCTGCATACCCAGGGCAACCTGCAGCAGACCGGCAACTCCCTGGATGTCGCGATCCAGGGCAGCGGCTTCTTCCAGATCCTGATGCCGGACGGCAGCACGTCCTACACCCGCGACGGCTCGTTCCAGCTCGACAGCACGGGGAAACTGGTCACTGCCAGCGGCTATGCCGTCCAGCCCGCCATCACCATCCCGGCTGACGCTCAGGTGATCTCGATTGCCAAGGACGGCACCGTATCGGTGACCCAGCCCAACAACACGACGCCGACCACCCTGGGCCAATTGCAACTGGCCACCTTCGTCAACCCGACCGGGCTGCAGAGCCTGGGTGAAAACCTGTACGCGGAAACCGCTTCCTCGGGCACGCCGCAGGTCAACAATCCGGGTACCAGCGGGACCGGCTGGCTCAACCAGAGCTACGTCGAAACCTCCAACGTCAACGTCGCCGAAGAGCTGGTCAACATGATCGTCGCGCAGCGTGCCTACGAGTTGAATTCACGCGCCGTGACCACTTCGGACCAGATGCTCCAGCGCCTGACCCAGATGTGACGGACGCGGTAAATTGCCGGTCTGGGCGGCAAGAATTGCCGCACAGGCCGGTTTTTATTTGGTCAGGCTGGCGCGAGGCCGGCTTCTGCGGGTATGTGGCGAATGGCATGGAACTTGCTGCATAAATTTCAGTTTTGTTCGATTGACTGGAAGGATGCCATGTTCGGGATGCCACGCCTCGCTCTACTCGCCGCCATTGCGTTGGCGATGACTGGCTGCGCCAGCGCACCATCGAGCAACATCAAGCAACCCTTGTCGGCCAAGCCGACCGCAACCCCCTATGTCGCCGTCAACGATGGCGCCATCTACCAGCCCCGGCAAGGCATGATCCTGTTCGAGGACCGCCGGCCCCATCAGGTCGGCGACACGCTGACGGTCAGGCTGGTGGAAAACACCCAGATCACCCGCAAGCTCGACAACAAGCAGAACCGGACCGGCAATGCGACCGTGAACGTTCCGGCACCGACCCTGCTCGGCAGTTCACTATTCCAAGGCTCTTCCTGGTCGCCCAGTTCAACGGCCAATACCGAGAACAAGACCGACCTCACCAACAACAACAGCGTCAGCGGCTCGATCACGGTCACGGTCACCGAAGTGCTCGACAACGGCAACCTCGAGGTGGCGGGGGAAAAGCAGGTCGCTCTCGACAACGATACCCAGTACATCCGCTTCGCGGGCGTGGCCAATCCGCATGACATCAACCAGGACGGGAGCATCGATTCGACCCGTCTGGCCGACGTCAAGTTCGAATCCAAGGGCTCGACCGGAATCGACCGTTCCAACATGTTCAGCATGCTGGCCCGTTTCTTCCTGACCGTGCTGCCGTTCTGAGGTGAAGTCCATGCGTTATGCCCTGCACACCCTCTTCCGCCAAGGCACACGCCTGCTGGTCGCATTTGGCCTGATCGGCTTCGCGTACGTTCCGGCGCAGGCCGACCGGATCAAGGATATCGCCGACATCGCCGGTGTCCGGCCCAACCAGCTGGTTGGCTACGGCCTGGTGGTCGGCCTGGATGGCACCGGGGGCACCAGCAATTTCGCCCAGCAGAGCGTCGCGTCCATGCTTGGCCAGATGGGCGTCAACCTGCCGCCGGGCACGACCCTTTCGCTCAAGAACGTCTCGGCGGTGATGCTGACCGCGACCCTGCCGGCCTTCGCCCGGCCCGGCCAGTCGATCGACGTCACGGTCTCGGCGCTGGACAACGCCAAGAGCCTGCGCGGGGGTACTCTGCTGATGTCGCCCCTGAAAGGCGGCGACGGCCAGGTCTACGCCATGGCCCAGGGCAACGTCCTGGTCGGCGGCGCTGGCGCCTCGGCCGGCGGTTCCAGCCAGCAGGTCAACCATCTCGACGCTGGCCGTATTCCGAACGGCGCCACCGTGGAACGCGCGGTGCAGAACCGTTTCGGCCAGGGCGACGTGGTCCAGCTGGAATTGCACGACTCCGATTTCACCACGGTCAACCGGGCTAGTGATGCAATCAACAAGCAATTCGGTAGTGGCACCGCCGTGCCGCTCGATGGCCGACTCATTCAGGTCAAGGCTCCGGCGGAATCGGGAGAGCGGATTGCATTTTTATCCCAGCTGGAAAACGTCAATCTCAACCCCGGTACACCGACGCCCAAGGTGATCCTGAACGCGCGCACCGGTTCCATTGTCATGAACCAGCTGGTCACCCTCGACAAATGCGCCATCGCGCACGGCAACCTGACCGTCA
This sequence comes from Hydrogenophilales bacterium, assembly GCA_037446165.1. Taxonomy (GTDB): domain Bacteria; phylum Pseudomonadota; class Gammaproteobacteria; order Burkholderiales; family Thiobacillaceae; genus Parasulfuritortus. The sequence continues at coordinate 18,544 of JBBIJC010000027.1, read as the reverse complement.
CTGTCAACAGCACGCCGCAGGTCAGCCAGCCCAACGCGCTGTCGGGCGGCCAGACCGTCACCACGCAGTCGGCTGACGTCCAGGTCAAGAGCGACAAGGGTGGCCTGAGCGTGATGCCAGCCTCAGCCTCGCTCGGCGACGTCGTGAAGGCGCTCAATGCCGTCGGCGCCACGCCGCAGGATCTGCTTTCCATTCTCCAGGCCATGAAGGCCGCGGGCGCCCTCAAGGCCGATCTGGAGATTATCTGATGTCGACTGCCATCAATCTTTCCAGCCAGCTCGCGGTCGATGTCCGGGGCATCGAAGGCTTGCGCATGAAGGCGGCCTCCGGCGACCCGGCCGCGCTCAAGGCAGCGGCGCGCCAGTTCGAAGCCATGCTGGTACAGACCATGCTCAAGAGTGCCCGCGGCAGTTCTCTCGCCGGCACCAACGACGCCTTCGGTGGTAGTTCAGACATGAAGTTCTACAAGGAGCTCCTGGACCAGCAGTGGGCGCAAAGCATCGTCGCGGGCAAGGGACTGGGACTGGCCGACATGCTCATGAAGCGGTTTGAACAGGACGCCGGCACGGCAGCCTTGAAAGCCGAACCGGCCAGCAAGGCGCTGCCTGAGAAGGCAGGTTCGGCCTCGACTTCGCTGCCAGCTGCAGTCCTGCCCGAGCAAGGGGCGGCGAGAATGCCGGTGCAGCGGCAGGCCGAGGATGCAGTGCTTGACAGCGGCCAGGGCCGCGATTCCGGCAAGGGTCACCACGACGACCGCAAGCAACGCTTCATCGATGCCATGCTGCCCCACGCCAGGGCCGCCGAACAGGTGACCGGGGTCCCGGCCCGCTTTGTCCTGGCCCATGCCGCGCTGGAATCGGGCTGGGGCAAGCACGAAATCATCTCCGCGGATGGGGTGCGCAGCCATAATCTGTTTGGCATCAAGGCCGACAGTGGCTGGGCCGGACAAGCCATGAACGTTGTCACCACCGAGTACAAGCAGGGTCTGGCGATGAAGATTTCGGCGAAGTTCAGGGCTTATGGCGATTACGCCCAGTCCTTCATTGATTATGCGCGCCTGCTCAAGCGGCGCTACCAGAGCGCGGTCGCGGCCGGCGATGACGCGCTGCAGTTCACGCGCAGCCTGGCGGGCGGCGGCTATGCCACCGATCCTGCCTATGCCACGAAACTGCTGGGCACGATCCACAGTGTCACCCGAGCGGGGGTGTGAGATGACGATGGCAACCACAGCGACAAACGAGATGGCCGCTTGCGCCATGAGAACAGGGGTTTGAAATGGGTACCAGCATCCTGAATACCAGTCTGATGGGCCTGAGCATCGCGCAGGCCAATGTCTCGACTACCGCCAACAACATTGCCAACGTCAATACCGCCGGCTATCACCGCGAGTCGAACACTATCGTGACCACCGGTTCCCAGTCGGCCGGCTATGGCTACATCGGCACCGGCGCGGCGGTGACGGACGTGACCCGGGCCTACAATGGTTTCCTGGAAACCCAGGTGACCCAGAATCAGGGACAGCTCTCCAGCTACCAGGCCTACACCCAATATGCGACCCAGCTGAACGCGCTGCTGGGCAGCCAGAACAGCGGCCTGGCCGCCGCCATGTCGGACTTTTTCTCCAGCATCCAGAATGTGTCGAGCGACCCGACCTCGACCGTTGCGCGCCAGGCCATGCTGGGCTCGGGCGCCAATCTGGCCACCCAGTTCAACAACCTCAACGACGGCCTGAACAGTCTCTCGCAGGGCATCAATCAGCAGGTCCAGTCGACTGCGACCCAGATCAACAGCTTCGCGCAGAACATCGCCACCCTGAACAAGCAGATCGCGGTGATGCAATCATCCGGAAACAGCGCCAGCGTCAACGGTCTGATGGACCAACGCGACGCCATCGTCAGCCAGCTCAATCAGCTGGTCAACGTCACCGTGACCGATCAGCAGGGCAGCGGATACAACGTCGCCATCGGCAATGGCATGCCGCTGGTGAACGGCACCCAGGCCAACACCATGACGGTTGCCAGCAACCCCCTGGCCCCGACCGAAACGATGCCGGCACTCAAGATCGGCAACAGCACGATCACGCTCGATTCGACCCAAATCACGGGCGGGCAATTGGGCGGGCTGTTGTCGTTTCGGGACCAGATGCTGAGCCCGAGCCAGACCCAGCTGGGAACGCTGGCCTATGGCCTGACCGCGAATATCAACGCGCAGCAGACAAAGGGCTTCGATCTGTCCGGGACTCAAGGGGGCAATTTCTTCTCCCCGCTCAGCGTGACCATGCCGCCGACGAAGGCATTGACCGGCACGGCGACGATCACGGCAGGCTTGACCGATCCGAACAAGATGACCTCGGCCGCCTACACGCTGGGCTACGATGGCACGACCTATACCCTGACCGACAGCAGTGGCAAGGTGGTCGACTCGACCACGCAACCCGCCGCCAACTGGTCCACCTCCAGCCCGCCCTTCGGTGCTGGCGCGGGTCTGAGCTTGTCCGCGAGTGGCACGATTGTCTCTGGCGACAGCTACCTGATTCCAGCCAGCCCCCTCAAGGTCAGCAATCTCTCGGTCGCGATCACCGATCCGAGCAAGATCGCTGCGGCATCGACCAGCACGGCCCTGAACGACAACGCCAACATCCTTGCCATGGCTGGTCTGCAGAGCCAATCGCTGCTCGGCAACAGCACCGTGACGCTGCAGAACGCCTTCACCCAGCTGGTCGGCCAGAATGCCAGCCTGGAGAACGGCGCGACCAGCAATCAGAAGATCTTCCAGTCGCTGACCGATCAGGCGACGCAAGCCCAACAATCCTTTTCCGGGGTCAACCTTGACGAGGAAGCGGCGCATCTGATCCAGTATCAGCAGGCCTATCAGGCCGCAGCCAAGGCGATGCAGACGGCTTCGACCTTGTTCAACAGTATTCTTACTGCCATGCCGTAGTAGAGGAGGATGAAATGAGGATCAGCTCAAGCGTGTTCTATTCGAGTTCGGTCGGCGGGATATTGGACCAGCAGTCCTCCATTGCCAGGCTGAGCCAGCAACTCTCTACTGACAACAAGCTGCTCAGCGCGGCCGATGATCCGGTCGCGGCGACACAGGTCATGTCACTCAACAACCAGATCGCCCAGAGCACGCAGTATGCCGCGAACCTGCAGAATGTCGGCCAGATCCAGTCCGAGGAATCGACCGTTCTGAGCCAGCTGCAAAAGGACCTGACCACGATCCAGCAGACCCTGTCGGGCGTGAATGGCGGCCAGAATCCGAGCCTGAATACGCCGGCGTCGGCCACCCTGTCCGGGCTCCTCAAGGATGTCCAGTCGCTCGCCAACTACCAGGACACTAACGGCAACTACATCTTCGCCGGCCTGCAAAAAGGCGTTCAACCCTACAGCTTCGCCAGCGGGGGGGCGACCAGTTATCTGGGAGACGCCAACGTGCGTCAGGTTCAGATCGCGCAGGGCCAGACGGTACAGGTCAATGACAACCTGCAGACAGTCATGCAACCCAATTCCGGCGACCTGCTGCAAGCCATCGACCAGGCAAGCAGCGCACTTGCCAGCAACGCCCCAACCGCGCCGGCCGCCGTATCCAGTGCCTACAGCATGGTCGGCAGCGCGCTCGGCAACCTGCAAGGCCTGCAGGCTGCGCTGGCGGCCCGGCAAAGCCAGGTCCAGAACCAGCAGGACTACAATTCCCAGTTTCTGACCATCAACCAGAATGCGCTCAGCAATCTGACCCAGGTCGATCGGGCGAGCGCCATTGTCGAACTGCAGCAGCGTCAGACCTCGCTGCAGGCGGCGGAAAGTGCCTTCGCTTCCACTTCCAAGCTTTCGGTCTTCAACTACCTGTAATCTCCGCCAGGCTGGCCCGAATCAGGGCCAGCCTGGGTTCAAGCCCTTCGGACGCTCGTTCCAGCCTGAGTTTGTCCTGTCCCGCCAGCTTGTATTCCCGTTTGGTCTGAATCAGCTTGATCAATCGGGCCGGGTCGATGGGCGGGTTGGCGATGAACTGGATGCTGATCGCCTTGTCGCCGGCGTCCAGCTTCTGGATGCCCATGGGCTGGGTGTCCAGCCTCAGACGGTGCGTTTCGATCAGGGCGCGGGCCGGTTCCGGCGGCAGGCCGAAGCGGTCGATCAATTCTTCTTCCAAGGACTGCAAATCCTCGCGTGAGCCGCAGTTGGCCAGGCGTTTGTAGAGCACCAGCCGCTCGTGGACGTCTTCGCAGTAATCCGCCGGCAGCAGGGCGGGAACATGCAGGTTGATTTCCGAGGTCACGGCCAGTGGCGCAGCCAGGTCGGGCTCCCGACCTTCTTTAAGTGATTTGACAGCAGACAGCAGCATCTCATTGAATAGATTGAAACCAATCTCCTGCATCTCGCCGCTCTGGCTCTCGCCCAGAACTTCGCCGGCACCACGGATCTCCAGGTCGTGCATGGCTAGGTAGAAGCCAGAGCCGAGTTCCTCCATGGTCTGGATGGCTTCCAGGCGCTTGTTGGCAGAGGCGGTGATCCTGGCCTCCCCGGGTGGAGTCAGCAGGTAGGCATAGGCCTGGTGATGTGACCGGCCGACCCGGCCGCGCAGCTGGTGCAGCTGGGCCAGGCCGAACTTGTCGGCCCGGTGCATCAGGATGGTGTTGGCCGTGGGCACGTTGATGCCGGTTTCGATGATGGTGGTGCAGAGCAGGACATTGAAGCGCTGGTGATAGAAGTCGCGCATCACGTGTTCCAGTTCCCGCTCCGGCATCTGGCCGTGGGCGACCTCGATCCGCGCCTCGGGCAGCAGCTTGGCCAGCTTGTCCTTCATCGCGGCGATGGTGTCGACCTCATTGTGCAGGAAATAGACCTGGCCGCCGCGCTTCAGCTCGCGCAGCACCGCTTCGCGGATCAGGCCCTCGGACCAGGGCTGGACGAAGGTCTTGATCGCCAGGCGCTTCTGCGGCGCGGTGGCGATGACCGAGAAATCACGGATGCCTTCCATCGACATGGCCAGGGTGCGCGGGATGGGCGTGGCGGTCAGGGTCAGCACGTCGACCTCGGCGCGCAGGGCCTTGAGCTGTTCCTTCTGGCGCACTCCGAAACGGTGTTCTTCGTCGATGATGATCAGGCCGAGGTTTTTAAACTTGACGTCGGGCTGGACCAGCTTGTGGGTGCCGATGACGATGTCGATCCGGCCTTCCTTCAAACCGTCCAGTGCCACAGCAACTTCCTTGGGCGAACGGAAGCGGGACAGCTCGGCCAGTTTGACCGGGAAATCGGCGAAGCGGTCGGAGAAGCTCTGGAAATGCTGCTCGGCGAGCAGGGTGGTCGGGCACAACACGGCGACCTGTTTACCATCGGCCACCGCGACATAGGCGGCGCGCAGGGCGACTTCGGTCTTGCCGAAACCGACATCGCCGCAGACCAGCCGGTCCATCGGCCGGCCGCTGGTCATGTCGGCAATGACGGCATTGATCGCGGCCAGCTGATCCGGCGTTTCCTCGAATTCGAAACCGGCGGCGAAGGCGTCCAGGCCGTGGGCATCGAGGCCGAAGGCCATGCCCTCGCGGGCGGCGCGCTGGGCGTAGAGGTTGAGCAATTCGGCCGCCGTGTCGCGGGCCTTTTCCATGGCCCGGCGCTTGGCCTTTTCCCACTGGCCGCTGCCCAGCTTGTGCAGCGGCGCGCTGTCCGGATCGCCGCCCATGTAGCGGGCGATCAGGTGCAGGTGGGCGACCGGGACGTAGAGCTTGTCGCCACCGGCGAATTCCAGGCTCAGGAATTCCTCGACGCCATCGCCCATATCCATGCCGACCAGCCCCAGATAACGGCCGATGCCATGCTGGACATGGACCACCGGGTCGTTGATCTTGAGCTCGGACAGGTCGCGTAGCAGACCTTCGATCTGGGTCTGCTTGCCAGCCCGGACGCTGCGGTTGGTCGGGCTGCGGGCATACAGCTCGGTCTCGGTGAGCACGGCCAGACTGGATTCGAGGTCAATGTAGCCGGCGGCGAGCGGGCCGGTAGTGAGCAGGAACCCGGACTCGCCACCGGGTGGGGTGGCTGGCCAGCCTTCCAGCAATTGCGGCTTGAGGCCATATTCCGCCAGGGTGTTGGCGATGGTTTCGCGCCGGCCCAGGGTTTCCGCGACCAGCAGGGTCATACCCTTGAAACTGTCGAGGTGATGCGCGAGCCGGGCATAAGGCGACTCGGCCCGACGATCGGTCTCGATCTGCGGCGGTGGCGAAAAAGGGAGTGCGCCTTCATCACCCGATGTCAGTTCCAGCCGGCCATAAGGCCGGATCCGGCCGAAAAACTGGTCCGGCAACAGAAACAGCACCTCGGGCGCGAGCAGGGGACGGTCCTTGTCGCCGGCCAGCAGGCGATGCCGGCTTTGTGTGTCGCGCCAGAATCCTTCCACCGCATTCTGGATGTTGCCGTGCAGGACCAGCCCGATGTCATCCGGCAGATAGTCGAACAGGGTGGCGAGTTCATCGAAGAACAGCGGCAGGTAATACTCGATCCCGGCCGGCGCCAGCCTGTTGGAGACATCCTTGTACAGCTTGCTGCGACCCGGATCGCCTTCAAAGGCGTCGCGGAAGGCTTGGCGGAAATGGGTGATGCCAGCCTCGTCGAGCGGAAATTCGCGCGCCGGCAGCAGCCGCACCTCATTGACCTTGTACAGGGTGCGCTGGCTGTCCGGGTCGAAGGTGCGGATCGATTCGATTTCGTTGTCGAACAGGTCGAGCCGGAAGGGCAGGGCGGTGCCCATGGGGAACAGGTCGACCAGACCGCCGCGCACGGCGAATTCTCCGGGGCTGAGGACCTGGTTGACATGGCTGTAGCCGGCGTCAGTCAGCCGGCTCCGGAAGGCATCGAGGTCGAGTCTGTCGCCTTGCTTGAACAGAAAGGCATGGGCCGACAGGAAGGCGCGCGGCGCCAGCCGCTGCATCGCGGTGGCGGCCGGCGCGACCAGCACGTCCAGCTTTTTCTCCGAGGCCAGCCAGAGTGCCGCCAAGCGTTCCGAGATCAGGTCCGGGTGCGGTGACAGCGGGTCATAAGGCAGCGTTTCCCAGTCCGGAAACAGACTGACCGCCAAATCCGGTGCAAACCAGGCGATTTCCTCGCGCAGCCGCGAGGCGTCCTGGGCGGTTTCGGTCAGGATCAGCAGCCGCGACTGGCCGGCCAGCCTGGCCAGCGTCAGTGCGTCGGCAGAGCCGGGAGGAAGTGGCAGGCGATGGCGCTGGCCGGGGGTGGGTAGGGCAGGGGTGCTGGACATGAAACACGCGACAGGTGAAAAAAACGTGACGTCCGGTTTTCAGTCCCCGACGTCACGCCGTGATTGTCGCTGGTTGCGACCTTGCGGTCACGCACTCATTGCCGCGCGCCGCTTCTCCATCATGGCTTCCAGGATCGGGCCGCAGATCACCGACAGGGCCAGGCGCAACTCGCCGCCGGGAACCACCATGGTGCTGTGACGGGTCATGCGGGAGCCGGGCAACCGGGCCAGCAGGTCGGGGAAGTCGTAGCGTTTGCGGTCGCGGAAATGGATGACCAGGGCCGACTCGTCCGGCGTCGGTACGTCCCGGGCGATGAACGGATTGGAGGTGTCCACCAGCGGAACCCGCTGGATGTTGATGTCGGTCAGGCCGAACTGGGGCACGATGAAATGCAGATAGTCGTCCAGGCGGCGCAGGATGGTCTCGACGCTTTCCTGCGGCGTGCAATGGTGTTTGTCGCACTCGCGGTGGATTTTCTGGATCCATTCCAGGTTGACTGCCGGAACCACACCGATCAGCAGGTCGACATGCTGGGCGACATCGATGCCGACCGCATTCTGGCGGCGGTCGATGTCGGATGAAAATTCAGCATTGCCCTTGCGCCGGGTCCAGGTGTCGGCCTTGACACCGCCGTGCTGGCCTTCGTAGAGCAGGATGTCGCTTCTGGCCGGCATCGGATGCCAGGGGGTGAATTCGCCGACCAGCACACCCAACTCGCGGGCATGGGTTTCGTTGTGGGCATAATCCCGCAGTATCCCGCTGCCAGTTTCACCGTAGGTCCGGAACAGCGCCTCCAGTTCGGCCAAATGATTGCACTCGGGGCCGAACCAGGAGATGCGTCGGCGGCTGACGCGGGCTTCCTCGAGCAAGGCGGAGAACTGGCTTTCGGTATAACGCCGGAACGAATCGCCGTGAACCAGCGCAGGCTTGACCCCGATCCGGTGGCAGATGTCCTTGAAGGCGTGGCGTACCGTTGAAAGCCCGGCCCCGGTGGAACCGGTCACGGCGATAATCGGATGTTTTAGAGACATCGGTGGCTTCCCCCTGCGCGTCCAGTTCGGGCGCCTAGTCTATCCCTACCCAGGCCGATGGGGAATATCACAGGACCGGCGCCTGATTCATCCGCTGCAGTCGCTGGCATAGGGTGGCGATGATTTGCCG
>JBBIJC010000027.1:0-10031 GCA_037446165.1 Hydrogenophilales bacterium | reverse complement strand
CGCGGCCACATCGACCTTGCCCAGCGCCTGCAGACATTGGGCCCAGAAGAAAAACGCCAGGCAGGCGAAATAACTGCCGATCAGGACGAAGACCACCCCGCCCAGCGCGCCATACAGGCCGCGGTATTTTTCGACCTGGAAGAACAGGCCGAAGCCGGCGAACAAGGCAGCCAGGGTCAGGGTGCAGAACAGGGCCAGCAACATCGCCAGGCGAGCGGGTGGAGGCTTCAGGGGCAACCTCCAGTAGGCAGCGAAGATGAGCCCCCAGATTGCAATCAGGCTGAGCAGCGTGCTGGCCGACTTGAGCAGGAACGAGCGGCTGCCGCCCAGGATGTCGGCCTCGGCCAGGAAGGTCAGCGCACCCTGGGTCAGCACGGCCAGGATGACCAGCGCAAACACCGCGGGGATGATGACCAGCGGCAACAGCCAGGACACCACCATGCGGCGTTTGTCGCCGTCCGTGAAGATGACCCGGAACGCGCTGTGGGCGGCATTGACCAGGCCGCGTGAGGACAGCACCAGGGTCAGCAGCCCTGCGCTGCTGGCACTGACCCGGGCGGTATTCGGGATGATGCCCATCGCCATCAACTGGTCCAGATGGAACTGGTCGTAGAACGCGGCCAGCAGGATGGTGGCCAGATTCGAGGTCTCGGCGACATGGGCCAGAAACTGGCTGGCATAGCTGACCAGCAAGGCCATGGGCGCGGCCGAGAGCAGGAAATAAAAGGCCGTTGCCGCCGCGTGATTCTGCAACTCGTTTTTGGTGAACTGGCTCCAGGTGGTGTAGCCAACCTGGATCAGCCAGTCGCGGAGGTGAAGGGGGTTTTGCACACCGGGCATCGGCAGTTCGGGCGCAGGCCTGTAGGTTGGGTCGGTGAATTATCCATCCAAAATCGAGTCCTGCGGCAAGATGGGTAAAATAGCGGCAATGCAACCGATTCGAGGATCTGACCGATGTCGCTGATTCAGCCCTTTCCCTCTCTGCGTCCCGCCCCTGGCCGTGCCCAGGAGGTGATCGCACCGCCTTACGACGTGCTCAATACCGCCGAGGCGCGGGTGCTGGCTGAAGGTCGTCCCTGGAGTTTTCTGCACATCTCCAAGCCGGAGATCGACCTGCCACCCGAGACCGATCCCTATGCGCCGGAGGTATACGCCAAGGCAGCCGAGAACCTGCACAGGATGCTGACGGCGGGCGTGCTGAAACAGGATGGCCAACCCTGCTACTACGCCTATCGCCTGATCATGGGCGAACATGTCCAGACCGGTCTGGTCGCGGCGGCCAGCGTTGCCGATTACGATACCAACCGCATTCGCAAGCATGAGTTCACCCGGCCGGACAAGGAAGACGACCGGGTGCGCCAGGTCGAAGCGCTCAACGCCCAGACCGGCCCCGTGCTGCTGGCCTATCCCGATGCGCCCGAGGTCGACGCGATCCTGGCGGCAGCCAGCCAAAAAACGCCGGACGCAGATGCCACCGCTGAAACCGGCGTCCGCCACACCCTCTGGGTCATCGATGACGCGGCCAGCATCGCCCGGTTGACGGCGCTGTTCGATGCCATGCCGGCCATCTATATCGCCGATGGCCACCACCGTTCCGCCGCTGCGAGCCGGGTCTGCGCCGCGCGCAAGGCGGCCAATCCGGGCCATACCGGCAACGAGGCCTACAACTACTTCCTGTCGGTGATCTTCCCCGGCCACCAGATGAAGATCCTCGATTACAACCGGGTGATCAAGGACCTGAACGGCCTGAGCGAGGCGGCCTTCCTGGAGAAAATCGGACACTGTTTCACGGTCGAGGCGGCCAGTGGTCCGGTCAAGCCGACCCAGCCGGGGCAGTTCGGCCTGTATATGAACCGCCGCTGGCATACGCTGCACATCCATGCCGGTCTGATCCCCGCCGATCCGGTGGAGCGGCTCGACGTCAGTCTGCTGCAAAACAACCTGATCGGCCCTGTCCTGGGCATCACCGACCCTCGGCGCGACAAGCGTATCGATTTTGTCGGTGGCATACGTGGCCTGACTGAACTGGAAAAAAGGGTCGATTCAGGTGAAATGGCCTTGGCCCTGGCCTTGTACCCGACCGGGATGACACAACTGATGGCCGTCGCCGACGTCAATCAGGTCATGCCGCCCAAATCCACCTGGTTCGAGCCCAAGCTGGCCGATGGCATGGCCTCGCACCAGCTCTAGGAACCTGTCGATCAGGGCGGTCCAGCCGGCCTGGCCTGGTGGGCATGGATGTTGACCGGAATGCGCCGGGCGCCGAACGGGCTGCCGAATTTCTGGAACCGCCCGGCGATGGCGGCCCCGCAATGCGGGCAGCAGCCGTCCTCGGTGAGCCGATAATCCGGGATTTCATACCAGTCGCGGCGAATCACGGGCGTCCGGCAGGACGGGCAATAGGTGGTGCCGCCTTCAGGGTCGTGGACATTGCCGGTGTAGACGAAATGCAGTCCGGTTTCCATGGCGATGCGCCGCGCTCGGGTCAGGGTTTCGGCCGGGGTGGGCGGCAGGTCCAGCAGCTTGTAGTCCGGGTGATAGGCCGAAAAGTGTAGAGGTACGCTTGGCCCCAGTTCCTTGAGCAGCCACTCCGCCAGACGGCGGATTTCGGCATCCGAGTCGTTCAGGCCCGGAATCAGCAGGGTGGTGATTTCCAGCCAGACCTCGGTCTCCCGCTTGAGGTAGATCAGCGTGTCGAGCACGGGCTGCAGATGGCCGCCGCATAGCTTGACGTAAAAGTCGTCGGTGAAGCCCTTCAGGTCGACATTGGCGGCGTCCATCAGCGAGAAGAACTCGGCCCGGGGCTCGGCATGGATGTAGCCCGCGGTGACCGCCACGTTCTTGATGCCCTGTTGCCGGCAGGCGCGGGCGGTGTCGATGGCGTATTCGGCGAAGATGACCGGATCGTTGTAGGTGTAGGCGACACTCTTGCAGCCCAGTTCTTGTGCCGTCCGGGCGATTTCCTCCGGGCTGGCGGCATCCATCAGCCGGTCCATGTCCTTCGATTTGGAAATGTCCCAGTTCTGGCAGAACTTGCAGGCCAGGTTGCAGCCGGCGGTGCCGAACGAAAACACCGAGGTGCCGGGGTAGAAATGATTGAGCGGCTTTTTCTCGATCGGGTCGATGCAGAAGCCGGAACTGCGGCCATAGGTGGTGAGCACCATGGCGCCGTTTTCCATCTTGCGCACGAAGCAGGCCCCGCGCTGGCCTTCGTGCAGCCTGCAGTCGCGCGGGCACAGGTCGCACTGGATGCGGCCATCGTCCAGCGCGTGCCACCAGCGGCCGGGATGACTGGTTTCGGGAGTGGTCATGGCGATTCCTCGAATTTGCTTACGGTGTAACGCGAGAGCTGGACCGTATCGGACCAGTAGTCAGCCGCCAGCCCGGCCTTGAGTTTCAGATGGGCCATGAACTGGCGCGGCTCGGGCAGCTGTTCCCAGACCTGGGGCAGAAAAGTGGCCCGATGCCAGCTGGACTGGAAGATCACGCCGTCGATGCCGGGTCGGAGCTGGGCCAGTGCGTGGGCCTCGTCGGTGCAGTGCATGGCTTCGGGTTTGGACAATATCGAGACCTCGATCCGGGTTCGACCGAGTTCAGCCAGTTCCAGCGGTGGGAAACGTGGATCGTGGAATGCCGCCGCCTGCGCGTTGGCTTCCAGGTCGCGGCCCAGTGCCCGGTGGGCTTCAAGTGAGCCGATGCAGCCGCGCAACCGGCCCTGCTGGGTCAGGGTGACGAATACCGCCCCGGGCTCTTCGAGCCAGGCCGGATGGGACAGGGCGGCGGTTTCGATGCCGAATTGGCGGGCAATGGCGGCGCGGGCCATGGCGGTCAGCAGACGGCCTTTTTCCTCATCGTTCATGTGCGCTCTCCGTAAAGGCCAGTGCCGCATAGCCCACCACCCGTTGCTTGTCGCCAGCGGTGTCGCCGGAATTGCGCAGGTCCAGCAGGTGGGGGTGCAAGCCCTTGCGCCGGCATGCCAGGAGCAGCCCGTTGATCGGATGCGCGCCACAGGCCTGCTCGCTCGACAGCGTGTTGTCCAGGTGGAGAATGCTGTCCACCGTCGTCTGATCCGTACTCCGGGCGGTTGCATAGGGAAGGTAGTGCGACAGGTCTGAGCTGACTACGATCAGGGTCTCGTCACCACCCCACAAGGTCTCCAGGACCTTGGCAACCTGTTCCCGCGTGGCTCCGCCGACCACCAGCGGGACCAGACTGAAATCGCCCAGCACCATCTGCAGGAATGGCAGCTGGACTTCCAGCGAATGCTCCAGCGCGTGGGCAGCCGGGTTGCGCTCGACAAAGGGAAAGACGGCGAGCTGGCGGACCGCATCGGCATCGATCGGGATACGGCCGAGCGGCGTGTCAAAGGCATCGACGCCGGGCAGGGCCAGCCCGTTCACCCAGACCCGATGCACCGGTCCCAGCAAAATGACCCGCCGGATATTCCGGGCAACCGGTTGCAGAAGGGCATACGCGGAAGCCGCGACCGGACCCGAGTAAATGTAACCGGCGTGCGGTGCGATGATGGCCTTCGGCAGCCATTTGCCCGGTTGAGTCTGGTCAAGGAAAGCTTGCACTTCGCGACGCAGGGCTTGCGGGCTGGACGGGTAAAACATGCCGGCCACGGCAGGAGGTCTTACGCTTTGCATTGAAATCTCCGCCCAATCAGGATATTGCTATTTAAAATTAGGGCATTGAACCGATAAGACAATGTTTTCCGACATGGCCCGATACTTTTCTCTACTACCGGCGGCAGGCGTCGGCGCCCGCATGGGATCGGAGTATCCCAAGCAATACCTGCCCCTGGCCGGCCATACCATGCTCTGGCACGCGATTCATGCCTTCGAGCACTCGGCTGCCATCGAACGGACCTATGTCGTGCTGGCGCCGGACGACGCGTACTGGGACCGCCACGACTGGTCGGCCCTGACCAAGCTGCGTGTGTTGCGCTGCGGCGGAGCCAGCCGGGCAGAGAGCGTGGTCAACGGTTTGCGCGCCATCGCCAATGAAGTGTCCGAGGCGGACTGGATCCTGGTTCACGATGCGGCCCGGCCCTGTCTGAGCCCGGCCCTGCTGGCCAAGCTGCTGGCTGGATTATCGGCCGACCCGGTGGGCGGAATCCTGGCCGCACCGGTCGCAGACACCCTCAAGCGGCAGACCGCAGCGGGACGCATTCTGGAAACCGTGGCGCGGGACGGCCTGTGGGGCGCACAGACCCCGCAGATGTTCCGTCATGACCTGCTGCTCCGGGCGCTGGGGCAGGCCGGAACCACGGTGACCGATGAGGCCTCGGCCGTTGAAGCGCTGGGCCTGTCGCCCAGACTGGTGGAAAGCGACATGACCAACCTCAAGGTCACCTATCCGCGCGACCTTGAGCTGGCCGAATGGCTGCTGACCCGGAAGGCCGGTTGATGTCCAAGCGGGGCTCGGGCCCACCCCGTCGTCCGCGCAACCCGGTGGCCAAGGCCGTGCGCACCCCGGCCTTCAAGATGCGGGTGGTGCCGGATAAACGCTGGGGCGAACGGTTGCAGGAAGAGAAGAAGGAACGGGAGTCGCAACCCGGCCGGGACAAGGACACCGAGGACAAATAAATCCTGGGCCGCTTGATAACCCAGCCGGTCAATGACTGGCCTGCGCCTCCAGCAGTTTGACCAGCTCCGAGGCGGGCATGGGCCGGTGATAGAGGTAGCCCTGCATGATGTTGCAACCATGGCTAAGCAGGAAATCCACCTGCTCGGCGCGTTCCACACCCTCGGCCACCACATCCAGTTCCAGGCTGCGTGCGACCGAAATGATGATCTGCACGATCGGGGCGCGGTCGCTCTGGCTGCTGATCTCGCTGACGAAGGCCCGGTCGATCTTCAGGGTGCTCAGCGGGAAACGGTGCAGATAGGACAGCGAAGAGTAGCCCATTCCAAAATCGTCGATGGCGACCCGCAGGCCGGCATTGGTCAGGAAGCCCAGCTTCTTGATCGCGGCATCGAAGTTGCGGATGGCCAGACCCTCGGTCACTTCCAGTTCCAGACACTCGGTCGGGGCGCCATGACGCTCCAGGCTGGCCAGCACCCGGTCGATGAAGTCGTCCTGTTCAATGTAGGAGGGCGAGATGTTGACCGACAGGCGCACGGGTTCGAGCCCCGCCGCCAGCCAGCCTTCCAGGTCGGTCAGGGTCGATTCCAGCGCCCAGTCGGACAACGCGCTGAGCAGGCCGATTTCTTCCGCCAGCGGGATGATGTCCCCGGCCGAGAGCAGCCCCCGCTCGGGGTGTTGCCAGCGCATCAGGGCCTCGACCCCGATAATGCGGCCGCTGCGGCCGTCCACCTGGGGCTGGTAATGCATGACCAGTTCCCCTTCGCGTGCGGCCTGGCGCAGTTCCCGTTCCAGGGAGACCTTCAGATGGGAGGCGTTGTGCATCGAACGGTCGTATAAGGTCTGGCCATTCTTGCCGCCTGCCTTGACGTGGTTCATGGCGATTTCGGCATTCCGGATCAGGGCATCGGCGGTCGTGCCATGTTCCGGATAAAGCGAAATGCCAATGCTGACCGAGAGGAAGATCTCATGCTCGCCAGCCTGGCAAGGTTCACCCATGGTCAGCTGGATGCACTCCGCCACCCTTTCCACTGCCCCCGAACTGCCATTGTCGGTCAGCAGGACCGTGAATTCATCGCCGGCCAGGCGGGCCAGCACGTCGCCGCTGTTCAGGCAGGACTGGATGCGCAGGGCGACGATACGCAGCACCTCGTCTCCGGCCAGCAGACCCAGGTTGTCGTTGATCCACTTGAATCGGTCCAGGTCGACGATCATCACGGCCACGGTCTGGTTGCTGCGCTTGGCCTGGATCATCGCCAGTTCGAGTCGTTCCTTGAACAGGGAGCGATTGGGCAAATGGGTCAGGATGTCATGCGAGGCGTGGAAGGCCAGCAGATCCTCGGCCCGTCTGCGTTCGCTGATGTCCCGGGCGATGCCGTAGGTGCCCAGATAATGGGGCTGGCTCTGTTCGGTACTCGGGCTGTAGATGCCGACGGCATTGAATACCAGCGTAACCAGGCTGATATCGAAAGGGTGCCCCTCATCCTTGAACTGGCTGCGCAAACGCAACTCGACGTTGCGGCTGGCTCGGCCTCCCTGGCGGCGTTCCTGAAAGACGTGATCGGCCGCCACGCCTTCCTGTGGATGCAGAAGTATGGAGTAGTGCTGGCCGAGCAGCTCCTCGGCGCTATAGCCGAGCAGGGTTTCAAAGCGCCGGTTGACGAAGGTGAAACGACCCTGCACATCCAGGGTGTAAATCAGGTCCGGCGACTCATCGACCAGATAGCGATAGAGCTGTTCCGACTGTTCCAGGCGTTTGCGAATCTGCTCGTTCTCGCGCCGTGACTGCAGATGGCCCAGGGCGTTGTGGATGGTGCGCAGGAGCTCGTCCGGCTTGTAGGGCTTGCGCACAAAACCATAGGCGCCTTCCTTGAGGGCGCGAATGGCGGCGTCTATATCCGAATCGCCGCTGACCACGATGGTGCAGACTTCAAGACCAAGGGTGGCGGCATGTTGGAGCACTTCGAAGCCGTACACATCGGGCAGGTGCAGATCCAGAAGCAGAAGGTCGAAGTCGTTCTGCTCAAGATGCTTCATGGCTTCGCGGCCATTGGCTGCGGTCTGGATCTTGTAGCCGCGTCCATCCAGCAGGCGTTTCAGGCTGTTGAGCAGGATCGGTTCGTCATCCACCAATAGCAGGCGCGGGCTGATCACCGTGTCCGTCAGGTCACTCTCCATGCCGAGAAATAGATCGAGCAGGCTGTTCTCGAACGCGATCGGCGGTTTGCTCATGCGGCCTCTCCAGTGCGGATTGCCGTGGGCAGTGCAAGCTCGAACAGGGTCCCGGTTTCGCTGCTGTGGCAGCTTATCCGTCCCTGCAGCCTGGTCACCAGTTCGCCCACGATGGCCAGCCCAAGGCCGGCATGTTCGCCGCCCTTGAACGTTGCCACCGGCTGGAACAGTCGCTCCCTGATCTCGGCCGGGATGCCGGGGCCATCGTCAAAGACGCGCAGCAGGACATGGCTCCTGCCCTCCTGGAGCACGGGGCCCGCGCTTTCGATACCGATGCGTCCCTGACTGCCCAGGACCTCGACGGCATTTTTGATCAGGTTGAGCACAATCTGCTTGAGCAGATCGGGATTGGCTCGAACCGCAGGCAGGCCGCCGGCAAGCGCCCAGTCGACCTGAATGCCGGCCGGGATGAACTGGGTGTCACGGCAGAAGGCGACCAGTTCACGCACCGTGTCATTCAGGTTGATGGCCTGGCCCGATGGTTGTTCCTGCGTTTCAATGGGGGCGGTCAAGCCTCTCAGAATCCGGCTGACCCGGTCTATCTCGGCGTTGAGCTGGGCAATGTCCGCTGCGGCATCCTGACCCTCGAAGCGCTCGCCCAGGATATGAAGATAGTTCTTGATGATGCTGAGCGGATTGTTCGCCTCATGGACGATCCGTCGCAGATGGTCGCGGGCAATGCCGGCTTGGCCTTCAGCCGCCTGCTCAGCGATGCCCAGGACTACGGCGGCCTGTTTGGCAAAGCTTTCCAGAAGCAGCGGCCAGGCCTGCAATGTCTGCGCCTTGTCCCGATCCAGGACAAAGACCAGCACTGCCGCCGGCGTGCCCGAGGCCAAAGGCAGACAGAGCAGTCCCTCGCCGCCCAACGCCCTGCACAACTGGTTGTTCAGGACCAGGGCCGGCTGGGCGACATCCCAGGTGGTGGCGATATGGCCACTGGCGGAAGCCCTGCCGACGCAGCCTCCATCGGTCCCGACCGGGATAAGCAGTTCTTCCAGACGAGCCAGGTGCGGCCAGGCCACGCGGCCGCGAAGGCTGCCTTCCTTGGGCTGGAACAAAAGACCCTCGCCGAGACCATACAGACTTTGCGCCGCGGTCATGACTGCCCGCAGACGCGGCAACAGCTCGCTCTCCGGCCGGGTCCGGAGCGCCTGCTGCACGCCCGGCATCGCCAGGGGGCGAAGCGCCTCGGCCAGTTGGACCCTGGCGCTTGCATCGACCTCTTTCCGGGTCAGATCCACGCCCAGGAAGCGGGCGGCCTGGTCCAGTTCCTCATCAAGTCCATCCTGGAGTTGGGCCAGGGTGTCGGCATCCAGGCCGAGCAGGCTGGCATCCGTTTTGGGATCGCGGCTCAGGGCGTGGGCCAGCCAGGTGATGCGGACCAGGGGATGGGCTGAGACAACGCGCTCCACCGGCTCATGGTGATAGAGCAGGGCATCGGCCAGATAGGCGTCCAGCTGCCAGCGTCCAGCCAGCCAGGCACCGACCTCGGCGTGGGTCAGACCCAGGGCGAGCGTCTCCCAGTTGGCCAGCCAGCTGTCGTCATGATTTTCGGAAAAGACATTGAAATACCGTTCCGGCACGGTCGAGACCATGGCGAGTTGACCGACATCGTGCAGCAGGCCAGCCAGATAGGCCTCCTCCGGGCGGGCATAGCCGGTCGCTTTTGCCAGGCGGCTGGCCAGAATGGCCGCGCTGAGTGAGTGCTTCCAGAACAGACCCAGATCTACCGTTCGTCCAGCGGCGAAGGCATCAAACACTTGATGCAGGGACTCGGCCACCAGGGCGGTTTTGGTATTGTCCAGACCGATCAGGATCAGGCACTGGAGCAGGTCTTTAGGGGGTTGGGCCCGATAGCGATTGGCACTGCTGGCCAGGGCCAGAACCTTGGCTGCCATGGCGGGATCCTGGGCAATCAGCCGAGCCATGTCCTCCAGCTCCGCATCTTCGCGCCGACACAGTTCTAGAAAGCGCAACAACACCTGAGGAAGGGCGGGTAGCCTGGCTGTCAGCAAGCGCTGGTGCAGGTTGCTTTCGGGTTTGACCATCTTTAACTACTGGATCCCCTGCTTCAAACAGCCTAAAACGCCGGTGTCATTACGAACCCGCACTTGGATTGATGATTTATGCCTTTTGATATAGTACAACCATGCTTAACCAAAACCCAGTACAGATCAGCGTTTTGGTCCACGGAAATACAAAAAAAATGG
>JBBIJC010000026.1:0-25499 GCA_037446165.1 Hydrogenophilales bacterium | reverse complement strand
CGGTTCGCATGAATTTCTGATTCATCCGAAAACCGGGTTGATCGAGCCGGGCCGCAAGGCCCGGTTTGTTTTGGTGAGCCAGGCCAGCCTTTGGGTTGGCCTTTTTATTTCCGGCCGCCGGTTTGGCGGATTTTGCGTAAGGCGAAGCGCGCCGGATCGACCGCGTTCAGCAGGTCGGTTTCAATCGGCATCGGCTCGCCTTCTAGCTGGCAAACCAGGGCTTCCGCCAATTGTTGGGCCCAGACCAGGCCTCGGGAGGCATAGCCCAGCAGGCCATAAAGCCCGGGCTGGCGGGGCACGTCCTTGAGCTGGGCGTCGGTGCGTTGCGGCAGTTCGGGCCAGTCTGGAATCGCGCCCATCAGCGGCAGACGGTCGGGCAGCACGGGCCGGAATCCGACTCGATCACCTTCTACCGCCAACTTGATGCCCTCTGGCAGACCCGGCATCAGGCCGGCCAGCCGGAGCAGGTTGTCCTCGGTCGAGTCCCATCTCGGCTCGGCTTGGTCATCGAGATCGTAGGAGGCGCCTACGGCATGGAGACCTTCAACGGCAGGGGCGGCATAACCATCGCGGCACAGGGCAGCGTGCAGGGTGGGGAGGTGGCCTTCCGGGATCAGGGTGACCTGGCCGCGGATGCGCTGGATGGGCAGCGGAGCGGCTTGGGTCAGGTTGGTTGCTTCGCTGCCGTTGGCCAGGATGAGGACCGGGGCTTCGGCGCACACGCGGCCGGATGCGTCCAGCGCCTGCCATTGGCCATTGGTGTGGGTCAGGGCAGATATGGCACATCCGAACAGGGTACGGACCCGGTCTCCGGCCAATCTCAGGCTGGCCTGGCACAGGCTGGGCGGGTTGGCCCAACCGGCCTGCCGGAACAGCCAGCCGCCGGCCGGGACGGCATGGCCGAGATGGGCTTCGGCCTGTTGTCGGTCGAAATAGGCCATGAATTCGGGCGGGAATCGAAGTGCGTCGATCACCGCTTGCTGCAGCCGTTCCTGTTCCGGGGTGCGGGCGATCTGGAATACGCCGCTCAATCCGAGCCGGGCGCCGGCCATGGTTGTCTCGGTTTTTAGCCAGTGTCGAAGCGAGTAGAGCAGGGCGGTGCGCGACAGCCGCGAGGCGATGTTGTCGTCCTTGGACACCAGCGGCATCAGGATCCCGGCCAGGTTGCCCGAGGCTTCCATGCCAGGGCCTTCGCGCCGGTCGATCAGGGTGATGTCCCAGCCCCGGCTGGCGAGGCGTTCGCAACAGGTGCAGCCGGCGACGCCGGCGCCAATGACGATGGCTTTCCGTTCGTCGGGTGCTTCGGGTCCGGGCCGCGACCCCGTCGCGCGTCCGATCAGCATGTCCCGTTTGCTGGCGAAGCCTGGCGCCTTTTCGACGTTGAAGCCGGCTTGTTGCAAGGCGATCCTGACTGTTGCCGAGACGCTCCAGGTGGCCACGGTCGCGCCGGTGTTGGCCAGCTGGCTAATGCGTAGAATGACCTCGGTTGACCAGAGATCCGGGTTCTTGTCAGGCGTGAACCCGTCCAGGTAAACGGCGTCGACCTGTGCCTGGAGCTTGGCCAGCATCCGGGCGGCATCGCCCAGCAACAGAGTCAGGATCAGGCGGCCGCCGGCGAATTCGATGCGGTGATAGCCTGGGGTCAGGGTCGGCCAGTGGGCGCGCAGTTCAGCGGCCAGTTCGGCGAACTCGGGCCAGGCGGCATGGATGACGGCCAGGTCTTCGGCCGGGAACGGGCGTTTCTCGACCGACACGAAATGCAGCCGCCGGCAGGCCCGTTGGTCAGCCTGCCAGGCTTGCCAGGTGGTCAGGAAGTTGAGGCCGGTGCCGAAGCCGGTTTCCAGGATGACAAAGCTGTCCTTGTCCCGCCAGCGTTCCGGCAGGCGATTGCCGGCCAGAAAGACATGACGGCTCTGGCCGGGGCCGCCGCCGTCGGAGTGGTAGATGTCGCCATAGTCTGCGGAAAATGGAATGCCGTTTTCGGCAAAGGCCAGGGTGGCGGGGGTGAGGTGTTCGTAAGCCATACAGTATGTTTTGTCATTCCCGCGCAGGAATGACAGCGAGCTTATGCCTGCTTGAACAACGCCGCCACCATGGCTGCATCGAAGCGGTAGTCCCGGTTGCAGATTTCGTCCTGAATGTGAATTTCGCCCCGCTCGCGGAGGATGGCTTCGCATTCCTCGTGACCGATGGCACGCAGCATGCCGCTCACTTTGACCCAGTCTTCCGGGCAGTGATAGCTGACCGGTCGCGGATCGTACAGACGCACGTCTTCCTCCTGGAATAGCCGCTCGATCAGCTTCAGGGCGGAAAGGCCGGTCAGTTCCTCGGGGCGGGCTGTCTCGGCCAGGATCTGGATGCGGTTCCAGCCATCCGGATCGCGCTGGTCGGCCAGGGGCAGCTTTTGCAGGAACAGCCCGGCGGCAGTCTCGCCATCGGCGGCCAGGAACAGGCGTGCCGGCTGCTGTTCGGAACGCTCCAGATAGTGCTGGAAGATCGCGGCAATGCTGTCGCCGTCGAGCGGGACCAGGCTTTGATAGGGCACCTGCATGCCGGGAATGTCCAGACTGAGCGCCAGCTGGCCGTGGCCGAGCAGGTCGGGCGCCGCGCTGTCCGGCACATCGCCGGTCGAGCGGGCCATGCCGCGCATTCTTAATTGTTCGTCGCAATCCAGCACCAGCAGTTCGACCGGGCCGGCGCCCTTGAGCTGAAAGGTCATCCGGCCGGGCTGTTTCAGGTTGGCGGCGATCAGTGCCGTGACCGCACTCATCTCGCCCAGCAGGCGGGCGACCGGGGGCGCGTAGCCGCGACCGTGCTGGAGCGCTTGCCAGACCTCATGCAGATGGACGATGGCGCCCCGGATGTCGAGATCCTCGAACAGGAAGGGGCGGACGAAGTTGTGGTTGATGGTGTGGCTCAAGGCAGTACGGTTTCCGAAAAAGGGCAATGTGTAACGGCTTTGCGGATAGTGCGCAAGTTAGAATAACGCCATCTCGACCAACTCTCGACGCCCCGTGATCCATCTTGTCCTGTGCTGGCATTTCCACCAGCCCGATTACCGTACCGAAGATGGCCAGTATTTCCTGCCCTGGACCTATCTGCACGCCCTCAAGGATTATTCCGACATGGCGGCGCACCTCGAAGCCTGCCCCGACATGCAGGCGGTGGTGAATTTCGTCCCCACGCTGCTGGAGCAGCTGGACGATTACGTCGAGCAGTTCAGGAGCGGGACGATTCGCGATCCGCTGCTGGCCGCGCTGATCGACCCCGATCTGGGTGCCCTGGGTGCCGAGGCGCGTCTCGAGCTGGTCACTGCCTGCTTCAAGCTCAATTTCCCGACCATGGTCGATCCATTCCCGGGTTACCAGAGGCTGTTTCGACTCTGGCAGGGACTGAAGGAAGAAGAGGAGCCGGCGCTCGACTATCTTTCCGGACAGTATCTGGCCGATCTGGTGACCTGGTATCACCTGGCCTGGACCGGCGAGACCCTGCGCCGTGAGCATGTCTGGCTGGTCGAGCTGATGAAGAAAGGCAGCGGCTTCAGTCTTGATGAGCGCCAGGAGTTGTTCCGCCTGATCGGTGAGGTCATGGCCGATCTGGTGCCGCGTTTTCGTGCCCTGGAGGCAAAAGGCCAGATCGAGCTGTCGACGACACCGCACAGTCACCCGATCGGGCCGTTGCTGCTTGATTTTCAGGCAATGCGCGAGGCGAGACCCGGGTCGCACCTGCCGGCCAGTGAAGGCTACCCCGGCGGTGAGGCGCGTTTTCAGGCCCATATCCAGGCCGCGCGTCAAACCCACGCCGGCCATTTCGGCAAGGAGCCGAACGGCTTCTGGCCAGCCGAAGGCGGCGTCTCGACCCCGGTGCTGGAACTGTTTTCCAGGGCAGGCATCCGCTGGGCCGCGAGCGGCGAGGGCGTGCTCCGCCATAGCCTGCGCGCGGCTCACCTGGATGCGACCCATCCGGCGCCGTGGCTGTACCAGCCCTGCCACCTGCCGAAGCAGAGCACGGCCTGCTTCTTCCGTGATGATCATCTTTCCGACCTGATCGGTTTCGAATACAAGGGCTGGTTCGCCGAGGATGCGGTGCGTCATTTCGTGCATGCCCTGGACGAGCGTTGTCGTCATGCCGACCATGAAAATCCGGTTGTGACCGTGATCCTGGATGGTGAAAACGCCTGGGAGTACTACCCCTACAACGGCTGGTATTTCCTGTCGGAGCTGTATCAGGCACTGACGACCCATCCGTCGATCAGGATGACCACGTTCTCGGAGTATCTCGATCTATTCCCGGACAATGTTGTGGAGCTGCCCGTCATGACTGCCGGCAGCTGGGTCTATGGCGACTTCACCACCTGGATGGGCGATTCGGCCAAGAACCGGGCGTGGGATATGTTGTGCGCGGCCAAGTTGGCCTATGACCAGCGCGTGGCGGCCGGCACCCTGCCGGCAGAGGTCGAGCGCGAGGCGGAACTGCAGCTCCGCTCCTGCGAAAGCTCCGACTGGTTCTGGTGGTTCGGCGATTACAACCCGAGCGATAGCGTGCAGGCTTTCGACAAGCTTTACCGGGCCAAGCTGACCCGGCTCTATCGCCTGCTGGGCTTGCCAATCCCTGCTTCGCTGTGCGTCTCGCTGTGCCGGGGCGGCGGCTCGATCGAGTCTGGCGGAGTCATGCGTCGAGGGAGCTGATTTCCGGTCTCCCTTCTCCTTCCGGGCAGTTGGAACCGGCCCGGCATTCATGAGAAGATTAGCACTTTGTAATGTTTGCCGTTCGGTTCGCTCCATGCTTGAGCCGAGTCTTCGGCCAGATTGAGCCAATATGCCCCATACCCCTGACACGGCGGAATCGCCGTCCCTGCACGAAGAAGTGCGCAATACCACCTGTTACATGTGTGCCTGCCGTTGCGGCATCAAGGTGCACCTGAAAAACGGCGAGGTACGCTTCATCGAGGGCAACCCGGACCATCCGCTGAACCAGGGCGTACTCTGCGCCAAGGGCTCCAGCGGCATCATGAAGCAGTATTCGCCCGGCCGGCTGACCAAGCCCTTGCGCCGCAAGCAGGGCGCCGACCGAGGCACCGGCGAGTTCGAGGAAATCTCCTGGGAAGAAACCTTCGCCATTCTGGAAGAGCGGCTGGGCAAGATCCGCTCGACTGACCCCAAGAAGTTCGCCCTGTTCACCGGCCGCGACCAGATGCAGGCCCTGACCGGCCTGTTCGCCCGCCAGTTCGGCACGCCCAACTACGCGGCGCACGGCGGTTTCTGCTCGGTCAACATGGCGGCCGGCCTGATCTACACCATCGGCGGCTCGTTCTGGGAATTCGGCGGGCCGGACCTGGACCGGGCCAAGCTGTTCGTGATGCTGGGCACGGCGGAGGATCATCACTCCAACCCGATGAAGATCGCGCTATCCAAATTCAAGCGCGATGGCGGCCGCTTCATTTCGGTCAACCCGGTGCGGACCGGCTATTCGGCGATCGCCGACGAGTGGATTCCGATCAAGCCCGGCACCGACGGCGCGCTGCTGCTGGCCCTGGTCCACGAGATCATCAAGCAGGGTCTGTACGACCGCGATTTCCTGGTCAAGTATTCCAATGCGGCCGAGCTGGTCAACCAGGACCCGCGCAGTCCAGAGTACGGCATGTTCGTGCGCTTCGAAGTGCCGCCGGAGGAGGGCTGTTTCGACCCGCAGAACAAGCTGTGGTGGGATCGGGAGATGGATCGCCCGGTGTCGACCATGACCATGGGGGTCGATCCCCGCCTGCTGGGCGAGTTCACCCTGCCCGATGGCACCCGGGTCAAGACCGCATTCGAGTTGTTGAAGGACCGGGTCGCCGAGTACACCCCGGAGTGGGCCGCCGGCATCACTGGCATCCCAGTCGAGACCATCAGGCGCCTGGCCCATGAAATGGGCGTCACCGCGCGCGACCAGAAGATCGAGCTGCCCATCGCCTGGACCGATGTCTGGGAGAACGAGCACCAGACCGTGACCGGTAACCCGGTCGCCTTCCACGCCATGCGTGGCCTGGCGGCGCACTCCAACGGCTTCCACACCATCCGCACCCTGGGCATCCTGATGTCCCTCTTGGGCACCATCGACCGGCCCGGCGGCTTCCGCCACAAGGCGCCGTTCCCGCGTCCGATCCCGCCCTGTCCCAAGACACCCAAGTCGCCGGACGACGTGCAGCCGGACACCGTGCTGAACGGCATGCCGCTGGGCTGGCCGGCCGATCCGGACGACCTGTTCGTCGACGACGAAGGCAAACCGGTGCGCATCGACAAGGCCTTCTCCTGGGAATATCCGCTGTCGGTGCACGGGCTGATGCACAACGTCATCACCAACGCCTGGCGCGGCGACCCGTACAAGATCGACACCCTGCTCATCTTCATGGCCAACATGGCCTGGAACTCGACCATGAACGCCGAGCAGGTGCGCAAGATGCTCAACGACAAGGAAGAGGACGGCAGCTACAAGATCCCGTTCATCGTCGTCTGCGACGCCTTCCAGTCGGAGATGGTGGGCTTTGCCGATCTGGTGCTGCCCGATACCACTTATCTGGAGCGGCACGACGTCATGTCCATGCTCGACCGGCCGATCTCGGAATTCGACGGTCCGGTCGATTCGGTGCGCATCCCGGTGGTGCCGCCGAGCGGCGAATGCAAGCCGTTCCAGGAAGTGCTGATCGAACTGGGCACCCGGCTGAAGCTGCCGGCCTTCGTCGACAAGGACGGCAAGCGCAAGTACCGCGACTACCCCGACTTCATCGTCAACTTCGAGACCGCACCCAATTCCGGCATGGGCTTCCTGGCCGGCTGGCGCGGCAAGGGCGGCGAGAAGTCGATGAAGGGCGAGCCGAACCCGAACCAGTGGCAGATGTACGAGAAGAACAACTGCGTGTTCCAGTACCACCTGCCCAAGTCGTATCAATACATGCGCAACTGGAACCAGGGCTACCTGCAATGGGCGCAGGCCCACGGTATGACCCGGCACGCCGAGCCGATCAATATCCACATCTATTCCGAGGTGCTGCAGAAGTTCCGCCTGGCCGCCCAGGGCAAGGGCCAGGGCCGCCAGCCACCGGAGCACCTGAAGAAGCGGGTCGAGACCTATTTCGACCCGTTGCCGTTCTACTTCGAGCCGCTCGAAGCCAGCCTTACCGACAAGCACAAGTACCCGCTCAGCGCGGTGACCCAGCGGCCGATGGCCATGTACCACTCCTGGGATTCGCAGAACGCCTGGCTGCGCCAGATCCACACCTACAACCACCTGTACGTGAACCCCAAGACGGCCTCGGCCCAGGGCATCGTCGACGACGACTGGATCTGGGTCGAATCGCAATGGGGCAAGGTGCGCTGCATGGCGCGTCTGTCCGAAGCGGTCGAGCCGGGCACGGTCTGGACCTGGAACGCGGTCGGCAAGGCCTCGGGCGCATGGAACCTGGCCCCGGAGGCCAACGAGTCCAAGCAGGGCTTCCTGCTCAACCACGTGATCTCCGAAGAGTTGCCGCCCAACGCGGCCGGCGCACATGTTTCCAACTCTGACCCGGTCACCGGCCAGGCCGCCTGGTACGACGTGCGGGTCCGCCTCTACAAGGCTGGCGCCGATGAGCCGCACGAGACCTCGCCCCAGTTCGAGACCATGAAGCCCGCGCCGGGTACCGGCATTCGGCCGCCCTGGATGAACTACGTCGCCGGCAAATTCACGCGAGGTGGCAAATGACCCAACTGGCTCTGGTTATCGACCTCAACGTCTGCGTCGGCTGCCACGCCTGCGTGACCAGCTGCAAGCAGTGGAACACGTCGGGCAGTGCAGGCCCGCTGTTCGACGACAATCCTTATGGCAAGGACCCGACCGGCACCTTCTTCAACCGGGTGCAGACCTATGAAATAGGCGAGTTCCCCTGCACCGAGACCCTGCATTTTCCGAAGTCCTGCCTGCATTGCGAAGATCCGCCCTGCGTCCCGGTTTGCCCCACCGGCGCTTCGTACAAACGCAAGGAGGACGGCATCGTCCTGGTCGATTACGACAAGTGCATCGGCTGCAAGTACTGCTCCTGGGCCTGCCCCTACGGCGCGCGCGAACTGGATGAGAAGCAGAAGGTGATGAAGAAATGCACACTCTGCGTCGACCGGATCCATGACCAGTCGATTCCGGAAGACCGGCGCAAGCCGGCCTGCGTGATCTCGTGTCCGACCAGCGCCCGCCTGTTCGGTGACGTGCACGATCCCGAGTCGGAGGTGTCGATTGCCATCCGTGAGGGTGGCGGCTACCAGCTCATGCCCGAATGGGGCACCAAGCCGGCCAACCACTATCTGCCCCGGCGCAAGACCAAGATTCGCATCCACGAGGACGAACTGGTCCGCGCCGATAACCCGCTGCGCAAGGAAGACATCCGCAAGGAAAAGAGTACGGATGTCACCCTGGACGACTGGCTGATGTAAAGGAATTTCATGAATCCCGCGTTTTCCGTGATCTTTCTCACCACCCTGATCGGCGTCGGTCAGGGTCTGTTCCTGGCCCTGTTTTCCAGCCAGACCTACTCCATCGTCAATGTGCTGCCGCCGCAACCGGCCAACTATTACGCCCTGGGAGGGGCGATTGCACTGGGCTTTCTGATTGGTGGCCTGGTCGCGTCGGTTTTTCATCTGGGCCATCCCGAACGGGCCTGGCGCGCGGCGAGTCAATGGCGCACCTCGTGGCTGTCGCGTGAGGTGATCGCGCTGCCGCTGGTGATGGGGCTGGTCTTTCTGTACGCCGCGGTCAACTGGCTGGGCCTGGATGCCGACCTGTTCGGCTGGGGCCTGCATGGTCAGGTTCCCCTGATCGTCGGCACCCTGGGGGCGGCCGCGACGCTGGGGCTGTTCCTCTGCACCAGCATGATCTACGGGGCAATCAAGTTCCTGCAGGAGTGGGCGACGCCGCTGACCGTGGTCAATTTCTTCCTGATGGGCTCGGCCTCGGGCTTCGTCTTCGCTGCCGCCTTCGCCAGTTACCTGGCGCCGGGTGTGGTCGAGTTCTATGCCGGTTGGGCCATCGCCCTGACCATCGCGGCCTTCGCCGGTCGCGCAGCCTCGCTGATGCGCAACGCCCGGATCAAGCGGATTGCCACCTTGCAGACCGCCATCGGCGTGCGTCACAGCAAGGTGCAGCAGCGTTCCATGGGCTTCATGGGCGGCTCCTACAACACCCGGGAATATTTCCACGGCAAGAGCCTGGCCTTTCTGAAGTCGGTGAAATGGATCTTCCTGGTCCTGGTCTTTCCGGTGCCCGTGCTGCTGCTCTGGCTGGGGCTGACCCTGGGCAGTCCGGTCGTCTTCGTGGCTGCCTTTGCGGTGCAGTACATCGGCTTGCTGTTCGAACGCTGGTTCTTCTTCGCCCAGGCCAACCATCCGCAGAACCTGTACTACCAGGTTGTCGGATGACGGCATCTGTTAAACTGCCGACCCTTTTCTGATGGAGCATGCCATGAGCGACGAGATCGTGACCAAGAACAAGGTGGTCTACATCCGCTACACCGTGCTGGATGACAGTGGCATGGTGCGCGGCCAGCAGGACATGCCCATTGGCTATGTGCATGGTGCCCACAGCGGGCTGTTCGAGGAGATCGAACAGAGTCTCGACGGCCACCGGGTCGGCGACAAGGTGGAATCCTTCCTGAGCCCCGATGCCTTCGGCGAGCGCGATCCCGATCTGGTGATCGAGGAAGACATCGACAACGTGCCGCCGCAAATCCGCCACATCGGTGCCGAAGCCGAGTTGCAGAACGATAGCGGCGACGTGCTGACCTTCCGGGTCACCTCTATAGATGGCGGCAAGATCACCCTGGACGGCAATCATGCCCTGGCCGGGCGTTCAGCCAAGTGCGTCGCGGAAGTCCTGTCCGTGCGCGAGGCCTCGCCGGACGAGATTCAGAGCGGGTTTCCGGCCGAGCAGGGCGTGCCACAGCTGCATTGAGCCAGGGCCCAGATCACCTCCTCAATCCACCCGACGATGGGGCGTTTTAGCGACTGGAATCACTGGCTGTTTGGCTTGGCCATGCTGATATTTATGAGTAACTCTTTGCAGAGTGATCAGTTTTAGTTGGGTTGCCAACGGCCATGATCAAGGTCTCTGCGAGACAGTCCAGATCTGCAGCTGGACAAACAACACCTTGTTCCGCAAACCGGCATGGCACGACCGGATCAAGGCTTATTCCGGTTTGCCCCGTCCCCCCAGATTTTTGAGTAGCTGAGCAAGCGCGGCGAGTTGCCGACTCTGGATGTTGAGGGCACTGCTTTCGGCGGTGAGTTCGGTGTTTTGCGCGGTGATCACGCTGAGTGCGGTGACGGTTCCAGCCCGGTACTCTTCTTCCGCGATATCGCGGGCCCGGCGTGCGGCGGCCAGGGACAGGGCCTGTTCAGCGGCTTCACGCTGCAGCAGGCGGGCGGCGGCGAGGTTGTCCTGAACCTCCTGGAATGCAGTGAGTACCGTCTGGCGGTAGGTGGCCACGGCCTGATCGTAGCCGGCGCGGGCCTGTTCGACGGCAGCGCTGCGTGCACCGCCATCGAACAGGGTCATGGCCAGGCTGGGGCCCAGGGTCCAGACCCGGCTGGGTACGCTCAACAACGAGCCGAGCGTGCTGGCGTTTGATCCGGCACCGGCTCCCAGATTGAGCTGCGGGAAGTAAGCAGTCCGGGCCAGGCCGATCTGGGCATTGGCCGCCGCCGCTGCCCGTTCGGCCGCGGCGATGTCAGGACGTTGTTCCAGCAGGGTCGAGGGCAGCAGTTCGGGCGGCACCGGGACCGGCGGCAGGGCGGCGGCGAGTTCAAGCTGGATGTCGCCGCCACCCAGCAAGGTGGTCAGGGCATGGGCCAGCTGCGCCCGTTGCAGTTCCAGTTCAGTGAGTTGCGCCCGGTCGGTGTTGAGCTGGGTTTCGGCCTGGGCGACATCGAGACCGGAGGCGACCCCGGAGTCGTGACGGTCATGGGTCAGAGCGAGGAAACGCGCGTCGGCGCTCCGGGTGCGTTGCAGCAGCTGGATTTGCAGATCGGCGGCATGGAGTTGAAACCAGGTCTGGGCGAGCAGGGCCTGGGTCGACAGCCGGGCCGCCGCCAGGTCGTCGGCGCTGGCCTCGGCCTTGGCCTGGGCGGCCTCGACACTGCGCCGCACCCGGCCCCACAAGTCGATTTCCCAGTTCGCGCTGGCGGACAGGCCGTAGCTGTTGCCGGTCACGCCTTTGCTCTGGCCGCGGCTGGCTGACGCCGAGCCGGTCACGGTCGGCAGTCGCGCAGCGGCGGCGCTGTCGACGGCGGCCCGCGCGGCGCGATACTGGGCCTCAGCGATCTTCAGGCTTTGATTGTCGATCATCACCCGGCTTTCCAGCCGGTCGAGTTCCGCATCGTTGAACACGCTCCACCAACGCTCGGGCACCTTGAGCGCGGTGGGTTGCGCAGTCTGCCATTCGCCGCCGGCCTCGCTGAACCGTTCGGGCAGCTTCATCCCGGGGCGCTGATAGTCGGGGCCGACCGTGCAGGCGGCCAGCCAGATCAGGGGGATGAACAGGATGGGACGCACCGTTTGCTCCTTCAGACGGGTTGCAGCGCCGGCACGGCGGAGACCGGGCGGCGCATGACCAGGTTGTGCAGCCGGTCCATCAGCAGATAGACGACCGGCGTGGTGTAGAGGGTCAGCGCCTGGCTGACGATCAGGCCGCCGACGATGGCGATGCCGAGCGGGTTGCGCAATTCGGCGCCGTCGCCGCTGCCCAGGGCCAAGGGCACTGCGCCGAAGGTGGCCGCCAGGGTGGTCATCATGATCGGCCGGAAGCGCATCTGGGCGGCGCGGAAGATGGCGCGCGCGGCGCCCGAGCCGTGGCGGCGCTGGTGGCCGATGGCGAAGTCGATCATCAGGATGGCGTTCTTCTTGACGATGCCGATCAGCAGGATGACGCCGATCAGGGCGATGACGTCGAACTCATGGTCGAAGGCCATCAGCGCCAGCAGCGCGCCGACCCCGGCCGAGGGCAGGGTCGAGAGAATGGTGATTGGGTGGATCAGGCTCTCGTAAAGCATGCCCAGCACGATGTAGATGGTCAGCAAGGCGGTCAGGATCAGGATCGGCTGGCTGTTGAGCGAGTCCTGGAAGGCCTTGGCCGTGCCCTGGAAGCTGCCGTGCACACTGGTCGGCACGCCCATCACGGCCAGGGCGCGGCTGATCGCAGCGGAGGCCTGGCCGAGCGACTCACCTGGCGGCAGGTTGAAGCTGATGGTGCTGGCCGGGAAGGTGCCCTGGTGGTTCACCGCCAGCGGCGTCCTGGTGGTTTCGATACGGGCGATGTCGCTCAGCGCAACCTGGCCGCCCGAGGGCGTGCTGAACCAGACCGAGCGCAGCGCTTCCGGATTGGTCAGCCAGGCCGGCGCCATCTCCATTACCACCCGGTACTGGTTGAGCGGGTTGTAGATCACCGACACCTGGCGCTGGCCGAAGGCGTTGTTGAGACCGGAATCCACGGCGCTCATGGTCAGACCGAGGCTGGCCATCCGGTCGCGGTCGAACACCAGGCTGGTCTGCAGGCCCTTGTCCTGCTCGTCGCTGTTGACGTCGGCGAGTTCGCGCAGGTCGGCCAGGGCGCGGCGGATCTTCGGCTCCCATTCGCGCAGGTCGGCCAGGCGATCGGCCTGCACGGTGTACTGATAGGTGGCGTTGCTCTGCCGCCCGCCGATACGGACATCCTGGGCTGGGTTGAGGAACAGGCTGGCGCCCGGCTCGTGTGCCAGCTTGCGGCGCAGCCGTGCCACCACCTGGCTGGCCGAGGCCTTGCGCTCGCTCAGAGGCTTGAGCGTGACGAACATGAAACCGGAGTTCTTCTGGCCGCCGCCGGTGAAGCCGACCACCGTATCGACCGCGGGGTCGCGCTGGACGATGGCCATCAGGTCCTGCATTTTCTGGCGCATGGCCACGAAGGAGATGCTCTGGTCGGCCTGCACGTTGCCCATGATCCGGCCGGTGTCCTGATCCGGGAAGAAACCCTTGGCGATGGTGAGGTAAAGATGCACGTTGAAGGCGATGGTCAGGGCCAGCAGGATCAGCATGAAGGCGCTGTGGCGCAAGGTCCAGGCCAGGCTGGCCCGGTAGCCTGACTTGAGCCGGCGCAGCAGTCGGCCGCTCCAGCGGGACCAGGTGTCGGTCGAGGTCTTTCTGGGCCTGGCCGTGAGCAGATGGGCGCAGAGCATGGGCGTCGTGGTCAGGGACACTACCATCGACACCAGAATCGAGGCCGACAGGGTCACGGCAAACTCATGGAACAGGCGGCCGACGATGCCGCCCATGAACATGATCGGGATGAATACCGCGACCAGGGACAGGCTGATCGAGACCACGGTAAAGCCGATCTCGCGCACCCCGGCCAGTGCCGCCGCGAAGGGCGCCTTGCCCGACTCCAGATGGCGGGAAATGTTCTCGGTGACCACGATGGCGTCGTCGACCACGAAGCCGGTGGCCACGGTCAGCGCCATCAGCGACAGGTTGTCGATGCTGTAGCCGGCCAGGTACATGATCCCGCAGGTGCCGATCAGCGACACCGGCACTGCGATGCTTGGGATCAACGCGGCACGAATCCGGCGCAGGAACAGGAACACCACCATGATCACCAGACCGACTGCGATGCTCAGGGTGCGCTGCACTTCACGCAGGGAGCCGCGGATGGTCGGCGTGCGGTCCAGCACCACTTCAAGATCGATCGCAGCCGGGATGCTGGCGCGCAGGCGCGGCAGCAGCGCGCGCACGCTGTCCACAGTCTCGATGATGTTGGCTCCGGGCTGCCGGTACAGGATCAGCAGCACTGCACGGCGGCCCTTGGCGGCGCCGTAGGTGCGCACGTCCTGGACCGAATCGACCACGTCGGCGACATCGGACAGGCGCACGGTCGCGCCGTTGACATAACGCAGGATCAGTGGCTTGAAGTCGGCTGCCGTGCGGCCCTGGTCGTTGGTGCCCAGCTGCCAGCGCCGGTCGGCCGTCTCCAGCGCGCCGAGCGGCCGGTAGGCATTGCTGGCGACAATGGCGGTGCGCACGTTGTCGAGCGACAGGCCGCTATGGTTGAGCGCGGTCGGGTTGAGCTCGACCCGCACCGCCGGCAGCGCGCCGCCGCCGATGTTGACCTGGCCGATGCCGTCGACCTGCGACAGCCGCTGCGCCAGCACGGTCGAGGCAGCGTCGTACATCTGGCCCCGCGACAGGGTGGCCGAGGTGAGCGACAGGATCATGATCGGCGCGTCGGCCGGATTCACCTTGCGATAGGTCGGCATCGACGGCAGGCTGGACGGCAGCAGCGCGCGGGCGGCCTGGATCGCACCCTGGACATCGCGCGCGGCGCCGTCGATGTTGCGGTCGAGGTCGAACTGCAGGGTCACTCGGGTGTTGCCGAGCGTACTGGACGAGGTGATCTCGGTCACCCCGGCGATGCGGCCCAGGGTCCGCTCCAGCGGGGTCGCCACCGTCGCTGCCATGGTTTCCGGGCTGGCGCCGGGCAATGCAGCCTGCACCGAGATGGTCGGAAAGTCGACCTGCGGCAGGGGCGCCACCGGCAGGTTGAAATAAGCCGCCACCCCGGCCAGTACGACGCCCAGGGTCAGCAGCGTGGTGGCGACCGGGCGTTGGATGAAGGTGGCGAAGAAGTTCATTTCTCGCTGTCATTCTCGCGCAGGCGGGAATCCAGGATCGGGCGCAATAACCGCAGGGCATTGCGCCGGATGGAAAGCGGAGAGGCCTGTGGCGCAATGCGTTTCACTTATTGCGTCCTACGCGAGGCCATGCGGGTCGCCAGCCGGTCGAAGGCCAGATAGATCACCGGCGTGGTAAACAGGGTCAGGACCTGGCTCACCGCCAGGCCGCCGACCATGGCCAGGCCGAGCGGCTGGCGCAGTTCCGAGCCAACTCCGGTACCCAGCATCAGCGGCAAGGCGCCGAGCATGGCGGCCATCGTGGTCATGAGAATGGGCCGTAGCCGGAGCAGGCAGGCCTGGAAGATGGCCTCGCGCGCGGACAGTCCTTGCTCGCGCTCCGCGGAGAGGGCGAAGTCGATCATCAGAATGGCGTTCTTCTTGACAATGCCGATCAGCAGGATGATGCCGATGATGCCGATGATGTCCAGTTCGCGCCCTGCCAGCATCAGAGTGAGCAGTGCGCCGACCCCGGCCGAGGGCAGTGTCGACAGGATGGTGACCGGGTGTACGGCGTTCTCGTACAGCACGCCGAGCACGATGTACATGGTCACCACCGCCGCCAGGATCAGCAGCAGGGTGTTGGTCAGGGACGACTGAAAGGCCAGGGCCGCGCCCTGGAAGCTGGTCTCGATCGACAGCGGCAGCCGCATCTCGGCCTCGGTCTTGCTGATCGCTTCCACTGCACTGCCCAGGGCGGCGCCGGGGGCCAGGTTGAAGGACACGGTGGCGGCCGGAAACTGGCCGACATGGTTGATCAGCAGCGGGCTTTGCCGCTCCTCGATGCGGGCCACCGCCGACAGCGGCACCTGCTGCCCGGACGCGGTCGGGACATAAAGGTTGTCGAGTGCGGTCGGGCCGGCCTGGAATTGTGGCGCCACTTCCAGCACCACGCGGTACTGGTTGGATTGGGTGAAGATGGTCGAGATCAGGCGCTGGCCGTAGGCGTCGTAGAGGGCGTTGTCGACCGCCGCGACGGTTACGCCGAGGCGTCCGGCGGCATCGCGGTCGATATCGACGAAGGCCTGCTGGCCGTTGTTCTGCAGGTCGCTGGCGACATCGCCCAGTTGCGGCCGCTGCTTGAGCCGGGCGACCAGCTTGGGCACCCATTCGGCCAGGGCCTGGGCGTCGGGCGAGCCGAGCATGAACTGGTACTGGGCGCGCGAGATGCGATCCTCGATGGTCAGATCCTGCACCGGCTGCAGGTAGAGAGTGATGCCCGGCACCTTCTGCGCCGCCTCGGCCAGCCGGCCCATGACCGTGGTGACTGAATCGTGCCGCTCGGCCAGCGGCTTGAGGGCGATCTGCATGCGGCCGCTGTTCAGGGTGACGTTGCCGCCATCGACGCCGATGAACGACGACAGGCTGGCCACCGCCGGGTCTTTCAGAATGGCTTCGGCCATGGCCTGCTGGCGTTGCGCCATGGCGGCGTAGGAAATC
The DNA here is from genome assembly GCA_037446165.1 of Hydrogenophilales bacterium. Classification (GTDB taxonomy): domain Bacteria; phylum Pseudomonadota; class Gammaproteobacteria; order Burkholderiales; family Thiobacillaceae; genus Parasulfuritortus. The sequence continues at coordinate 9,360 of JBBIJC010000026.1, read as the reverse complement.
GACTGGTCGGCCTCGGTGATGCCCTGGATCAGGCCGGTGTCCTGGACCGGAAAGAAGCCCTTGGGGATCCAGATGTAGAGCGCCACGGTCAGCGCCAGGGTGGCGATGGCGACCCAGAGGGTGGCGGTCTGGCGGTCCAGTACCCAGGTCAGCGCCCGGCCGTAAGTGTCGATGATGCGCTGGAACAGCGGATGCGGTTCGCGCTTCGGCCCGGTCTCGGTGCGCAGCAGGCGGGCGCAGAGCATGGGGGTCAGGGTCAGCGAGACGATGGCCGAGATCAGGATCGCCACCGCCAGGGTGATGGCGAACTCGTGGAACAGCCGACCGACCACATCGCCCATGAACAGCAGCGGGATCAGCACCGCGATCAGGGAAAAAGTCAGCGAGATGATGGTGAAGCCGATCTGCTGCGAGCCCTTGAGCGCCGCGGCCATCGGCGATTCGCCGGCCTCGACGTAGCGGGTGATGTTCTCGATGACGACTATCGCGTCATCGACCACGAAGCCGGTGGCGATGGTCATCGCCATCAGGGTCAGGTTGTTGATCGAGAAGCCGGCCAGGTACATCACGCCGAAGGTGCCGACCAGCGAGATCGGCACCGCCAGGCTGGGAATGAAGGTGGCCGGCAGGCTGCGCAGAAACAGGAAGATCACCATCACCACCAGGGCGACCGCCAGCAGCAGCGAGAATTCGACGTCGGCCACCGAGGCACGGATGGTGACGGTGCGGTCGGACAGCAGCGCGACGTCGATGGCGCCGGGCAGACCAGCCTTGAGCGCCGGCAGCGCGGCCTTGATCCGGTCCGCGACCTCGATGACGTTGGCGCCGGGCTGGCGCTGGACGTTGAGGATTACGCCCGGGCTGTCGTTGGCCCAGGCCGCCAGATGCACGTTCTCGGCGCCGTCGACCACGTCGGCCACGTCCTTGAGCCGGATCGGCGCGCCGTTCTTGTAGGCGATGACCAGGTTGACGTATTCGTCGGCTGACTTCAGCTGATCGTTGGCGTCGATCGCCGAGGCGCGCAGGGCACCGTCGAAGTTGCCCTTGGGGGTGTTGACGTTGGCTGTGCCGATGACCGTGCGCAGGTCTTCGAGCGACATGCCGATTGCTGCCAGGGCCTTCGGATTGGCCTGGATCCGCACCGCCGGCCGTCGGCCGCCGGCCAGGCTGACCAGGCCGACGCCGGGCAGTTCGGAAATCTTCTGGGCAATGCGGCTTTCGGCCAGGTCATGCAGGCGGGTGACCGGCAGCGAGGGCGAGGTGATGGCCAGGGTCAGGATGGGGGCGTCAGCCGGATTGACCTTGCTGTACACCGGCGGCATCGGCATGTCGGTTGGCAGCAGGTTGGAGGCGGCGTTGATCGCGGCCTGGACCTCCTGCTCGGCGATGTCCAGGGTCAGGGCGAGGTCGAAGCGCAGGGTGATGACCGAGGCGCCGCCGGAGCTGGTCGAGGACATCTGCTTCAGCCCTGGCATCTGGCCCAACTGGCGCTCCAGCGGCGCGGTGATCGAAGCGGTGACCACCTCCGGACTGGCGCCCGGATAGAGTGCCATGACCTGGATGGTCGGGTAGTCGACCTCCGGCAAGGCCGAGATCGGCAGCAGGCGGAAGGCCACCGCGCCGGCCAGCAGGATGGCGAGCATCAGCAGAGAGGTGGCCACCGGCCGCAGAATGAACAGGCGCGAAGGATTCATATGCGCTTGATGCCGAACACCAGGAACAGGCAGGAGATGCCCATCATGACCATGGCGGCGATGAACACCCGCTCGGCGACGGCCTCGATGCGGTGATGCCGGCCGTGTTTACGTGAACGCAGGGACCAGTAGGCCAGCAGGCCGGAGATGACGAACAGAATGGCATCCAGGCCGACCATGGTGTCGATGATGGTTTCCACGCCACGGATGGTAATGACCACCCGGATCAGGCCGATGGCGGTCAGGCAGACGCCGACCATGGTCGCGGATACCGTAAAGATGTGAACGCTCAGGTCCTCGTCCAGGGATTCCTGACGAGACTCCTCGCCCGCCATGGGATCGGCCTTGTTGCGTCGATGCGAAAGGCTCACGAGGTCTGCTCCGAAGCGGCGGCCGGCTTGTGCCCCCAACTTCCCTTGACGCCGTGGCCGTTCCGCGGCTTGGCATTCTGGGCTTTGGCGCCGGGCACGATCACTTCCACCTTCGCGCCATCACGCAGCTTGTCGGTGCCGTCGGTGACCAGCTTGTCGCCGGCCTTGATCTCGCCGGTCACCGCCACCCAGTCGCCATCGACCGCACCCGGCGTGACCGGGATCATCGCCACCGCGCCGCCGGTCGGGTCGACCCGGTAGACGAAGCTGCCCTTGTCGCCGCGCAGGATGGCCGCGCCCGGGACGGCCACGACCTGGCGCAGGGTATCGAGCAGCAACCGGATATTGACGAACTGGTTGGGGAACAGGGCGTTGTCGCGGTTGGCAAACTCCGCCCTTATCTTGATCGTGCCGGTGGTCGGCTCGATCTGGTTGTCGGTGGTGAGCATGCGACCGTCGGCAAGGTGGTTCTGCTGTTCGCGGTCCCAGGCCTCGACCGGAATGGTTTCCTGTCCTGTCTGCTGCTTGTTGATGGTCGGCAGATTCGCTTCCGGCACGGCGAACAGGACGGTGGTCGGCTGTAGCTGGGCGATGCTGGCCAGGCCGTTGACATCGGTGGGGTTGACCTGGTTTCCGGGGTCGACCTGGCGCAGACCAATGCGGCCTGAGGTGGGTGCCGTGACCCGGGTCCAGTCAAGCTGCAGCCTGGCATTGGCAACCTGGCTGCGATCGGCATCGACCGTGCCCTGATACTGGCGCACCAGGGCGTCCTGGGTATCGACCTGCTGGCTCGGGATCGCGTCCTTGGCCAGCAGTTTCTGATAACGCGCCAGGTCGATCCGGGCGTTGTCGAGCAGGGCCCGGTCGCGGAGCAGCTGACCCTTGGCCTGATCAAGTGCGATCTGGAACGGTTGCGGGTCGATTTCGGCCAGAATCTGGCCAGTCTTGACGATTTGCCCTTCGTTGAACTTAACCTTGAGCAGGGTGCCGCCGACCTTGACATGGACTGTCACCAGGTTGCGCGGGGTGACCGTGCCGAGCGCATTCAGCCAGACCCGGATGTCCATGGTTCGCGCCTGGGCTACCGATACTGGCTGGGCTTGGCTGCCACCCGCACCCGCACGCATGCCGCCATGGCTGTTACCGGTTGCGGCCCCAGGCTGCGCGCGATGGTTGCTCCAGTACCAGGCCCCGCCGATCAGGCCGAACAGGACAGCCGCGATCAGGATGGTGCGAAGTGGGTGTCGGTGGGAGGGGGCTGTGCTCATGATCGATTACCTGTATTGGGCTGGGTGGTTTATATCAAACAGATGACGAAACAGGTACGGCTTCGCAAAGAATGCCGCTCATGAATGGATCGGCAGACTCAGGATCGCCAGCAGTCCGCCGCCCGGCCTGGATTCGAGCCGGATGTCGCCGCCTTCCTGACGGGCGATGGCGCGCGCTATCGACAGGCCCAGACCCGTTCCTCCGGTGTCGCGCGAGCGCGAGGTGTCGAGTCGGACATAAGGCTCGAAAACGCGCTCCGCTTCAGCCGTCGGGATGCCCGGGCCATGATCGCCGATGCGGATTTCCACGTTCGATGCGCTACTTTGCACCTCCACGTCGATCTGCCCACCGCCATAGCGACGGGCATTGTCCAGCAGATTGTTCAGGCAGCGCCTCAAGGCGATCGGCCGGGACAATATCTGGGCCGGAATGGCTCCGCTTAAGCGCACTGTCGCACCAGCTTCTTCCATTTCCGAACAGACCAGTTCAAGCAGACCGGTCAGATTGAGCTTGACCTGTTTTTCGCTGCTTCGGCCGGCGCGCAGGAAGTCCAGCGTGGTGGCGATCATGGCGTCCATTTCGTCCAGATCGACTGCAATTTCGGCCTTCAGTTCCGGGTCTGAAATCCGTTCGGCGCGCAGGCGCAGGCGGGTGATCGGCAGACGGAGGTCGTGCGATACCCCGGCCAGGGCTTGGGCGCGGGTTTCCAGCAGTTTTTTCAATTCCTTCTGCATGGCGTTGAAGGCGGAGGCGGCACTGGCCACCTCGGCCGAACCGGTCACCGGAACCGGTGGCTGATCCAGATTCAGGACCAGGCTGTTGGCGGCATCGGCCAGCGCACGCAGGGGCAGGGTCAAACGGCGCACGACCCAGCCGGTGAGCAGGGCGATGGTCAGCCCCATGAGAATGAGGCTGCCGATGACGAGATAGGTCTCGCCGGCATGCAGGGCTGGAAACGACTGGCTCAGGGTGAGTACCGTGCCGTCGTTCAGGCGCACCTGGATGACCGCGTGCAAGGACGCATACCGCTCGCCCAGGCTGCGGTTTCCTGACGGCGCTGAGCCGATGGCGTTGCCGGCCTTGCCCAGTGACAGGATCTGGACCGGGTAGCCCGGTCCCAGTTCCTGACTCAGCGTGGTCGTGAAGGTCTGTACCTGCTGGCTGATCAGGCCGGCTGGTGCTGCCCAGGGTTGGTCCAGAGCGATATGCCGATTGGCCGTAGCGTTGTAGATCCGGATCAGACGTTCGCGCTCGGCTGGCGTTGAGCCGTCCAGCATGGCAACCAGGCTGACCATGCGCTGCGCGACGTGCGCACCCATGAAATGATCGAACTGGCGTGCCCGGTCGTGCATCAGGAACCAGACAGTCAGGGTCAGCGAAACCGCCAGGCCCGCCACCAGGGCAAGCAGCATCTGGCCGAACAGGCTGCGCGGCAGCAGTTTCATGTCCGTTGCTCCACCTGGGCCGAGAGCATGTAGCCCTCATTGCGGATGGTCTTGATCAGGAGCGGGTCGCGGGCGTCATCGCGCAGGCAGCGGCGTAAACGGCTGATCATCACGTCGATGGTCCGGTCATAGGGCAAGGCCTCGCGGCCGGACAGCACATCCATCAATTGGTCCCTGGACAGGACGGTGCGCGCGTGCTCGGCCAGAACATGCAGCAGCTTGAATTCACCGTTCGACAACGGGCTGACGATGCCATCGGCATCGACCAGATGACGGGCGGACAGGTCGAGCGTCCAGCCGGCAAAGACCAGCTGGCGCGGAGCGGCAACCGTTGCTTCGCCTTCCCGCGTGCGGCGCAGGATGTTCTTGATCCGGGCCAGCAATTCCCTGGGGTTGAACGGCTTGGCCAGATAATCGTCGGCCCCCATTTCCAGACCGATGATGCGATCCAGCTCATCGCCGCGGGCGGTCAGCATCAGGATTGGTACGCTGGAGCGCGCCCGCATGTCCCGGCACAAGGTGAGGCCGTCTTCGCCAGGCAGCATCAGATCGAGGATGATCAGATCGAACGATGTCCTGGCCAATTCTTGTTTCATGGCCTCGCCGTCGCCGACCAGCACCACCTCGTACCCGTTTTCACCGAGGTAATCGCCCAGCAGTTTGCGCAGGGCCTTGTCGTCGTCTACCACCAGAAGTCGCTTCATCTGTTCGCCATGCGTGAATTGCTCCGTGCAGGATAACGCCAAGCACTGCGGTTGCCAGTGTTTGTGCTTCCAGTTAACAAACTGTTACCGGTCATTTACAAATCTTGCGCCCTGTTCAAAACGCATTCACAAGCAGGGTGTGCAATGGGTTCTCCAAAATCGTTTTATCTGGAGGACACACAATGATTAGCCCACGTCTTGGCCTTAGCCACTCCCTTGCTGCCATCGTGCTGAGCGCAACCATGTTCGGCGCTGTTGCCCCGGCTTACAGCGAGGAAAACCCGAATAGCGTACAGGCTCCTTCGCGCGAGGCGCACAAGAAGGTCTGGCTGCGTTTCGCGCTGGACAAGATGGCGGAGCGACTGGAAATCAAGGCCTCGCAAATGCATGCCTGGAAGGCCTACGAGGCCGCCGTGGAGGCGACTCCCGACGCAATGGCAAAGCAGCCGGCGCGTGATCTGGACGCCGCCAGGATGATCCAGTTCCGTGCCGACCGGGTCAACGAGATGGGCGCGAAACTGAATGCCATCGCCAAGGCTACCGAGAACCTGCAAGCCGTACTGGATCCGGAACAGCGTGAGGTGTTGAACGAGATCGTGCGTGACAACCTGATGCGGCCGCATTTTGATCGCCATGAAGGCTGGCGTCGCGACCGCGCCGGAACAGCAAACGAGCATGACCACTCGCAAGACTGAATTGACGGGCTATTCGAGAGGTAACGAATTGTCATTTTTGGAGAGGTGAATCATGAACAGATCGTCACTCACATTTGCCCTGGCGCTGGCCGCGATTGCGGTGTCTGCGCCGGCTATGGCCGACCGGTTTCATCACGGCGGGTACGGCTGGCATGGCTACTACGGTGATCCGTGGTGGTGGGCCGTTCCACCCATCGTCTACCTTGGAACAGTGCCGCAGGTCGTGTACCCAGACACGCCGCCGGTGGTCGTCCAGCAGGCGCCGCAACCCACCACAGTGGTGGTCCAGCCTCCTGCACCGGGGCCCGCTGCAACTGGTGGGGCATCGCCGGGGCAGACTTGGTATTACTGCACCTCGGCCAAGGCCTATTACCCCTATGTCAATTCCTGCCCGGAAGGCTGGAAAGCGGTTTCAGCAACGCCTCCGGGAGTCCAGTAGCGAGGTAATGAGATGAAACACCATTTGTTATCCATCGGTTTGACGGCCAGCTTCCTGCTGGCGGGATGTGCCAGTGAGCCCCTGGCGCCCAATGTTGCGGTCATGCCGCCAGCCGGGAAGCCGTTCGAAGTATTCCAGGCCGACGATCAGTATTGCCGGGCCTTTGCCCGCCAGCAGGTCGGCGTGGAGCCAGGGCAGACCGCCCAGAATCAGGTTGTTTCGAGTGCCGTTGCCGGTACGGTCATTGGTGCTGCTGCCGGAGCGCTTATCAGTGGCGGCCATGGCGAAGGCGCCGGTGCTGGCGCGGGCATGGGACTGCTGATGGGCAGCGCGGTCGGCGCCGACTCGGCCAACCGGGGCGGGATGTCGCTGCAGCGTCGTTATGACATCGCCTACGAGCAGTGCATGTATGCCAAGGGCAATGTCCTGCCGTCGGCCTCCGGAACCAGCTACTACAGCCGCCGGGGAGCGCCCCAGACTGTGATCGTCATGCCGCCCACGATGTATCCGTCCTATCCGACAGCGCCGCTGCCTCCACCTCCGCCGCAATGAGGATGAGGGTTTCCATTTGGTTGAGAGTCATTCGAGTTTTGCCGTCAAGGAGTAAATCACTCGGCTTTTTTCAGCCAATACTGAATTGCACAATAGGCAACGTGATTGATGGCAAATGATTGAATAAAAAAACCCCGACCCGGATCATGGGTCGGGGTTTTTGTAGGCCGATCAGTGGTGTGACTTTGCCATCAGCTTGAGCATCTTCAGGTTGATGGCGACGAAGCGATATATCTGCCACAGGACGCACGTCCTCATGCTGCGGGTGAAGCCAGTTGGGGCAGGCGGGTAGTAGGCCTGCTGGTAAGGTTCTTTATTTGTGGCTTTATCAGTCATGTGTATTCCTTGAAAATTTGAGATCAATCAGGCAGCAACGACCAGCCCGGAAGCATCTTGGCCTGATAGATGAAGGTGTAGTGCAGCAGAGACTTCATCCAGTGGCCTGCCAGTCCGATTTCTCCGAAGGTCAGGTCGAGGTCGCGGCCGTATTCCGGGTATTTCTCGTAATCCGGCACAACCGGGAAAACTGTCATGGTGGCGGCAGTACCCCTGAGGATGTGCGATCCGGTGGAGGCGACGCAGGCAGCCCCCATTTTTGCCATTGAAGCCGTGTGAGTTGGCTTGTCTGCGCCATTGAGCATGTCCTTGATGCTATTGGCGACGGCGATCGCCATGGCGGCGGAGGGCATGCCGGTACGCGGAGGGGCCGGGTTGATCGGGGTGCCGTTGGCGCTTTGCATCGGCTTGCTGATCAGATGCGGCGGGGCAAACGCGATACCTACCGCGAAGATGTTGCGGTAGCCGGGAGTCTGGTAGGTCTGCGGCCAATCATTGGCGCTCCATTCGGCATAGGGACGCGCGGTGTAGTCGGCATCCACCTTCATGAAGCCGTTGGGCAGGAAGACCTGGGCAGTGATGTCCTCGCCAGCCTTGTCGAAGGCCTTGAGCCCGACGCCGGCGAAGGGCGGAATCAGCATGGAGAAATCGAATTCCAGCTCATGCATCGCGCCGTCTAGGGTTTCGTAATGAATCTTGCCGGCTTCGACCTTCTTGACCGCGGCACGGACGATCCATTCGATGCCGCGCTCGACCATCAGTGATTCGGCGAAGGTCTTGCCATTGGTGATGTAACCGCCGCGCTTGATATGGACGCCACCCATGCCGAAGTCGCCCAACTCATATTCGTTGCTGATCCAGACGATGCGGGCTTTGTCCCGGACGCCCGCTTCGCGCAGGATGTGATCCACGTTGTAGATGTATTCGAAGGCCGCACCCTGACAGGTGCACATGCCGTGCCCGGTGCCGATCACTAGGGTCTTGTGTTCGCCCTTGCGGAGTGCAGCGATCGTGGCCTGAAGCTTTTGATTGGCCTCCAGAGCGTGGGAAGGAGTGCAAACCGAAACAGTGTGTCCATGTTCCGGACCAAGTCCTTCGGTGGCGCCGAAGTTGAGCTTCGGCCCAGTGGCATTCACCAGATAGTCGTAGCTGATATTTTCCTGCTGACCCGCCTTGCCCTGACCCGTATATTCAACCGTTACATAGGGAGCTGCATTGTTGGCATCGCCTTCCGGATGGATCGACACCCCCTTGGCCTGGTGAAAATTTACCCCGATCTTTTTGTATACCTGTGCCAGATCGAAGGTGACCTGCTCTTCTGTCATCTGGCCGACGCCGACCCAGATGTTGGACGGAATCCAGTTCCACTTCGTATTGGGCGATACCACAACAATCTCATGTTGTTTGCCGACCCATTTATTGAGATATCTGGCGACGGTATGCCCAGAGATGCCGGCACCTAAAATTATTATTCGGGACATTTTCTTTACTCCATCTTTCGTAAAGATGACAGTTTAGAAAAGAATGGATTAATTGTGTGAATTTTCCTGGAGACGGGCTCTGAGTAGGGCGGCTAGCAACCTCGATCAGTGAGTAACCATGCATGCTTGGACTGGACGAAAAGCCCAGTTGGTCAAGGATGGAATACATGTATTTCTGTATTTCAGCCAGGGTCTATGAATGAAAAAGGCCACTTCGAAAAGTGGCCTGAGTCCTTGTTATTTTGGCTCCCCGACCTGGGCTCGAACCAGGGACACACGGATTAACAGTCCGTTGCTCTACCAACTGAGCTATCGGGGAATTGAGAGGCCGCAATATTACTGGCGGCGTGGTTTCTGGTCAATACGAAATTGAG
>JBBIJC010000025.1:21434-25665 GCA_037446165.1 Hydrogenophilales bacterium | reverse complement strand
GAGTATAGCCCGGGTCGGTCGACCCGTAGACCGCCGCCACTGGCACGCCGACCGCCGCGGCGACATGCATGAGCCCGGAATCGTTGGTGACCACGGCACTGGCGCAGGCGAGCAGATCGACCACTTCCTCGAGCGCGGTCTCGCCAGCCAGATTGCGGCAATCACCGCCGGTCAGGTCGTTGATCGTGTCGCACACCGCCCGGTCGCTGGCCGAACCGAACAGCCAGACCTGCCAACCCTGATCGAGTTTCGCCTTCGCCACTTCGGCGTAGTGCGCCTCCGGCCAGCGCTTGGCGGGGCCGTATTCGGCACCGGGGCAGAGGGCCAGCACCGGCCGATCCATCGCGAGCCCGAGACGGGCCAGGCTGGCCGCCTGTTTTGCCGGATCGACCGTCAGGTGCGGATAGTCATCCGGCCCGGCCGGCGCCGCATCGGCCAGCGCGCGGTAGCGATCCACCAGCCGGGGCAGGCCAGCCTTGTCCAGCCGGCGTGCATCGTTGAGCAGGCCATGGCGGAATTCGCCGACATAGCCGGTTCGACGGGGAATGCGAGCCAGCCAGGGCAGCAAGGCGGACTTCCAGGAATTGGGCAGGACGATCGCCCAGTCATAAGCATCAGCGCGCAGCTCGCGGGCCAGCGCACGGCGACCGGCAAAGTCGAACTGACCGTGACCGAAGGGCGAGATAACGAGCCGGTTCACCTCGGCCATGCGGTTCAGGATCGGCCCGCTCCAGGCCGGCGCCAGGACATCGATCCGCAGTTCCGGGAAGCGGCCCCGCAGTGCGCGATACAGGCCCTGGGCCATGATCATGTCGCCCACCCAGGACGGTCCGACGATCAGACAGCGGCGCATCAGCCGGCCCGCATTGCCGAGGCCACCCGGACGATGTCGTCGAACCACTGCTGGGCGGCGGCGATCTTGCGTGCCGCGGCGGCGCGCTTGCTGGACGCCACGCCGGCCAGATCCTTGGCCACGGGGGCCGACGCCAGGCGGTAGACGTAAGGGGTCATGACCTGGCCTTCATACTCCTGCCAGAACTGGTCGTAGTCCGCTTTGATCCGGTCGCGCAGGCTGGCATAACCCGCGAACACAGTGCCTTCATTAGCCACCCCATACAAACCCGACAGTTCCCAGCCGGCCACCAGCGCCTGGGCGCCGTGCAGCATCAGGGCCTTGGGGCGCAGGCCCTGCATGGCCTTGGTGACCCGCTTGATCAGGTCGGGGATGTCGGGTTCGGAACCGGGCCCCTTGTTGCAGCCGATCCAGAGCACTGGCTTTGCACCTTCGCCCAGCCCGAGCGTGGCCGGCATCACGACCGCCATGGCGAACATGTGCAGGGTTCGGCCATCGAGTTCCAGCGCCATGCGCAGTTCACCCTCGCGGCCGAGGCCGGTGGGGGCGTAGAGCATCAGCTTCAGATCACCCGCCGGGGTGTCGCGCTGGGCCAGGACGACGCCGTGCAGATAGATGGCATGCAGGGCCAGCACGCTGAGCCTGGCGCGCAGATAACCGTAGTGATCGACCACGGCCTGCGCCCGGCCATCCGCATTCAGGCCGCGGATCAGATAAGGCCGCAACACCCGCCGGCCATGGTCCGGGTCCTGGCCCAGGATCGGCTTCAGCACCGGATCGTCGAATACCACCTGATTGCGTTGCAAGGCCTTCCTGAACCACCACCGACGCAAAAACCACTTGGCGCGCTGTAAGGGCACTACTCAGGACTCCCGGATGGCTGCAATCAGCCGACTGGTGGAGCGGCCGTCGACAAAGCTCAGGACATGTACTTCGCCGCCGTTCGCGCGCACGCAGTCGCCGCCGGCAATGTCTTCGGGCCGGTAGTCGCCGCCCTTGACCAGGATGTCCGGCAGCAGGCGGCAGATCAGCCGCTCGGGCGTGTCCTCGTCGAACAGCACGACCGCATCGACCGATTCCAATGCCGCCAGCACCCGGGCGCGGTCGTGCTCTCCGACGACCGGTCGGGTCGGCCCTTTCAGCGCCGAGACCGAGCGGTCGGTGTTGAGGCCGAGCACCAGACGATCGCCCTCGCCGCGGGCCGCTTCCAGATAATCGACATGACCGGCGTGGAGCAGGTCGAAGCAACCGTTGGTGAACACGATCTTCTCGCCCCGCGCGCGCCAAGCGGCAACCCGACGCAGCAGAGTCGCCTCGTCGCAGACCTTGTCGGTCTGGCTGGAGGCATCCTGCCATTCGATCTCATGCAGCAATTCTTCGAGCGTGACCGGGACGGTGCCGACCTTGGCCACCACCACGCCCGCCGCCAGGTTGGCAAGGCGGCAACTCTCGGCCGCATCAAGCCCGGCCAGCAGGCCGGCGGCCAGGGTGGCGATCACGGTGTCGCCGGCGCCGGAGACATCAAACACCTGCCGGGCGGTCGCAGGCAGGTGACTGACGCCCTTGTCCTCCAGCAGCGTGATGCCGTGTTCGCCGCGGGTCACCGGCAGAAAATCCAGGCCCAGCGAGAGACGCATCGCGGCCGATCCGGCCAGGATGGTGTCGAAGTCGCGCACGGCGCAGCCGCAGGCCTCAGCCGCCTCTTTCTGATTCGGGGTGAGCACGGTGGCGCCGCGGTATTTGCTGTAATCATGGCCCTTGGGATCGACCAGCACCGGGATGCACCGGGTCCGGGCCGCCGCGATCAGTCGCTGGCAGACCTCGGCAGTCAGCGTGCCCTTGGCATAGTCGGACAGGATCAACGCGCCCGGCTGCCAGTTCTCCATCTCATGCAGCACCGATTCGAGCAGCGCCTGGCTGGCCGATTCGGCTTGCGGACCGCTGTCTTCCTGATCCAGACGCAGCATCTGTTGATGGCCGCCGATCACCCGCGTCTTGGTGGTCGTGGGCCGACCGTCAGTTCGGGTCAGGACCGGACGAATGCCCGATTCACGCAGCATGGCGTCCAGCCGCGTGCCTTCGACATCGACTCCCACATGCCCGGCCAGGGCCGCTTCCAGCCCCAGGCCAACCAGGTTGGCGGCGACGTTGGCGCTGCCCCCCAGGCGTTCCGTATTGCGCGTCACCCGCACGACCGGCACCGGGGCCTCGGGCGAGATGCGGTCGACCTCGCCCCACAGGTAGCGGTCCAGCATCAGGTCACCGATCACCAGCACCCGGGCCGGCGCGTGGCCGTCCCGGCGGAAGGCGTGATGGACGATATCGGCGAGCTGGCGTGTCATCAGTTTTCCAGCAGTTCGCACAGGATGTGGCCGATCAGGATATGGATTTCCTGGATGCGGGGCGTATCACTTGACGGCGCGACCAGCGCGAAGTCACACAGCCCGGCCAGCTTGCCGCCGCTGCCACCGAGCAGGCCGACACAGTAGATGCCCAGTCGCCGGCCTTCTTCGACAGCACGCACCACGTTGCCGCTGTTGCCGGAGGTGGAGATGCCGATCAGCACGTCGTTCGGGCCGCACAGGGCGCCGACCTGGCGGGCGAAGACATATTCGAAACCGTAGTCATTGCCGACCGAAGTCAAAATCGAGGTGTCAGTGGTCATGGCCAGCGCGGCCAGGCCGCCCCGTTCGCGCTTGAACCGTCCGACCAGTTCGGCGGCGATGTGCTGGCAGTCGGCGGCGCTGCCACCGTTGCCCATCAGGACGATCTTGCCGCCCTCGTTGAGGCAGGCCTTGAGCCGCTCGGCCAGCGTAGCGATCTGCGGTACCAGTTCGGCCACTTCGGCGACCGCCGCGAGATGGTCGGCCAGGGCCTGGTCAATAAGAGTGTGAGCATCCATCAGCAGTAAGGGTCATCGTGGACCAGGTAGTTGCGAACATAATCGGCCACGCCTTCTTCCAGTTCCATGAAGGGTCGGGTGTAGCCGGCCTGCTTCAGCTTGTCCATGCCGGCCTGGGTGAAGTACTGGTATTTGCCGCGCAGATCTTCCGGCATGTCGATGAATTCGATATTGGGCTCGCGATCCATGTTCTTCATTACGGCCGTGGCCAGGTCGCGGAAGGCGCGGGCCTTGCCGGTGCCGATGTTGTACAGGCCGGATTCCGCCGCATGACCGATGAAGTGGCAGGTCGCCATGGCCGCGTCCTTGACATAGACGAAATCGCGCATCTGCATGCCGTGGTCGTAGTCCGGCCGATGGCTGCGGAACAGTTTCATGAAACCGTGTTCACGCACCTGGTTGAAGGTGTGGAAGGCGACGCTGGCCATGCGACCCTTGTGGTATTCGTTGGGGCCATAGACGTTGAAGTACTTGAA
>JBBIJC010000025.1:0-21334 GCA_037446165.1 Hydrogenophilales bacterium | reverse complement strand
TGGCCATGCGACCCTTGTGGTATTCGTTGGGGCCATAGACGTTGAAGTACTTGAACCCGTACCAGCGCGGCGGGCAGGGTTTGCCTTCGCGTTGCTGACGCAACGCCCACTGGTCGAAGAACTGCTTGGAGAAGCCGTAGCCGTTGAGCGGGCGCAGCGTGTCGATATTGTGGTTGTCACTGTAGCCTGCCTCGCCGCCGCCATAGGTCGCGGCCGAACTGGCGTACAGGAACGGCACGCCGCGGTCGGCACACCAGCGCCACAGCTTCTGGCTGTAGCGAATGTTGGTTTCCAGCAGACGGTTGAAGTCGCGCTCGGTGGTGGCGCTGATGGCGCCCATGTGGATCACCGCGTCGATCTTGCCGGCATGCACCAGCCAGGGCATCAATTCGTCCTTGTCGAGGACGTCGGCCAGCTTGCGGTGGCACATGTTCTGCCACTGGTCCGGTTCCTCGATGCGGTCCACGACCACCACGTCGTCCCGGCCCAGGTTCTCGTTCAGGTGCCAGGCGATCATGCTGCCGATCATGCCGGCGCCACCGGTAATGACGATCATGCGTTTTTCTCCAGTTGAAGGCCGCGATTATACGAGGTCAAAGTGGGAATTCCGTAGCCGCTAGGCGGCCTCTTTCGCCGCGTTTTCGTCCAGCCGGCTTTGCAGCCTGCGATTCTCGAAGTAGCGCAGGATCAAGAACGTGATCCAGGCAACGATCACCATCCCGACCATCACCAGGCTGTAGGAAATCGGCCAGGGAATGCCTTGCGTCATCATGGAGAATTCCGACATGCCACCTATTCCGGCGATGATATTGAGCGGCATGAACACCACGCTGAGCACGGTGAGCTGCTTGACCACCTGGTTCTGGTTGATGTTGATGAAACCGACCGTGGCGTCCATCAGGAAGTTGATCTTGTCGAACAGGAAGGAGGTGTGACTGTTCAGCGACTCGATGTCGCGCGCGATCTGCCGGCCATCGTCCAGCTGGTTCGCAGACAGGAACTTGCCGCGCATCAGGAAGGACACCGCCCGCTGCGTGTCCAGGATGTTGCGCCGGATGCGGCCATTGAGGTTTTCCTCTTCCGCGATGTCGGCCAGGATGCGGGCCGCTTCCTTGTCGCTCATGGTCTGGCGCAATACCGTCTTGCCCACCTTGTCCAGCGTGGCATAGACCTCTTCCAGCGCATCGGCGGAGTACTCAACATCGGCGCTGTACAGATCGAGCAGCACATCCTTGTAGTCGGACACATAACCGGGCTGGGTGCGCGCGCGCAGGCGTTGCAGACGGAACACCGGCAGTTCTTCGTTCCGAATGGTGAACAGGATGTCCTTGTGCAGGACAAAGGCGACCGGGACGCCGCGTGATTCCCCCTCGCGGTCGAGCAGGAAATCCGAAAGCAGGAACACTTCGTCGTTCTCGCCGAGGAAGTAGCGCGCACTGGCCTCCAGGTCGGTGTTCTCGTCCGGGTTGGGCAATTCCACACCGTAATACTGTCCGACCATGGCCCGTTCGGCCTTGGTCGCGCCAAGCAGATCGATCCAGATCGGCCGGATGTTTTCCATGTCTTCGCGGCCGGTGATCGCCACCTGTGACAGGCGGCCATTGACCAGTTCGAATGCATTCAGATGCCCGCGGCCGCTATGCAGATCCTTGGTGCCGGTCAGTTTTTCGCGCAACGCATCGGACAGTTCCAGGAGCACGTCTGCCTCTCGCTCCCTGTCAATCTGGTTCAGGATCAGCCGGGCGTCTTCCAGCGGCAATTCATCGAGAATTACCGCGATCTCGGCCGGAATCAGGGTCTCCAGGTGCTTTTGCAGTGCCGTCAGGTGCTGCTTCTGAACCAGGTTCTCCACCAGGTCGTGGCGGGGCATGGGCTGGTTATGCAGCATGCCTTCGACCAGCTTGTGCTTGTGCAGCAGTTCCTTGACAACCTGAAGGGACATTGAGGCTCCAGTTCGACCTAGTTACCAATCCGATTGCGGATTCGGGTTCATGGCCGCGATTATAACGTTCAGCGGGGCACGCTCACCTGATACATCCGGGCTGAAATGATGCCCTGGCGATAGAGCAGACCCCGCGCCGAGCGATGCGTTTCGTAATAGCGCGGATTCGGGATCATCGCTGCCATCAACGCCGCCTGGGAAGGTCCCAGGCCCGCCGCCGAGGTCTTGAAGTAACGATGGGATGCCGCCTCGGCGCCGTAGATTCCGTTGCCCCACTCGATCACGTTCATGTACACCTCCAGGATGCGGCGCTTGCCCCATACCTGTTCGATCATGACCGTAATGATGGCCTCCTGGATCTTGCGCAGCGGATTGCGCGATGCGGACAGGAACAGGTTCTTGGCCAGTTGCTGGCTGATGGTCGAACCGCCGGCGACGATGTGGCCTTTCTTCAGGTTTTTTTCCATCGCCTTCTGCATGCCTTCCCAGTCGAAGCCTTCATGCTCGAGGAAGCGGCTGTCTTCCGCTGCCACCACCGCGCGTTTCAGGTTGATCGAAATGTGACTGTAGTCCACCCACTTGTGGCGCAATTCTGCATCTGGATTTTTGGCCTGCAGACGATCCAGCCCAGCCTCCATGAAGGACGTATTCGCCGGATTGAAATAGCCCCACCACAGTACGGCCGTAAAAATCCCGATCTGCACATAGGCAGTCAGGATCAGGACGATCAGCGTGCCCCGCCAGAACCAGCGCCGCATCAGACCTCCCGCAGCATGGCAATGACCGGCGCCGTCTCTGGCCGGACGCCGCGCCAGATCAGGAAGGACTCGGCCGCCTGCTCGACCAGCATGCCGAGCCCGTCGGCGGTTCGGACGCCACGCTCGCTGGCGAAAGCCAGAAACGGCGTCTCTCGGCCGTACATCATGTCGTAGGCCAGGGCACCAGGCGCAAAGATGTCGTCCGGCAAGGGCGGCAGTTCACCGGCCAGACTCGCCGCTGTGGCATTGATCACCAGATCGAACTGACGCCCCGGCAAGGCATCGTAGCCGCCGCCATAACAATCGAATCGTGCCGACAACTCTCGCGCTTTGTAGGCGGTCCGGTTGGCGATGAACAACTCGGCTGGCGCGCGTTCCATCAGCGGCAACCCGACCCCTCGCGCCGCCCCGCCGGCGCCCAGCAGCAGAATGCGTTTTCCGGCCGGATCGAAGCCCAGGTTGTTGACCAGGTCGTTGACCAGGCCTGCGCCGTCGGTGTTGTCACCCAGGGCCGTGGCGCCGTCGAATTTCAGGGTATTGACTGCGCCCGCCGCGTCGGCTCGGTCGGTGCGCTCGCTGGCCAGGGTGAAGGCCTGCTCCTTGAACGGCACCGTGACATTGCAGCCCCGGCCGCCAGCCGCGCGGAATGCCGAAACCGCCTCCAAAAAACCATCCAGGGGCGCCTCGATCGCTTCATAGACCAGCATCTGACCGGTCTGACGCGCGAATTCAGCATGGATACGCGGTGACTTCGAATGAGCAATGGGATGACCAAATACAGCGTAGCGATCTGTCATGGCAGTCATAAGATTGAAAAACCGCGCGATTGTACGACCGTTGCCCAATCAATCACACATTGCACCACAATGGTGCCTTATTGCACTAAATTAGTGCACCAAAATTCCACTTTATGGCCAGAATGCTTATGGCACAATGCTTCGGTCTGTTTTAAGGGCTGGCATAGTGCATGCTATGACAGTACTTCGGGGAGTTACCTCAATTTCCGTGCAATCTTAGTGATTAGGAGTGAATTATGGCGGTCGCCGATGTAATGAAGATGGTCCAGGAAAACGATGTCAAGTTCGTCGATTTCCGTTTTACCGATACCCGCGGCAAGGAACAGCACGTTACCGTTCCGGTTTCTGCCTTTGACGAAGAGAAATTCACCGAAGGTCACGCCTTCGACGGCTCCTCGATCGCCGGCTGGAAAGGCATCCAGGCCTCCGACATGCTCCTGATGCCGGACCCGGACACCGCCAACATCGATCCGTTCATGGACGAGGCCACCCTGATCCTGTCCTGCGACGTGATCGAGCCGGATACCGGCAAGGGCTACGACCGCGACCCGCGCTCCATCGGCAAGCGCGCCGAGGCTTACCTGAAGTCGACCGGCATCGGCGACGTCGCCTACTTCGGCCCGGAACCCGAATTCTTCATCTTCGACTCCGTCACCTGGGGTGACGACATGTCCGGCTGCCACGTCAAGATCAAGTCCGAAGAGGCCGCCTGGTCCTCCGGCGAGCAGACCGAAGCCGGCAACACCGGCCACCGTCCCAAGGTCAAGGGCGGCTACTTCCCGGTTCCCCCGATCGACTCCCTGCAGGACATCCGCTCCGCCATGTGTCTGGCCCTGGAAGAGATGGGCGTGCCGGTTGAAGTCCACCATCACGAAGTCGCCACTGCCGGCCAGTGCGAAATTGGCACCAAGTTCAGTTCCCTGGTGCAGCGCGCCGACTGGACCCAGATCCAGAAGTACGTGATTCATAACGTGGCCCATGCCTACGGCAAGACTGCCACCTTCATGCCCAAGCCCATCGTTGGCGACAACGGTTCCGGCATGCACGTGCACCAGTCGATCTGGAAGGATGGCAAGAACCTGTTCGCCGGCAACGGCTATGCCGGTCTGTCCGAAACCGCCATCTATTACATCGGCGGCATCATCAAGCATGCCCGCGCCCTGAACGCGATCACCAACCCCGGCACCAACTCCTACAAGCGTCTGGTGCCCGGCTTCGAGGCCCCCGTGATGCTGGCCTACTCGGCCCGCAACCGTTCCGCCTCGATCCGCATCCCGCACGTCGCGTCCGACAAGGCCCGTCGTATCGAGGTGCGCTTCCCCGACCCGATCTGCAACCCCTACATGGCCTTTGCCGCCATGCTGATGGCCGGTCTGGACGGCATCCAGAACAAGATTCACCCGGGCGACCCTGCCACCAAGAATCTGTATGACCTGGAACCGGAAGAAGAAGCCAAGATCCCGACCGTCTGCCACAGCCTGGACATGGCCCTGGAGTACCTGGACAAGGACCGCGAGTTCCTGACCCGCGGCGGCGTGTTCAGCAACGAGTTCATCGATGCCTACATCGAACTGAAGATGGAAGAAGTCACCCGCATGCGGATGACCACTCACCCGATCGAGTTCGACATGTACTACTCCGTGTAATTCAGCGGCGGCAGTGCACGAAAGGGCGGCTCCGGCCGCCCTTTTTCGTTGCCGGCTCCCCGTTCATTCCTTACACTCGATCCATGCTGAAACTCCGTGTCGCCTACACTGCTGGGCTTATTCTCGCGACCCTGGCCAACCCAGGATACGCCGCCATCTACAAGTACGTGGATGGCGACGGCAACGTTACCTTCACCGACAAGTACCGCCCTGGCGCGACCAAGTTTGCCGACGACATAGCCAGCGGACCGACCACCATAACCAGCCCCCGGCGACGGGGAAACTCAGCCAAGAACGCCAGTCCTGCCAGCTTTCCCAAGGTGGATGCGGCTACCCAGCACAAACGGGACGACGTCCGCCGTACCCTGCTCGAAGAAGAACGCGGTAAAGAGCAGAAGAACCTGGCCACGGCAAAGGCAGCGCTCGCCGCCACCGGGAAGCAACCACCGGCCGAACGGGAAAAACAGGCGGAAAACGTCCGCCTGCACGAAAAAAACATCGAAATGCTGGACAAGGAACTGGCGCGCATCAAATAACCTGGCCGCAGCCCTGGCCCTGAATTTTCCGCTTTTGCTCCCCCTGTCAATGGCCCGCTTCTTGCTAATCTTCTGCCAAGAACATTACAAAGCTTTCCATGAAAGACTTTAGTCCCGGCCTCGATATCCTCACCACCGCCGTGCTCATCATCGATGAAGGCCGGATCATCCGGCATATCAACCCGGCGGCGGAAAACCTGTTCGGGGTCTCTGCCTACCACTCGCTGAACCGCCCGTTGTCGACCATCATCAAGGAACGCACCGAACTGGTGCGCGCGCTTGACACCGCGCTGAGGGAAGGCATCGGTTTTACCGAACATCACCTCCCGATCGAACTGGGCAATGAAACCCTGACCCTGAACTTGTCGATCACTCCGATCGAAGAAGAGGAAGGCGCAGTGGTCATGGAGTTCCATTCCACCGGCAGCAGCGTCAAGATTGCCCGCGACGAGCAGGCCATGGCCCAGGCCCAGACGGTGCAGATGCTGCTCAAGCAGCTGGCCCACGAGATCCGTAATCCGCTCGGCGGCATACTCGGTGCCGCCCAACTGCTGGAAGCCGAGTTGAACGGCGCCGATCTGTCCGAATACACCCAGGTCATCATCCAGGAAACCAACCGCCTGCAAAGCCTGCTCGACCGCTGGCTGACCCCGGTCAAGCGACCGGAGATCCGGACGGTCAACCTGCACGAAGTCCTCGAACGGGTCCGCAATATCCTCCTGGCCGAGTTTCCCAGCCTCGATATCCAGCGCGACTACGACATCAGCCTGCCGGAAATACAGGGCGATCAGGAACAATTGATCCAGGCCGTGCTCAACATCGCCCGCAATGCCGCCCAGGCCAACAATGGCAAAGGGGTCATCAAGTTCACCACCCGGATTAGCCGCCAGGTCACCCTGGCCATGAAACGCTGGAAACTCGCCGCCCGGATCGACATCATCGACTACGGCCCGGGCATCCCGGAAGACATGCAGGGCAAGATCTTCTTCCCGCTCGTCTCCGGCCGGGAAAACGGCACCGGGGTCGGCCTGACCCTGGCGCAGAGCCTGGTCCAGCGCCACGAGGGCGTGATCCACATGGTCAGCGAACCCGGTTTCACCTGCTTCTCGATCTATATTCCCGTCCAGGGGACGGCCTATTCCCATTCCGATAGCTGACCATGAAACCAGTCTGGATCATTGACGACGACCGCTCCATCCGTTGGGTCTTTGAAAAGGCCCTCAAGCGGGAGAACCTGCCCCACCGCATTTTCGAATCGGCCGAGGACGCGCTGGCCGCCCTTGAGACCGACAGCGCCGGCGCGGTCCTCTCGGACATCCGCATGCCAGGCATGGACGGCCTGGAATTCATGAACCGGCTCAAGGCCCGCCTGCCCAAGGTGCCGGTCATCATCATGACCGCCTACTCCGACCTGGACTCCGCCGTCTCGGCCTTCCAGGGCGGCGCCTTCGAATACCTGCCCAAGCCGTTCGACATCAACCACGCCCTGGCCCTGATCCACCGCGCCCTGGAAGAAAGTGGTTCGAGCGAGGAAAACCTGGACGGCCAGCAGGCCGCCGCCAGTCAGGGCATGCTCGGCCAGGCACCGGCCATGCAGGACGTGTTCCGGGCCATCGGCCGGCTGTCGCAATCGCATGCCACCGTGCTGATCACCGGCGAAACCGGCACCGGCAAGGAACTGGTCGCCCACGCCCTGCACCGGCACAGCCCGCGCAAGGACAAACCCTTCATCGCCCTGAATACCGCCGCCATTCCCAAGGACCTGCTCGAATCCGAACTGTTCGGCCACGAGCGCGGCGCCTTCACTGGCGCCACCGCCTCGCGCCGCGGCCGCTTCGAGCAGGCCGACGGCGGCACCTTGTTCCTGGACGAGATCGGCGACATGCCGGCCGAGCTGCAGACCCGGTTGCTGCGCGTCCTGGCCGACGGTGAGTTCTACCGGGTCGGAGGCATCTCTCCGGTACGGGTCAACGTGCGGGTCATCGCCGCCACCCACCAGAACCTGGAAGACCGCGTTCGCCAGGGCCAGTTCCGGGAAGACCTGTTCCACCGGCTCAATGTCATCCGGATCAAACTGCCGGCGCTGCGAGAACGGCATGAGGACATCCCGCTGCTGGTTCGTCACTTCCTGCAAAAGAGCGCGCGCGAACTGGGTGTCGAGGCCAAGCAGGTCTCCGACGAAGCGACCCGGACCATGGCCGCGCTACCCTACCCCGGCAATGTGCGCCAACTGGAAAACCTGTGCCACTGGCTGACCGTCATGGCGCCGGGACAGGTGATCGAAGCCAAGGATCTGCCCCCCGACGCGCTGCAGGAACCGACCACTACCGCGCTGGACTGGGCCGAAGCCCTGGCCCGCGTGGCCCAGGGCCGCCTGGCCAAGGGCGAGTCCGGCATCCTCAACGACCTGACTGACGAGTTCGAGCGCAGCCTGATCCGGGTCGCACTCAACCACACCGGGGGCCGGCGCATCGAAGCCGCCACGCTGCTGGGCTGGGGCCGCAACACCCTGACCCGGAAGATCCAGGAACTGATGCCGGACGAGAACAACGAATAGGCCTCTCGCCTATAATCGCGCTATGCGATTGCGTAGCCACCTCCCCGACCTTGCCTGATGAACACCGAGTTTCTGCTTAATCTGTTACTTCAGGTCTGGCTACCGATCGCCGCGCTGGTCGTTGCGGGTGGGCTTTGGGTCCGCTTCCGGCCCGATTTTCCGGCCGCCACCTTGCGCGTCCAGCTCAACCGTCTGGTGGTCGACGTATTCGCCCCGCCGCTGCTGTTTGCCCTGTCGGCCCAGGCCTCGATCACGCCGCAATTGCTGACCGTGCCGCTGATTACGGCGGGCGGGATCGTGGTCAGCGGCAGCCTGCTCTATGTGGCGCTGTTCCGCTCTCCGCTGGGCCATGGCCTGTCACGTGAAACCCGTGCCGCCATCCTGCTCTCCGGTACGTGGAGCAATGTCCTGTTCATGGGTTATCCCACCCTCACCTTTCTCTATGGCGACATGGGCGGCACCTACGCCGCCTTTGCCGATGTGCTGGCCTCCACACCCATCCTCTGGACCGTCGGGGTCTGGGTCGCCACCCGCCTCGGGCACGAGGGCGGCCACGGCCAGAGCCTGTTCCGCACTGTCCTGACCCTGCCGCCGGTGTGGGGCTTCGTACTCGGTTTCGCGGTCAATTTCGCCGGGCTCGATGTCGGCCCGTTGATCAAAGCCGCGAAGTTCATGGGCCAGGCCACGATCCCGATCATGCTGTTCGCGCTCGGTCTCTCGATTCCGTGGGGCAACCTGCGTCCATCCCGGCCCGTGCTGTTCGCCGTGGTCACCAAGCTGGCGCTGGCGCCGCTGGCCATGTGGCTCGTGGTCAGACAGGGCTTTGGCACCCACGGCGAGCCACAGACTGCTGCCATCCTCGAAGTCGCCATGCCAACCATGCTGATGGCCTCATCCTTTGCCGACCGCTTCCATCTCGACGCGCGGGCGGCGGCGCTGACCGCCAGTTGGAGCAGCCTGGGTTTTCTGGTCACCTTGCCGGTCTGGATTGCCTTGCTGCGCTGATCGCCGGCTCTTAAGTGTTTTTTAACTCGGGCAGTGCACAATCACCCAGCCATCATTGGCCATACCTTCAAACGGAGACACAAATGAAGCAATTGATCGCCACCCTGATTTCCTCCCTGTTCCTGGTCAGCCTGGCCCACGCCGATTGCATGAGCGATGCCGCCAGCAAGCATCTTTCCGGCGCCGCCAAGACCAGCTTCATGAAGAAATGCGAAGCCGATGCCAAGGCCGCCGCCCCTGCTTCCGGCTGTGACGCCAAGGCCGCCGACAAGCACCTGGCCGGTGCCGCCAAGACCAGCTTCCTGAAGAAGTGCGAAGCCGATGCCAAGGCTGCCGCCCCTGCGGCCCAGCCTGACGCCAAGGCTCAGTGTGAAGCCAAGGCCGCGGACAAGAAGCTCAAAGGCGCTGCCAAGAGCAGCTTCGTGAAGAAGTGCGAGACCGAGGCCAAGGCCGCCAAGTAAGCATCGCCAACAACAAAAACGGCGCCTGGGGCGCCGTTTTTGTTTCAACAGACCGAATCCAACTCAGTCGACCTCTTCGATCCAGGCCTGCTGGATGGCTTCCAGGATCTTTTCACCGGACCGATTGGGGTCGTCGCTGAAGTCAGGCAAGGCCATGACCCAGCCATGCAGATCGGTGAACCGGACATAACGCGGATCGACATCGGGGTGGTGTTCGGCCAGCGCAATGGCGACGTCGAGAGTATCAGTCCATTTCATTTCAATGCCCTTCCTTCACCATGTTGATGGAATACTTGGGAATCTCCACCACCACATCCTGATTGCCGATCAGTGCCTGACAGGCGAGGCGAGAGGTGGGTTCCAGTCCCCAGGCCTTGTCGAGCAGATCCTCTTCCATCTCGATAGCCGAGGACAGGCTATCGAAGCCGTCACGCACCACGACATGGCAGGTGGTGCAGGCGCAGGATTTCTCGCAGGCATGCTCGATCTCGATGCCGTTGTCGAGCAGCGCGTCACAGATCGAGACGCCCTTCTGGGCATCGATCACGGCGCCATTCGGGCACAGTTCAACGTGGGGCAATACGATCAGTTTCGGCATTTCAGGCAGCGACCTTTTGTCGGCTCGGCAACTTCATCAACACAGCATCCCAGAAAGCGATCCGGGCATCCACCGCCTGGATTGCAGCCGCCTTGGCCTCTTCCAGTTTAGTCGAATCTCCACCGCACAAGGCCTCCAGCAGACGCAGCGACAGGGGCGCGTGGAAATCCTCGTCCAAGTGAATGTGCCGGTGCAGGTAGAAATGGAAGATGGGCGCCTGTTCCTCGGTAATGGCCATGCGGGCCAGGAAGGCCCGGAACATGGCCGGAATCATGTGTTCGCGCCCCAGGGCCAGCGCGGCGGCGACGTTGTGGGCCTTGCCTGACTCGATGAAACCGAATGTGCTCCGGTTGAATTCGCAGGCCGGCGCCGGCGCCATGCCGCAATCCAGCGCCGCGTGAATGCCGTCGGCCGAGACCTTGTCGACAAAGCCCAGCATCCGCTCGGCATTGGCGCCAACCTCGCGCATGGCCGAGATGTAAAGCATGTAATGGCTGGAGAATTCGCATGGCTGGCCAGGTGCGTTCTGGTCGGTCTCCTCTTCCAGCACCAGTTCGTTGATGAAGCGCTGCACCTCGGCATCGGGCCCCGGCGTCCAGGGCCAGCGAGCCGGCGCCACGGCATGCTGCAGGTACTTGATCAGGGACATGAAGTCCCAGACCGAATGCACGTGGTGGTTCATGAACACCCGCAGATCGTCGATCGTCTCCAGCGCGCTGTAGATCGGGTGATTGGCCAGTTTTTCCTGCAACTGGCGGATAAATTCAGGCTCGATGTCTTTCATGTCTCAGATTCCGATTTCTTCAATTTTATGGCCGGCCAGGGCACGTTTGACACTCGCGTCCATGCGTCGGCCGGCAAACTCGGTGGTGCCCTGGTTGAGCGCCTCGGTGGCCTGCTTGATCGCCCGCCCGTCGTTGCCGATCAGGGCCGCATCCAGCTGTCCGACCAGGGTTTCCACGGCCACACGTTCGGCAGTGCTCAGCAGCAGCTGGCCATCCTCGGCCAGGGCGGCCTGGGTGGCATCGACCAGACGCTGGGCATCGACCCGCAGCTCGGCCAGCTGCCGGGCGTCGACGTCATCCAGGGCATGATCGATGGATTCGCGCAGCATGCGGGCGACTTCGTCGTCGGTCAGGCCATAGGAGGGCTTGACCTCGATATGGGACTCGATGCCGGTTCCCGTTTCCTGCGCCGAGACCGAAAGCAGACCATCGGCATCGACCTGGAAGGTGACCCGGATGCGGGCGGCGCCAGCCACCATGGCGGGTATGCCGCGCAATTCGAACCGGGCCAGGGAGCGGCAATCGGAGACCAGTTCACGTTCGCCCTGGAGCACGTGAATGCTCATGGCGGTCTGGCCATCCTTGTAGGTGGTGAAATCCTGCGCCCGGGCGATGGGAATCGTGCTGTTGCGCGGGATGAGCTTTTCGACCAGGCCGCCCATGGTCTCCAACCCGAGCGACAAGGGCACCACGTCGAGCAGCAGCCAGTCGTCCTCGCGCTTGTTGCCGGCCAGTACGTTGGCCTGGATGGCGGCGCCGAGGGCGACCACCTTGTCCGGGTCCAGGTTGGTCAGCGGCGTCTGGCCGAAGAACTCGCCCACCGCCGCCTGGATCCGAGGCACACGGGTGGAGCCACCGACCATCACCACGCCCTTCACGTCGGAAACTTGCAGGCCGGCGTCGCGCAGGGCCTTGCGGGTCGGAGTCAGGGTCTTGTTGACCAGGCTGGCGGTCAGCTCGTTGAAGGTCTTGCCGGTCAGGGTCAGGTCAATCAGTTCGCCGGTCGAGAGCACCGCGGTGATGCTCACCTGCGGATGCTCGGTCAGCATTTCCTTGGCCTCGCGCGCCTTGGCCATGAGCAGCGCCTTGTCATGGTCGGACAACACCGACAGACCGGACTGCTCCAGTATCCAGCAATACACCCGGCGGTCGAAGTCATCGCCGCCCAGGGCCGAGTCGCCATTGGTGGCCAATACCTCGAACACGCCCTTGGTCAGTTTTAGGATGGAGATATCGAAGGTGCCGCCGCCCAGGTCGTAGACCGCAAAGATGCCTTCGGCGGCATTGTCGAGGCCGTAGGCGATGGCCGCGGCGGTCGGCTCGTTGAGCAGGCGGAGCACGTTCAGGCCGGCCAGCCGGGCCGCGTCCTTGGTGGCCTGGCGCTGGGCATCGTCGAAATAGGCGGGCACGGTGATGACCGCGCCGGTCAGTTCGCCACCCATGGCCGATTCGGCGCGCTGCTTCAGAACCCTGAGCACCTCGGACGACACCTCGACCGGACTCTTGGTCCCGGCCACGGTCTTCAACTGCACCATGCCGGGCGCATCGACGAAGTGATAGGGCAGGGTCGCCAGATCGGCCAGGTCCTTGAGGCCGCGGCCCATGAACCGCTTGGCCGAAATGATCGTGTTGTGCGGATCTTGGCTCTGCCGGGCCTGGGCGTCGTAGCCCACCACGGTCTCGCCATTTTTTAGATAACGCACCACCGAGGGCAGCAACGGCCGGCCGTGCTCATCGTTGAGCACCACGGACATGCCGTTGCGCACCGTGGCGACCAGGGAATTGGTGGTGCCCAGATCGATACCCACCGCCAGGCGGTGTTCATGAGGGGCCGTGGACAGGCCAGGTTCGGAGATTTGCAGCAGCGCCATGGATCGGAATTATTCGATGTCTTCGTATGCGTTATTGATATCCGCCAGGAATTTTTCCAGGAAGCGGTATTTTCTCAGGGTTTCGCTGGCAGCCAGATAATCCCGCCGCGCATCCAGTTCGACCTCGAGTTCGCCCAGCAGCCGTTCGGCCTCGGCCCTGGCGGTATTCTCCAAGGCTTGCAGGCCATCGTAATCCGATGCCGCCACCGCTGCCATCAACGACTCGCGCCACTCCATCTGCTGGATAAGAAATGCAGCCGGCATGACGGTATTGTTGGCATCCATGGCGTGTATGCCCTGCAGTTCGAGCAGGTACTTCGCGCGCGCAAACGGGCTTTTCAGGGTTTGATAGGCCTCGTTGATCCGGGTCGACCACTGTACCGCCAGGCGTTGTTCGGCCTCGCCGGCGTGGGCAAACCTGTCCGGATGAAACTCGGTCTGAAGCCCGTGGTAGGCCTGGTCCAGCGCGGCCAGGTCGAGCGCGAACACGGGCCGCAGGCTTAACAGCGAAAAATGGTCCTGATTGAAATCCGGCATCATGGTTGCACCGCGCACTGGGCCATGGCCGTATTCAGCCATGCCCCCGCCTAATCAAACGTTGAAACTCTCTCCGCAACCGCAGGCGTTCTTGACGTTCGGGTTGTTGAACTTGAAGCCTTCGTTCAGGCCTTCGCGCACGAAATCCAGCTCGGTGCCTTCCAGATAGGCCAGGCTCTTCGGGTCCACATAGACCTTCACGCCATAGCTTTCGAACTCGATATCGTCGGCTTCGGAGGCGTCGGCGAACTCCAGCTTGTAGGCCATGCCGGAACAGCCAGAGGTACGCACGCCCAACTTGATGCCGATGCCCTTGCCGCGTTTGGCAATGAAGTTGCGGATATGGTTGGCCGCGCGTTCGGAAAGGGTGACCGCCATGATCAGTGCTCCTTGGACGGGTTGCAGGCCGTGTACTCGCCGCCAGCGCCGTGCTTCTGCCGGTAATCGGCGACCGCCGCCTTGATCGCGTCCTCGGCCAGGATCGAGCAGTGGATCTTGACCGGCGGCAGGGCCAGTTCCTCGGCGATCTGGGTATTCTTCAGGTTCATGGCCTCGTCCAGGGTCTTGCCCTTGACCCATTCGGTCACCAGGGACGAAGAAGCGATGGCGGAGCCGCAACCGTAGGTCTTGAACTTGGCATCTTCAATGACGCCCTGGTCGTTGACCCGGATCTGCAGTTTCATCACGTCGCCACAGGCCGGCGCACCGACCATGCCGGTACCGACACCGGCAGAGTCCTTTTCGAACGACCCGACGTTGCGGGGGTTTTCATAATGGTCCAGTACTTTTTCGCTGTATGACATTTCAAAACTCCTAGTGTGCAGCCCACTGAACGGTATTCAGATCAATGCCGTCTTTATACATTTCCCATAGCGGCGACATCTCGCGCAGCTTGCCGATCTTTTCGTGCATCAGCTTGACGGTGTAGTCGATCTCTTCCTCGGTGGTGAAGCGGCCGATGGTGAAGCGGATCGAGCTATGCGCCAGTTCGTCGTTGCGGCCCAGCGCCTTGAGCACGTAGGACGGCTCCAGGCTGGCCGAGGTGCAGGCCGAGCCCGAGCTCACGGCCAGATCCTTGATCGCCATGATCATGGATTCGCCCTCGACGAAGTTGAAGCTGGCGTTCAGGTTGCCGGCGATGCGTGCATCCATGTCACCATTGACGTGGACCTCCTCGATGCTGGACACGCCCTGCCAGAGCTTGTCGCGCAACATGCGGATGCGGTCGTTCTCGGCATGCATTTCCTTTTGCGCAAGCGCGAAGGCCTCGCCCATGCCGACGATCTGGTGCGTGGCCAGGGTACCGGAACGCATGCCGCGCTCGTGACCGCCGCCATGCATCTGGGCTTCCAGACGGATACGCGGCTTGCGTCGGACATAGAGCGCACCGATCCCCTTGGGCCCATAGGCCTTGTGCGCCGAAAAGGACATCAGATCGACCTTCAGCTTGCTCAGGTCGATATCCACCTTGCCGGCGGCCTGGGCCGAATCGACGTGGAAGATAACGCCCTTCTCGCGGCAGATTTCACCGATGGCCGGAATATCCTGAATGACGCCGATTTCGTTGTTGACGAACATCACCGAGGCCAGAATCGTATCGGGCCGAATCGCGGCCTTGAACTCCTCCAGATCGATCAGGCCATTATCCTTCACGCTCAGGTAGGTCACCTCGAAGCCCTGGCGCTCCAGTTCGCGGCAGGTGTCGAGCACCGCCTTGTGTTCGGTCTTGACCGTGATCAGGTGCTTGCCCTTGCCGGAGTAGAAATGCGCCGCGCCCTTGATGGCGAGGTTGTTCGACTCGGTTGCGCCCGAGGTCCAGACGATCTCCTTGGGGTCTGCGTTGATCAGGCTGGCCACTTGTTCGCGGGCATCTTCCACCGCCTTGTCCGCTTCCCAGCCAAAGGAATGAGACCGGGATGCAGGGTTGCCGAAATGCTCGGTCAGATAGGGGATCATCTTCGCGGCCACGCGCGGATCGACCGGCGTGGTGGCGGAGTAATCCAGATAGATAGGGGTCTTGACCATATTCTTCTCCATCAACCTACGGCTGCCACTTTTAGGTCCGCCGTGCCTACCACACGGTGACCATGGGTTTTCTTGTCCTTGTCCGGGCAGGCCATCTGGCCGGCCACCAGCTGGGCCAGACTGACCGCTTCCAGATAGGCATAGATATGGTCGTTGAGGCCCGCCCACAACTCATGGGTCATGCAGGGTCCGCCGTCCTGGCAATTACCCAGGCCGCCACACTGGGTTGCGTCGATACTCTCATCCACGGCGCGAATGATCGCCGCGACGCTGATTTCTTCCAGCGGCCTGGCCAGGCAGTAACCGCCGCCCGGACCGCGCACGCTGTCGACAATGCCTTGCCGGCGCAGGCGGCCAAACAACTGTTCCAGGTAGGACAGGGAAATCCGCTGCCGCTCGCTGATGCCCGCCAGCGTGACCGGGCCGCGCTGGTGACGCATACCCAGGTCTATCATCGCAGTCACCGCAAAACGACCTTTGGTAGTTAGCCGCATTTTGTTCGCCTCACTTTCAATCTATCCGATACCGACAATCTACAATTCCCGATTAATTTAGTCAACTAATCGACAATTTTATTTAAGTACTCGGGATCAAATTTGTCCTGAGGCTCCTGGCTGACTTCCATCGCATAGCCCAGGCGTTTGAGTTCCCCGATGATCCATTCGATGCGCTGGTCGGTAGTGACTGAATGATCGACCAGGCCATGGATCGCCTTGGTCATCGGGTCGTTCATGTCGCTGGACACGGCATAGGCCGAAAAACCCAGCTTGGTGGCCGCCTCTTCCCGCGCCTTGTCCTGCTCCGCGCCCAGGATGCGGGCGGGAATACCCACCGCCGTTGCGCCGGCCGGCACGTCCTTGACCACCACCGCATTGGAACCGACCTTTGCCCCGACCCCCAGCGTGATCGGCCCCAGCACCTTGGCCCCGGCGCCGATGATGACATCCGCCTCCAGGGTCGGATGGCGCTTGCCCTTCTGCCAGGACGTACCGCCCAGGGTAACGCCGTGATAGAGCGTGCAACCGTCGCCGATCACCGCTGTCTCGCCGATCACCACGCCCATGCCATGGTCGATGAACACCTTGCGCCCGATCACTGCACCGGGATGGATCTCGACCCCGGTTAACCAGCGGGCCAGATGCGAAGACAGACGCGCCAGCCACTTCAGATTCCAGCGCCACAAGCGATGCGAAAGCCGATGCCAAAGAATGGCGTGCAGCCCCGGATAGGTGGTCAGCACCTCGAAAAAGGTGCGGGCCGCCGGGTCCCGTTCGAACACCACGCCTATATCTTCGCGCAAACGCTGAAACATCAGACTGTTACAGGAGAATTAAAGGAGTTAATTGTCGCAATTCCCGACTAGGCTGGTCAAATTTTGTTCATGGCACTGAAAATCCCGCGCCAGATGGCCACTTCTTCCTTCTCCACTCCAGCACGAGCAAAGAATCGGCGCAGCCTGGGCATCAGCCGCCTGGGATGGGCCGGATCGAGAAACCCGACCTCGACCAGCTTCTGTTCCATGGCCGTCAACATCAGCTCGACTTCTTCATGTTCGGCGCGCTGGAATTCCGGCAGGGCCAGTGGCGCATCATCCAGGGTGCAGCGCAATTCATAGGCCGCAACCTGCACCGCCGAGCCCAGGTTGAGCGAGGCGTAATCCGGGTTGCTCGGGATGTTCAGCAGCCAGGTGCACTTCATCAGCTGCTCATTGGACAAGCCAAAGGTCTCTGAGCCGTACACCAGTGCAACGGGCGCAATCCGAGCCTGAGCAAGCAATTCCGGCGCAGCCTGGCGCGGGGTATAGGCCGGATGCGGCAAGTCCCGGCGCCGTGAGGTGCAGGCTGCCGACAGGACCGTACCGGTCAACGCCTCATCCAGACTGGAACAGAACATGGCCGCGTCCAGCACATCGACCGCGCCCGAGGCCCGCGCCCGCGCCTCGTCGTCGATCGCACACTTCGAGTTGACCAGATACAGGCGCGACAGTCCCATCACCTTCATCGCCCGCGCCGCCGCACCCAGATTGCCGGGGTGACTGGTTTCGACAAGGACGACACGGATATTTTCGAGTGGAGTCAACGGCTTCAAGGTAAAATCGGGTCCCAGTTAGTCATTACGTTCTTTAAAGCCATGCACCCAATGCTCAACACGGCGGTCAAAGCCGCCCGTCGCGCCGGTACCGTCATCAACCGGGCCTCAAACGACCTGGAAGCCCTGACCGTCCGCGCCAAACAGGATAACGATTTCGTCAGCGAGGTCGATCAGAACGCCGAACAGGCTATCATCGACACCCTGCTCACGGCGTATCCCCGGCACTCAATCCTGGCCGAGGAATCCGGCGCAAGTGGCGATTCCGAATTCCAGTGGATCATCGACCCGCTGGACGGCACTACCAACTTCCTGCATGGCTTTCCCCAGTACGCCGTCTCCATCGCCCTGCTGCACAAGGGCGTGCTCGACCAGGCAGTGGTCTACGACCCGACCCGCAACGAACTGTTCACCGCCAGCAAGGGCGCCGGCGCCTTCCTGAACGACCGTCGGATTCGGGTCTCGAAACGGATCAAGCTCGCCGATTCGCTGATCGGCACCGGCTTTCCCTACCGCGATTTTACCCACCTGGATGCCTACACGGGCATGTTCCGCGATCTGGTGCAGAAGACCTCCGGCCTGCGCCGTCCCGGTTCCGCCGCGCTCGACCTGGCCTGGCTGGCGGCAGGCCGCACCGATGGTTTCTTTGAAATCGGCCTCAAGGCCTGGGACATCGCTGCTGGCTGCCTGCTGATCAAGGAGGCCGGCGGACTGGTCAGCGACTTCAACGGCGAAGATGGCTACCTGAAATCCGGCCACGTGGTCGCCGGCACACCCAAGGTATTCGTACAGCTGCTGCAAACCCTTCAGCCGCATCTGACTCCCGCGCTGAAAGCCTGATTACCTCATCGTCGGAATATAGGCCGCGAGAGCGGCGATGTCGGCATCACTGAGCCGGCGGGCGACACTGCCCATCACCGGATCATTTCGCTCCTTGGCACCCTTGCGGTACTTGTCCAGCGATTGTCTGAGGTAGGTGGCATGCTGCCCGGCCAGACGCGCAAAATCCTGGCTGCCATGCCCTTGTGGCCCATGACAACTTGAGCAGATCGTGCTGAATATTTCCTTGCCGCGAGCCTCCTGAGCCGTATTCCTGGCCACGGTGGGCTGTGCGGTCTGTGCCGCAAAATAGAGCGCAACATTGAACCGGTCTTCTTCCTTCATGGCCTTGATCATGCCGCTCATGAAGTCATCCTGGCGCCGGCCGTCGGCAAATTTCTTGATCTGATTCAAAAGATAACCAGGATGTTGTCCAGCCAGGTTGGGGATGTAGTCATAGGCGCTGCTACCGGTATCACCATGGCAGTTGGCACAGAAATACGCAGCCTTCTTGCCGTCAAGCTGAGCCCTTTCCAACGCGCGCGAGGAAGACATGACCTGCTGAATCCGAGGATCAACATCCTGTGCCGCTGCCGGAAAAACAGTCAACATCAGGCCGATGGCAACGCATCCAGCAAAAAATCGCCAAGCAAACATGGTATTGGATACCCGTCATTTCTAGTTCATTAGTACTGGCGTGGAGGATATATAGAATTGATATCCATGTCACGACCTTGCCCTGGCAATGTCGCCAAGCGCCCGGCACCGGTAAAATGGCATCCCCAATACAGTCAGCAAAACCTTGAAAGCCGCCCCGGAAGCACACACCCCCATGATGCAGCAGTACCTGCGCATCAAATCAGAGCACCCGGACATGCTGGTGTTCTACCGCATGGGCGACTTCTACGAGCTGTTCTTCCACGACGCCGAGCGCGCCGCGCGCCTGCTCGACATCACCCTAACCACGCGCGGCCAGTCGGCCGGCGTGCCGATCAAGATGGCCGGCGTGCCGTTCCACGCCTGCGAGCCCTATCTGGCCCGGCTGGTGAAGCTGGGCGAATCGGTGGCCATCTGCGAACAGATCGGCGATCCGAAGGCCTCCAAAGGCCCGGTCGAGCGCAAGGTGGTGCGCATTGTCACCCCCGGCACACTGACCGACGACATTCTGCTCGACGACAAGCGCGACGCGCTGATCCTGGCCATCGCGGTCCAGAAATCGCGTCTCGCGCTGGCCTGGCTGACGCTGTCCTCCGGCCGGCTGGCGGCCAGGGAGATCGGCGCCGACCGGCTCGGCTCGGAACTGGCCCGGCTGGCACCCTCGGAAATCCTGCTCCCGGAAGGATTCGAACACCTTGCGCTGGCCAGCCTCAAGACCGCACTGGTGCGCAGACCAACGTGGCAGTTCGACCCGGAGCGGGGTGAGCGCCTGCTCACCGAGCACTTCGGCGTACACGACCTCGCCGCCTTCAACATCGAGCAACGGCCGCTGGTCCAGGCCGCCGCCGGGCTGCTGCTCGACTACGCCCGCCACACCCAGCAAAGCACCCTGCCCCACGTTTCCGGCCTGGTGCTGGAACAGGACAGTGAGTACGTGCTCATGGACGGCGCCGCGCGGCGCACGCTGGAGATCAGCGAAACCCTGCGCGGCGAGGCCGAGCCGACATTGTTCTCCGAACTCGACCAGTGCGTCACCGGCATGGGCAGCCGTCTGCTCAAGCACTGGCTGCATCACCCGCTGCGCGACCGGCAGAAACTGGCTCGCCGACTCGACGCCATCCAGGCCCTGATTTCGGCGCCGGACACTGGACGCAACGCCCGCCGCGAACTCAAGGGCATGGCCGACCTGGAACGCATCGCCGCGCGTATCGCCCTGCGCAGCGCCCGCCCGCGCGACTTGTCCGGCCTGCGCGACAGCCTGGCCCGGCTGCCTGCGCTGCGAGCAATACTCGCCGGCACCGACGCCCTGGCCGACCTCGCCGGCCGGCTCGACTTCCCCGCCGCGCCCGGCGACCAGCTCGCCCGCGCGATCAAGGACGAACCGGCCGTGGTCATCCGCGAAGGTGGCGTCATTGCCGACGGCTACGACCCCGAACTGGACGAACTGCGCGGCCTGCAGTCGAACAGCGGCGACTTCCTGATCCGCCTTGAGGCGCAGGAACGCGAGCGTACCGGGATTGCCAACCTGCGCGTCGAATACAACAAGGTCAGCGGCTTCTACATCGAGGTCACGCGCGGCCAGGCCGACAAGGTGCCGGCCGACTACCACCGCCGCCAGACCCTGAAGAACGTCGAGCGCTACCTCACGCCCGAGCTGAAGGAATTCGAGAACAAGTACCTGTCCGCGTCCGAGCGCGCCCTGGCCCGCGAGAAGCAGCTCTACGACCAGCTGCTCGACGACCTCGCGCCGCACATCCCCGATCTGCAGATCGTCGCCATCGCTGTCGCCAGCCTCGATGTGCTGGCCGCCCAGGTCGAGCTGGCCGTGCTGCGCAGCCACGTCCGGCCGGAGTTTTCCGACGAGTGGGGACTCACCATCGAATCCGGCCGCCACCCCGTGGTCGAGCCGCGCGTCGACAGCTTCATCGCCAACGACCTGCAGTTCGACCCGACCCGGCAGATGCTGGTGGTTACCGGCCCCAACATGGGCGGCAAGTCCACCTACATGCGCCAGACCGCGCTCATCGTGCTGATGGCCTGTTGCGGCCTGTACGTGCCGGCGGCGCGCGCCGTGATCGGCCCGGTCGACCAGCTCTTCACCCGCGTCGGCTCTTCGGACGACCTGGCCGGCGGCCGTTCCACCTTCATGGTGGAAATGACCGAGACCGCCCAGATCCTCAACAACGCCACCGCTCACAGCCTGGTGCTGATGGACGAGATCGGCCGCGGCACCTCCACCTTCGACGGCGTCT
>JBBIJC010000024.1:0-25994 GCA_037446165.1 Hydrogenophilales bacterium | reverse complement strand
TTCACCGGCAGCAGATCGGGATCGGGGAAGTAGCGGTAGTCGTGGGCGTCTTCCTTGGTCCGCATCATCCGCGTCTCGCCGGTATCCGGGTCGAACAGCACGGTGGCCTGGACGATCTTGTGGCCGTCCTCGATCTGCTCGATCTGCCAGCGCACCTCGTAGTTGATCGCCTGTTCCAGGAAGCGGAACGAGTTCAGATTCTTGATCTCGCGCCGGGTGCCCAGCGGCTCGCCGGGACGGCGTACCGAGACGTTGGCATCGCAGCGGAACGAGCCTTCCTGCATGTTGCCGTCACAGGTGCCGATCCAGGTCACCAGCGTATGCAGGGCCTTGGCATAGGCGACCGCTTCCGCCGCGGAACACATGTCCGGCTCGGAGACGATTTCCAGCAGCGGCGTGCCGGCGCGGTTGAGGTCGATGCCGGTCATGCCGTGGAAGTCCTCGTGCAACGACTTGCCGGCGTCCTCTTCGAGGTGGGCACGGGTCAGGCGGACAACCTTTTCGGTATCGCCGACCTGGATGGTCAACTCGCCGCCCTCGACGATGGGCAGCTCGAACTGGCTGATCTGGTAGCCCTTGGGCAGGTCGGGGTAGAAGTAGTTCTTGCGCGCGAAGACATTGACCCGGTTCAGCTTGGCACCGATGGCGAGACCGAACTTGATCGCCCGCTCGACCGCGCCCTTGTTGAGCACCGGCAGCACCCCGGGCAGGGCAATGTCGACCTGGCAGGCCTGCGAGTTCGGCTCGGCGCCGAAGGCGGTGCTGGCGCCGGAGAAGATCTTCGACTTGGTGGTGAGCTGGGTGTGGACTTCAAGTCCGATGACGGTTTCCCATTGCATGATCAGAACCCTCCCGGCGTGCGCTGATGCCAGTCGGTGGCAAGTTGATACTGGTGCGCGACGTTGAGCATGCGCGCCTCGGAGAAGTAGTCGCCGATCAGCTGCAGGCCGACGGGCAGACCTTGCGCATCGAAGCCGCAGGGCAGCGACATGCCGGGCAGGCCGGCCAGGTTGACGGCGATGGTGTAGATGTCGGACAGATACATCTGGACCGGATCGTCGGCCTTCTCGCCCAGCTTGAAGGCGGTGGTCGGCGCGGTCGGGCCGAGGATGACGTCGCACTGCGTGTAGGCCTGGACGAAGTCCTGGGCGATCAGGCGGCGCAGCTTCTGGGCCTGGATGTAGTAGGCGTCGTAATAGCCGTGCGAGAGCACATAGGCGCCGATCATGATCCGACGCTTGACCTCGGCGCCGAAGCCTTCGGCGCGGGTCTTCTCGTACATGTCGGTGAGGTCGCCATACTCGGGCGTGCGGTAGCCGTAGCGCACGCCGTCGAAGCGCGACAGGTTGCTCGACGCCTCGGCCGGGGCGATGACGTAGTAGGCGGCGACCGACAGGCCGGAGTTGGGCAGGCTGACTTCGACCGTGGTCGCACCCAGTTTTTTGAATTGATCGATGGCCGCCTCGACCGCCTTGGCGGTGTCGCCGGTCAGGCCCTCGCCGAAGAATTCTTTCGGCAGACCGATGCGCAGGCCGGCCAGCGGCCTGGCCAGGTCGCGGGCATAGTCCTCTTTTTCACGTTCCAGGCTGGTCGAATCGCGGCCGTCGAAGCCGGCCATGACATTCAACAACAGCGCGCAGTCCTCGGCGGTGCGGGCCATCGGGCCAGCCTGGTCGAGCGAGGAGGCGAAGGCGATCATGCCGTAGCGGGAGACCACGCCGTAGGTCGGCTTGAGGCCGGTGATGCCGCACAGCGCGGCCGGCTGGCGGATCGAGCCGCCGGTGTCGGTACCGGTGGCGGCCGGGGCGAGGCCCGCCGCGACGCAGGCGGCCGAGCCGCCCGAGGAACCGCCGGGCACCCGGGCGGTGTCCCAGGGGTTCTTCACCGGGCCGTAGAAGCTGGTCTCGTTCGACGATCCCATGGCGAACTCGTCCATGTTGGTCTTGCCCAGGCAGGGCATGCCTATCCTTTTGAACTGTTCGATCACGTGCGCGTCGTACGGAGACACGAAGTTGTGCAGCATTCGCGAGCCGCAGGTGGTCAGCCAGCCGTCGGCGCAGAAGATGTCCTTGTGGGCGATCGGCACGCCGGTCAGCAGGCCGGCCTTGCCTTCGGCGCGCACTTGGTCAGCGGTCCTGGCTTCAGCCAGGGTGCGCTCGGCATCGACGGTGATGAAGGCGTTGAGATTCGGGTTATGTGAGGCAATCCGGCCCAGATAATCGTGGCAAAGCTCAACGCTGGATGACTTGCCGCTCGTCAGCAGGTCGGCGAGCTGTTTGATGGTGTGTTGTGACATGATGGTTATTCGATGACTTTGGGCACCAGATAGAGGCCGCCCTCGGTTTGCGGAGCAATGGCCTGGTAGGCCTCGCGGCGGTCGGTCTCGGTGACGACGTCTTCGCGCAGGCGCTGGAACAGGTCGCGGGCATGGGCCATGGGGGCGACGCCGGCGGTATCCACGGCCTGCATCTCGGCAATCAAGGCGAAGACATCATTCAGACGCCCCTGATATTGGGCCGCCTCGTCGCCGCCGATCCGGATGCGCGCCAGGCGGGCGATGCGATTCACGTCGTCAATGGAGAGTGACATGGTGTCTCTATACCTTATAAGACAAAGGCTTGTAGGTTATCATATGCAGCTTATTTTTCTGACTCGCGCCTAAGCCAACCATGTTCAGTTCCCTCCGCGGTTATTTTTCCACCGACCTGGCCATCGATCTGGGTACAGCCAATACCCTGATCTACGTACGCGGCAAGGGCATCGTCCTGGACGAACCCTCCGTCGTCGCCATCCGCCAGGAAGGCCCCACCGGCAAGAAGACCATCCAGGCCGTCGGCCTGGAGGCCAAGCAGATGCTCGGCCGCACCCCCGGCAACATCGCCGCCATTCGTCCGATGAAGGACGGCGTGATCGCCGACTTCAACATCACCGAGCAGATGCTCAAGTTCTTCATCAAGAAGGTGCACGACACCCGATTGTTTCACCCCAGCCCGCGCATCATCATCTGCGTGCCGTCCGGGGCGACCCAGGTCGAGCGCCGCGCCATCCGCGAATCGGCCATCGGCGCCGGGGCGCGCCAGGTGTATCTGATCGAGGAGCCGATGGCGGCCGCGATCGGCGCCGGCATGCCGGTCGCTGAAGCCACCGGCTCGATGGTGGTCGATATCGGCGGCGGGACCACCGAGGTGGGTGTGATCTCCCTCGGCGGCACGGTCTACACCACCTCGGTCCGGGTCGGCGGCGACAAGTTCGACGATGCCATCATCAACTACATCCGGCGCAACTACGGCATGCTGATCGGCGAGGCCACCGCCGAGTCGATCAAGAAGACCATCGGCTCCGCCTTCCCCAGCTCCGAAGTGCGCGAGATGGAAGTGAAGGGCCGCAATCTGGCCGAAGGCATCCCGCGCAGCTTCACCATCACCTCGAACGAGATCCTGGAAGCGCTCACCGACCCGCTCAACACCATCGTCTCCGCGGTCAAGTCGGCCCTGGAGCAGACCCCGCCGGAACTGGGCGCCGACATCGCCGACAAGGGCATGGTCCTGACCGGCGGCGGCGCGCTGCTGCGCGACATCGATCGTCTGTTGATGGAAGAGACCGGCCTGCCGGTGATCGTCGCCGAAGATCCGCTGACCTGCGTGGTCCGCGGTTCCGGTCGGGCCGTCGAAGAGATGGACCGGCTGGCCACGGTATTCACTGACGACTAACAGCCCGACCCTGCCCAGCGCATAACCCCGACACCCCATGGCCAACGCACCGATGTTCGCACGCGCCATGGGGCTCACCACCCGCCTGGCCCTGTATTGCCTGGTCAGCCTGGCACTGATGGTCGTCGACAGCCGATTTGACGCACTGACCACCCTCAAACGCGCCTCGACGGGGGTCATTTACCCGGTGCAGGGTTTCCTGGCCAAGCCGTTCGACTTCCTCAGCGAAGCAGCCAATTTCTTTACCGTGCACGGCAAGATCATGCGGGATAACCGGCGCCTGATCCTGGACAGTCAGATCTATGCCATGCGCCTTCAGGGCTACGATGCCCTCAAGCGCGAGAACGCCCAGTTGCGCAAGCTGCTCAACCTGCCCTATCCGGCCGGCACTCGACCGCTGGCCGCCGAGATCGTCCGCATCCAGCCCGACCCCTTCGACCGCCGGGTCATCGTCAACAAGGGCGAAGCCGACGGGGTCGAAGCCGGCCGGCCGGTGGTGGATGCGACCGGCCTGGTCGGCCAGGTCACCCGGGTCTATGCCGACAGCAGCGAGGTCAGCCTGCTCACCTCCAAGGAGCAGGCCGCGCCGGTGCAGGACCAACGCAATGGCTTACGCCTCATCGTCTCCGGCACCGGTTCGGGCGACCAGCTGGAAGTCCGTTACGTGGACATGCACGTCGATGTCAAGCCGGGCGACATCCTGGTCACCTCCGGCATCGATGCTGTTTACCCGCTGGGCATCCCGGTCGCTCGCGTCCTGCAGGTCGACCCGCCGCACCAGACCCCGTTTGCCAGGGTGGTCTGCGCGCCGATCGGCGAAATCGGCCAGCACCGGCATGTCCTGATTTTGAACCGGGCCAATCCTTCCCAGCCCAGCGGAGCGCATAAATGAACGCGGACAAACCACTCGTCCCGCAGGGTCCGGAATTGCTGGACCCGGCCTCCACGCGCCTGGTCGTAGTCTCCTTGGTGCTTGCCTATCTCGCCAACCTGTTGCCCTGGCCGGACGGCATCCACTGGCTGGTGCCCGACTTCAGCCTGATGGTCCTGCTCTACTGGTGCATCCACGCCCCGCACCGGGCCAACCTGAGCCTGGCGATGGCCCTGGGGCTGCTCGCGGATGCCACCGTGGGCGGCCTGATGGGCCAGCATGCGCTGACCTACACCCTGGCCGCCTACGCCGCGCTCAGCCTGCGCCGGCGCCTGGCCAATTTCCATCTCAGCGGCCGCGCCCTCCATTTGCTGCCCATCTTCTTTGGCCAGCAGCTGCTCAACCTGCTGCTCGGCC
Source organism: Hydrogenophilales bacterium (assembly GCA_037446165.1). GTDB lineage: Bacteria > Pseudomonadota > Gammaproteobacteria > Burkholderiales > Thiobacillaceae > Parasulfuritortus. Next base: position 20,996 of record JBBIJC010000024.1, on the reverse strand, counting down.
TGGCCTTCCATCTGCCCGACGTCGACTGGCGTTATCTGGTCGCCGGTGTGGCGGCCGGGCTGTTCTGGATCCCGATCGCCCACCTGCTGGACGGGCTGACCGGCTGGACCAACAAGATGCACATCGAACCGGCCGACAACCGCGCTTCGGCACGCGCCCAAATCAAATCCCAAAACGGAGCTCGGGGCTCTAAGTGAAGCTGCCCAACGCGCACGAGGAATTCCGGCGCTTTGCCAGCCGGATCCGGATCGCCGGCCTCGGTGCCGGCCTTTTTTTCCTGATCCTGTTCGGCCGCTTTGTCTGGCTGCAGTTGATCCAGTACGACCGCTATCACTCCCTGGCCGAAAGCAACCGCATCGCCCTGGTGCCCGCCGTGCCGGCCCGGGGCGTGATCTTCGACCGCAACAACGCCATCCTGGCCCACAACTTTTCCGCCTACACCCTGGAAATCACCCCCAGCAAGGCGGGCGATCTGGAAGACACCATCAACCGCCTGTCCGCCCTGGTCACCATCGATGACTCCGACCGGAAACGGTTCAAACGGCTGATGGCCGAGAGCAAGGATTTCGAAAGCATTCCCATCCATATCCACCTGACCGAGGCGGAAGTCGCCCGCTTTGCGGTCAACCGCTATCGCTTCCCCGGCGTCGAGACCCGCGCCCGGCTGTTCCGCCAATATCCGTTCAGCAACTCCCTGGCCCATGTCGTGGGCTACATCGGCCGGATCAACGACGACGACCTCGAGGCCCTGGCAGAGAGCGATCAGGACGCCAATTACAAGGGCACCGATCACATCGGCAAGCTGGGTATCGAGAAAAGTTACGAACAATGGCTGCATGGCCGCACCGGCATCGAAAAGGTCGAGGTCGACGCCTCCGGCCGTGCGGTCCGGATGCTGTCCCGCACCCCGCCCGTGGCCGGCGACAACATCTACCTGAATCTGGACGCGAAATTGCAGCAGGTGGCCGAGACCGCCTTCGGCCAGATGCGCGGCTCGCTGGTGGCGCTGGACCCGAAGACCGGCGGCGTGCTGGCCCTGGTGTCGCAGCCCGGTTTCGATCCCAACCTGTTTGTCGACGGCATCGACCCGGTCAACTGGAAGGCGCTGAACGACAGCCCCGACCACCCGCTGATCAACCGCACCTTGCGCGGCGTCTATCCGCCGGGCTCCACCATCAAGCCGTTCATGGCCCTGGCCGGGCTGCAGCTTGGCTTGCGCCGGCCCGGCGAGGCGATCCCCGACCCCGGCTTCTTCACCCTGCCCGGCAGCAGCCACCGCTATCGCGACTGGAAGGTCGGCGGCCACGGCATGGTCGACATCAAGAAGGCGATCACCGTTTCCTGCGATACCTATTTCTACGGCCTGGCGCAGCAGATGGGCATCCGCCGGATGCATGACTTCCTGACCCGGTTCGGCTTTGGCGACAAGACCGGCATCGACCTGGATGGCGAACTGACCGGCCTGATGCCCAGCCCGGAATGGAAGGAGCAACGCTACAAGCAGCCCTGGTGGCCAGGCGAAACCGTGATCGCCGGCATCGGCCAGGGCTATACCCTGGTCACCCCCCTGCAACTGGCCGTCGCCACCATGGCCATCGCCAACAACGGCGTCATCTACAAACCGCAATTGCTGCGCGCCTGGAGCGATCCAGCCACTGGCAAGATGCACTATGCCGCGCCGCAGGTTCTGAACCGGGTCGAACTGAAGCCCGAGTTTGTCCAGCTGGTCCGGGACGCCATGGTGCAGGTCACCCAGCCTGGCGGCACCGCCGCCGCCGTCGGGGCCGGGGCGCCTTATCTGTTCGCCGCCAAGACCGGCACCGCCCAGGTGGTCGGCATCAAGCAGAACCAGCGCTACGACGCGGCCCACCTGTCCCTGCGCAACCGGGACCACGCCCTGTTCATCGCTTTCGCCCCGGCCGACCATCCCAAGATCGTGGTCGCGGCAATGGTGGAAAACGGCGGCCATGGCGGTTCGACGGCCGGCCCCATCGCCCGCAAGGTGATCGATTACTGGCTGCTGGGCAAGCTCCCGGGCGCGCCGGTCACACCGGTCGAAGCCCCGCCGGATGGCGATCTTGAAGACGCCGTACCAGCCGAAGAGCCGCTCACCGCCCCGGCCGACGTCGTTCCCCCCACCACTGCCGCAGGAGCCGTTCCGAATGGACATTAAGTTCTGGCTGCGCCGCCTTTTCAGCCACCTCGACCTGCCCCTGGTCGGCATGCTGCTCATCCTGATGGCGCTCAGTTCGGCGGTGGTCTACAGCGCCTCGGGCAGCAGCCTGGACAAACTGTTCAGCCACTTCGTCAACATGGGCGTGGCGCTCACCGCCATGTTGCTGATGACCCTGTTGCCGCCGCAACGGCTGATGCAATTCGCCCTGCCCATCTACCTGCTCGGCGTGGTCTTGCTGGTCGGCGTGGCGGTTGCCGGCGACGTGGTCAATGGCGCCCGACGCTGGCTGAACCTGGGCGTGACCCGGATCCAGCCCTCCGAATTGATGCGCCTGGGCGTGCCGCTGATGCTGGCCTGGTATCTGCACACCCGGCAGGAAGTCATGGCCCATCGCGATTTCGCCCTGGCCGCCGTGCTGCTGCTGATCCCGGTCGGGCTGATCCTGAAGCAGCCCGACCTGGGCACAGCCATGCTGATTTCCGCCTCCGGTTTTTATGTCCTGTTCCTGGGCGGGCTGTCCTGGCGCATCCTGGCGGCGGGCGCGGTCGGCCTGGCCGCGTTCATGCCCATTGCCTGGCGTTACCTGCTGCACGACTACCAGCGGCAGCGGGTCATGACCATGCTGGACCCGACCAGCGACCCGCTGGGCACCGGCTACCATATCATCCAGGCGACCATTGCCGTCGGTTCCGGCGGCCTCAGCGGCAAGGGCTGGCTGCATGGCACCCAGACCCACCTGGATTTCCTGCCCGAGGGCAGCACCGACTTCATCTTCGCGGTCTATTCCGAGGAATTCGGCCTGCTCGGCAATCTGGTCCTGCTCCTGCTCTACTCCGGCATCATCTGGCGCGGACTGACCCTGGCCGCCAACGCCTCCAGTCTGTTCGGCCGGCTGCTGGCCGGCTCGATCGTGCTGACCTTTTTCACCTACGCCTTCGTCAACATGGGCATGGTATCGGGCATCCTGCCCGTGGTCGGAGTGCCCTTGCCCCTGGTCAGTTACGGCGGCACCTCGATGGTGACAGTGCTGGTCGGCTTTGGTATCGTGATGAGTGTCGCGAGTCATAAAAAACTAGTAAAAACATGAGCTTGTTCAAATTTTTAATTATCGCCGCAGGCCTCGCGCTGGTCCTCTCCGGGTGTGCCGGTACGGCCCCGCGCCGGGGCGGCGGCTATTACCTGGACGACGGTCCGGGCGACCATCCGCCGGCCAACCTGGCCGCCATCCCCGACGCCGTGCCCAAGGTGGAGCCGCTCAAGCCTGCCGCCAACCGGCCTTACACCGCGCTGGGCAAGGACTACACGCCGCTCGCCAGCGCCAAGGGCTACAAGGCACAGGGCCTGGCCTCCTGGTATGGCCGCCGCTACGACGGCAAGCCGACCTCGTCGGGCGAGATCTACGACATGTACGCCATGACCGCGGCCCATGCCACGCTGCCCATTCCCTGCTATGTCCGGGTCACCAACCTGAAGAACGGCCGCAGCGTGGTGGTCCGCGTGATCGACCGCGGGCCGTTTCATGATGGCCGGATCATCGACCTGTCCTACACCGCGGCCTGGAAGCTGGATATCCTGAAAGGGGTGACCCCGGTCGAAGTGGTCGGCATCGACCCCAGTTCGCCCGCCCCGCTTCCCGCGCCAGCACCTGCGCCTGCGCCTGCGCAAGCGGAAACCGTGGTCGCGGCCCTGGCCCCGATCGCCGCCACCCAGGCCAGCCCCGCCGCCGCGCCACCGGTCGCCCCTGCCGGCGCGCTCTACCTGCAGCTCGGCGCCTTTTCCAGCAACACCGGCGCCGATCAGGTGACCAGATTGATCCAGGAGCGGATCGGCACCGGGCTCCCGGCATTGCAAAAGGTGCAGGCCGGCGACATGATCAAGGTGCAGATGGGTCCGTTCGCCAGCGCCGCGGAAGCAGACCAGGCCGCGCAAAAGGTCGAGCACGAAACCGGCCTCCATAGCTTCAAGGTCACGCGCTGATCCTGACCAATCGGGAACCCGGCCTGATGCGCCGGATCACTCCCTTATAATGCCCTCTCAAGCAACACCTCTGGAGTCCTGTATCCCCATGAATATGATCAAATTCCTGCTGCTAACCCTTGCCTTGACGGGGGCCGCTCAGGCGGCCCTGCCAACGCCCCCCGCACCTCAGATTGCCGCCCGCGCCTGGCTGTTGATCGACGCCAACAGCGGCCAGAGCCTGGCCGAAAGGAATGCCGATGCCCGGGTCGAACCCGCCTCGCTGACCAAGCTGATGACCGCGTATCTGGTCTTCGGTGCCATCAAGGAAAAACGGCTGAGCCTGAACCAGACCCTGCCGGTCTCGGAAAAGGCCTGGAAGACCGAGGGCTCACGCACCTTTCTCAAGGTCAACAGCCAGGTCAAGGTGGAAGACCTGATCAAGGGCATGATCGTCCAGTCCGGCAACGATGCCTGCATCACCCTGGCCGAAGGCGTCGCCGGTTCCGAGGAGGCCTTTGTCGCGATGATGAATCAGCAGGCGCAGCACCTGGGCATGACCGGCACCCATTTCGTCAATGTCACCGGCCTGCCCGATGCCAGGCACTATTCGACCGCGCGCGACCTGGCCACGCTGGCCACCGCGCTGATCCGCACTTACCCGCAGGAATACAAATACTATTCGATCAAGGAGTTCGCCTATAACGGCATCACCCAGCCCAATCGCAACCGCCTGCTCTGGCTGGACCCCAACGTGGACGGCCTGAAGACCGGCCATACCGACAGCGCCGGCTTCTGCCTGATTGCCTCGGCCAAACGCGACAACCGGCGCCTGCTCTCGGTCGTGCTCGGCGCCGCTTCCGACAACGCCCGCGCCACCGAAAGCCAGAAGCTGCTCAACTACGGCCTGCAATTCTCCGAGACCGTGAAGCTGTACAGCGCCAATCAGCCGGTGACCACCCTGCGCATCTACAAGGGCACCTCCAGCAGCCTGGCGGCGGGCTTCGCCAGCGATTTCTACGTCACCGTGCCCAGAGGCGCCAGCCAGCGCATCCAGGCCCAGATCATCACCAAGCAACCCATGCTGGCCCCGATCGCGCGCGGCCAGGGTGTGGGCACCCTGCGCCTGACCCTGGACGGCAAGCCGGTCGGCGACTTCACCCTGACCGCCTTGTCCAACATCGGCGTCTCCGGCCTGATCCGGCGCGGCTGGGATAGCCTGATGCTGATGATCCACTGACATGAGCCTGGTCTATCTGAACGGCGAGTTCCTGCCTCTTGAGGCAGCGCGGGTCCCGGTCCTGGACCGCGGCTTCATCTTTGGCGACGGGGTGTACGAGGTGATCCCGGTCTACGATCGCCGCCCGTTCCGGTTGCATCACCATCTGGACCGCCTCCGGCACAGCCTGGACGGCATCCGGCTGGCCAATCCGCTCACCCTGGCCGAATGGGAAACGCTGATCGGCCGGATCGTGGCCGAGGCGGAATGGCAAGACCAGGGCGTCTACCTGCAGATCACCCGCGGGCCGGCGCCACGCGACCATGCCTTCCCCAGGACGGTAACCCCGACCGTGTTCGTCATGGCCACCGAGCTGACCACGCCCTCGGCCGAAATCGTGGCCCACGGCGTCGCCGCCATCACCGCCGCCGACAACCGCTGGCTGCATTGCGACCTCAAGACCACCTCGCTCCTGGCCAACGTGCTGCTGCGCCAGCTCTCGGTCGATGCCGGTTGCGCCGAGACCATCCTGATCCGCGACGGCTGCCTCAGCGAAGGCTCGGCCAGCAACATCTTCATGGTCAAGGAGGGCGCGGTGCTGGCGCCGCCCAAATCCAACCTGATGCTGCCCGGCATCACCTACGACGTGGTGCTCGAACTCGCCGCCGCCGAGGGCCTGGCCAGTGCGGTGCGGCCCATCACCGATGCCGAACTGCGCGCCGCCGACGAGATCTGGCTGACCTCGTCCACCAAGGAGATCACCGCGGTCACCACCCTGGACGGCAAACCGGTTGGAAACGGCCAACCCGGCCCCATCTTCAAACGCATGCATGCGGCTTACCAGACCTACAAGCACCAGGTGATGCGAGGCAACAATGACTGAAGACACCCTGCTCGAATTCCCTTGCGACTTCCCGATCAAGGTCATGGGCACGCGCACCGACGACTTCGCCCAGACCGTGGTCGAGATCGTCCTGCGCCATGCCCCGGCCTTTCAGGCCGATACCGTCGAGATGCGCACATCGAGCAGCGGCAACTATCTGTCCGTCACCTGCACCCTCCGCGCCGAATCGCGCGCGCAACTCGACGCGCTCTATCGCGAGCTGTCCAGCCATCCGGCCGTGAAGGTCGTGCTCTAGTGAAATTCCAGCACCTCCCCATCGGCGCCCGATTCGAGTTCGAAGGCAAGGTCTACGTCAAGACCGGCCCGCTTGCGGCCGCATCCGATCAAGGCGACACGCGGATGATTCCGCGCTATGCGACGCTCAAACCGCTCGACGGCATGGCCCCGATTGTTACGCCGCCACCTGGCCGCAAACTGGATGAAGCCGTGGTTCTGGCTGCGTTCGAGGCCTTCCACGCGGAATGTGCCGCGCTGCTCGACCCCGCGACCAAAAACCAGCTCGATGAGGCACGCGCCCGTTTCAGGGCGGCGTTGAAGTAATCACGGCGGCGAGCTCCCGGTGGCGGAAGCAATCCGTCGTGTGGTCGTTCACCATGCCGGTGGCCTGCATGTGGGCATAGCAGATGGTCGAGCCCACGAATTTGAAACCGCGCCGCTTCAAATCCTTGCTCATGACATCGGAAATGGCCGTGCTGGCGGGCACCTGACCGATGTCGCGCCAGGTATTGACGATGGGCCGGCCGTCGACGAAACGCCAGAAATAGGCATCCAGACCACCAAATTCCGCCCTCAGCTTCAGCGTCGCGCGTGCATTGGCGATGGCCGCCTCGATCTTGAGCCGGTTACGCACAATGCCCGGATCGGCAAGCAGACGGGTCACGTCCAACTCCCCGTAGCACGCGATGCGTTCCACATCGAAATCGTCGAACGCAGACCTGTACCCCGCACGTTTCTTGAGGATGGTGAGCCAGGACAACCCGGCCTGCGCGCCTTCGAGAACCAGAAACTCGAACAAGGCGCGCTCGTCGTGCAGCGGTACGCCCCACTCTTCGTCATGGTAGGCAACATAGAGCGGGTTGATGCCGCACCAGGTACAGCGGATGGGTTCAGGGTTCATCTCAAATTGGATCAGGGGGACGGGCGAAGTATAAGCCCCGCCGTGTCAGATATCGGGCCTGAGCGTACCCTTGCCCGACGATATCGGCCGAGATCGCCATCGCCGAAGGCCGGCAAGCGCAGGCGCGGCGGACAGGCCGCGAACGAACCTGTTGCCAGTGCCCCTTCAGGAAACGATTAATTCGGCCCGGTCGGGCGCGCCAACTGGCTTCGGCGGTTCTCCTGGATTGCACCCGTGTGGTCTAGAATTGCTGCAAAGTTTACCCATGGAGGCCCCATGTCCCTATCTGAATTGGCGGTCGAGCAAATCAAGGTGCTGCCCGAGAAAATGACCCGGAACGGGCTCATGACGTGAACAGCTTCGCCGGCTTTCGCCGCCTGTTCGCCGTCCTCCTCCTCGGCTTCGCCTCGGGATTGCCGTTGGCCCTGACCGGCCAGGCCATGCAGGCCTGGCTGGCGGTGGATGGAGTTGACATCGCCACCATCGGCTTTTTGGGTCTGGTCGGGGTGCCTTACACCTTCAAGTTCCTCTGGGCGCCGCTGATGGACCGCTTCGAGCCGCCCTGGCTGGGCCGGCGGCGCGGCTGGCTGGTGCTGACCCAGCTGGCGCTGGCGGCGGCGCTGGCCTGGATGGCCGGCATGTCGCCCAAGGACAGCGCCGGCGGCTTTGCCCTGTCGGCGCTGCTGGTCGCCTTTCTGTCAGCCTCGCAGGACGTGGTGATCGACGCCTACCGGACCGACGTGCTGGCGCCACGTGAGCGCGGCCTGGGCGGTTCGCTGTCGGTGTTCGGCTACCGGCTGGCGATGATCGTCTCGGGCGGCGTGGCGCTGATCTGGGCCGACCAGTGGCAGAGCTGGCCGCGGGTGTACACGACCATGGCCGGGATCATGGCCGCGGCCGCAGTCGTATCGCTGACCCTGCTGCCCTCGGTGAGCAGCGCGTCGCGGCCGCTGGCCTCCGCGCCGCGCCGGGAACTGCTGGGCTTCGCTGCCATGCTGGCCGGGTTCGTCGCCGGCTGGTTCGCGGCCCGCCTGGTGCTGATCGGCGTCGGCCTGGACCCGGACGATCCGAGCAAGTGGCTGCGCCTGGCCTTCGTCCTGGCCCAGGTCGCGGGCGCCCTGCCCTTGGGCTATCTGGCGGCGCGGCGGGTCGGTTTCGAGACCCTGAACCAGTCGCTGGCGAGCTATTTCAGCCAATCCGGCGCCCTCGCCTTCCTGCTCCTGATCATCCTCTACAAGCTGGGCGACGCCTTCGCCGGCACGCTGACCACGCCGTTCCTGATCAAGGGCATGCTGTTCACCCAGGCCGAGGTTGGCATCGTCAACAAGATCATCGGCATCTGGCTGACCATCTTCGGCGCCCTGCTCGGCGGCGCGATCATGCTGCGCCTCAACCTGTACCGCTCGCTGCTGCTGTTCGGCGCGCTGCAACTGGTGGCGATTTTCGGTTTCTGGCTGCTGGCCGTCTCGGGCAAGGGCGCCTGGGGCGGCTTCATGCTGCCGCCGTTCGACCTGGGCTTCGTCGCCCTGCCCCATTCGACCTGGATCGACGGTCTGCTGGTGTTCGCCATCGCGGCCGAGAACATCACCAGCGGCATGGGCACGGCGGCCTTTGTGGCGCTGCTCATGGGCCTGTGCAACCACCGCTACACGGCAACCCACTATGCGCTGCTATCGGCCTTCTCGGCGGTCGGCCGGATCTACGTCAGCCCGCTGGCAGGGGTGCTGTCGGAGAGCATCGGTTGGCCGGCCTTCTTTATCCTGGCCATGCTGCTCGGCCTGCCCGGGCTGTGGATGGTATGGCGCCTGCGCGAGCCGATCCGGCGCCTGAACGGCGGGCTTTGATCAAGTGCAGCGCACCAGCCCGACCGGCATGGACTAATCAGTGCTGTCCGGCGCTACATCTTGAAACCGCGCTGAAGCATGTTGTTACAGTTTGTCTGGCCAGGATGGCTATAAAACAAAGCATCTATTGGGTTGGCGCTGCAAGGGTGCAGTCTTGCCGGGTTCGCCCATTCCATGTTCTGCGGCTGAACGGCTCGCAGGTCCGCTTCAACTGACGAGGATGCGACCATGTTCATGATTCAACGCATATTTATGACATTCCTGTGTCTGCTTGGGTTCGCTGCGCCCGCCCTGGCCAGCGAGGTTGACGATACGCTCGGCATTACGCCGCCACGATTGAGTTACATCGACGGCGACATTTCCTATCTGCGGCCAGGGGCCGATGACTGGGACTCTGCCCTGCTCAATACGCCGGTAGCCGTCGGCGATGAGATTTATGCCGGCGACAAGGCGGGCTTCGAATTGCAGACCGACGCCCGGGCCTTTGTCCGCGCCGACGAACGCACCCGACTGGCGCTGGTCAACCAGACGCCCGGTTTCCTGCAATTCAGGGTGACGACCGGCCATGTCTCGCTGGATCTGCGCGAGCTGGACCCCGGCATGACCATCGAGGTGGCGACGCCCGACGCCGTGTTCAGGATCAACCACGAGGGTTACTACCGCCTGGACGTCGGGGACGATACCCAGTTCATTTCGCGTCGCGGCGGTATCGCCACGGTCATACCGGCCGGCGGCCAGGCGTTCATGATTCAGCCATCGGAAGAAATCGTCGTGCGCAGCGGTAATCCGGTGCAGGTGGAAACCTACGTGGCCCCGGAGCTGGATCAGTGGGATCGCTGGAACTATGCACGCAGCGACGATCTGCTCGATGCGGTCAGTGCACGCTACCTGCCGCCAGGCGTGTATGGCGCCAATGACCTCGACAACAACGGGACCTGGCGCGTAGTTTCTGATTACGGTCCGGTCTGGATTCCCGACCATGTCTCCGATGGCTGGGCGCCGTACAGCACCGGCATCTGGGCCTGGGACCCGGTGTTCGAGTGGACCTGGATCGATGATGCACCTTGGGGCTGGGCGCCTTTTCACTATGGCCGCTGGGTTTCCATCAACGGCATCTGGGCCTGGGCGCCGGGCCCGGTGGTGCGCCAGCGTCCTCCGTACTCGCCAGCCCTGGTGGCGTTCTTTTCATCCGGCGATCGGGTTTCGGGCGGGATTGGCATCAGCACGCCCGGCCTGTTCTGGGTTTCGCTGAGTTGGGGCGAACCCGTCATCCCCTGGTGGGGCCGCCAGGAATTCCGCGGCAAGCGGTGGTGGGGCGGCTGGCACGGTCCGCGGGTCGTGAACGACTCCACCTATCGCAATGCCGGTCAGCATAATGCGGTGGCCTTTGCCGCACGGGATCACTTTGGCCGGCCGGACGATCATGTCCGGCAGGTGGACCGCTTCCAATGGCGGGACATGGACCGCGTGAAGGGTGCGTTGCCTGTGCGGCCCGGCCCCGAGAGCGTGTCCTTCGGGATGCGCAAAGGCGTCCAGCCGCCGCCCGAAGTGGACAAGCGGCCCGTGGTCGTGACGCGCCCGCCGCAGGCAGTGCGCCAGCCGTGGCAGAACCCAGGTCAGCAGACGAGGCAGAGCCCGCAGGTGCAGTTCAAGGTGGTGCCGTCGCCGAAGCCCAACGAGCCTGCCTTGAGCCGGCCCGAGTACGGCCAACAGGGCGCTGGGGAACGACCTCGCCCGGCGCCGTTGCCGCGTTACCGGGAACTGCGTCAGCAACAGGTCACCGTGCCAGTTCAGCGGGTCGATGTGCAGCCGAAAGCCGAGCTGAAGCCGGTCCGGCCCGCAACGCCTGTGACACGCGAGGTCCAGCCGGCACGGGAGGTGCCACGGATACGCGAGGTCCAGCCGCCGCCTGTGACGCGGCGTGATGCCGCAGGCCAGCCCCCGGCGCGAGCCGAACCCCCGCAGAGCCGTGTTCGGGATGAGCGCCGCGACTTGCCCGGCAAGCCGGCCAACCGCATGTACCGGGGGGGAGAAAAGGACGATCAGGGTAACGGTCCTGATCGACGCGATCACTGAAACGGCCTTTCCGGGGGAATTGGTTTCCCCCGGCGACTGAACGCTATGCCGAAAGAGGGTAGATATGTACTTGCCGCCCTGGTGCTATCAGATCATGTCGTTGTGACCGGTTCTGTTACGGTGAGCTTCCCACTCACGACGCAGGAGCAAGCAAAATGATGCACCTTATCTGGACCATACTTATCGGCTTTGTGGCCGGCATGATCGCCAAGGCCATTACGCCTGGCGCCGGGCCGGGCGGATTCTTCATGACCGCAGTGCTCGGCATCGCCGGTTCGGTTGCGGCGACTTACCTTGGCCAGATGCTGGGTTTCTATCCTGCCGGCCACATCGCCGGCTTCATCGCCTCGATCATCGGCGCGGCCGTGCTCCTGGTCGTTTATCACATGTTCACGCGTAATTGAGTTCGGAGGTCATCATGGGTTTATTGGATATATTGAGCCAGGTCGTGGGCGGCAATGTCAGCGACCAGCATTTTGATACCGTGGCGCAGAGCGCACCTGCCGATGTGCTGGCCAAGGGCATCTCCGGCGCGTTTCAGTCTGACCAGACGCCAGCCATCGGCCAGATGGTGAGCCAGATGTTCGGCAACTCGAACGGACAACAACAGGCCGGCATGCTGAACCAGATCCTCGCAGCTCTGGGCCCGGCGGCCGCTGCCAGCCTGGCCGGCGGCGTACTGGGCAAGGTGATGGGTTCTGGCGGCAATCAGATCACGCCGGATCAGGCGGCGCAGCTTTCGCCGCAGCAGGTGCAGGAGGTGGTCGACCAGGCGCATCAGGCCAACCCAGGCATCGCCGACAACCTGGCCAGCTTCTATGCCCAGCACTCCGGGTTGGTCAAGACCCTGGGCGGGGTGGCGCTGGCCGTTGCCCTGTCCAAGATGAAGGACCATCTCGCGCAGGGATGAGCTGCATCGGCTGACAGCCTAGCAGGCTGTCAGTTTGACGTATTCCAGGATGAACCACTTGTCCCCGATTCTGGGGAAGCTGACCCGGATCTCGGCCTCGGCGCCCTGACCTTGATAGCCGGACACGACGCCTTCGCCGTAGCGCGGGTGGCTGACCCGGGCGCCGATCTTGTAGGGCAGGTCGCGTGATGGTGGCGGCGCTGAAATCCCCTCTCCCCCAGCCCCTCTCCCGCTTGCGGGCGGGGGGAGGCGGGGGCGCAGGTTGAGCGAATGCACCAACGCGGCCGGGATTTCTTCCAGAAAGCGTGAGGGGAACCCAGGAATTAACTGCCCATGTAGCATGCGTTGTTGAGCATGGGTCAGGAACAGCCGACGGCGGGCTCGGGTGAGGGCGACGTACATCAGCCTGCGTTCTTCCTCCAGGCCATTCGGATCCTGCATGGCATTTTGGTGCGGGAACAGGCCTTCTTCCAGTCCGGTGATGAACACGGTGTGGAACTCCAGGCCCTTGGCCGAATGCACGGTCATGAGCTGGACCGCGTCCGCGTTGTTGCCGGCCTCGTGTTCGCCGGCCTCGAGCGAGGCGTGGGCCAGGAAGGCGGTCAGGCTCTGATCGTCGGATTCGCTGGCAAAGGCCAGTGCGGCGTTGGTCAGTTCGTTCAGGTTCTCGACCCGGCTCTCACCTTCCTTTTCGGTCTGGTAGTGCTCGATCAGGCCGGAGCGGGCCAGCACGATCTCGACCGTTTCCGCGAGACCCAATCCTTCGGCTTCGGCGCGCATGCCTTCGATCAGCGTGACGAAGCCGGCCAGGCCCTTGTTCTTCGCGCCGCCGGCGCAGGCCGCCTGCCACAGCGGCATGCCGCCCTGGCGCGCGGCGGCATCGAGGGTTTCCAGTGAGCGGGCGCCCACACCGCGGGCCGGGAAGTTGACCACGCGCAGGAAGGCGTTGTCGTCCTCCGGATTGGCGATCAGGCGCAGGTAGGCCAGGGCGTGCTTGATCTCGGCCCGCTCGAAGAAGCGCTGGCCGCCGTAGACGCGATAGGGAATGCCGGCCGTGAACAGGGCATGCTCGATGGCGCGCGACTGGGCGTTGGAGCGGTACAGGATGGCGATGGCGGAATAATCGAGACCATCGCGGTGCAGCTCCTGCATGGCCTCGACCACGAAGCCGGCCTCCTCGCGGTCGTCCATGGCCTGGTAATGACGGATCTGTTCGCCTTGCCCGGCGTCGGTCCACAGGTCCTTGCCCAGGCGATTCTCGTTGCGCGAGATGACCGCGTTGGCGGCGTCGAGGATGGTCGAGTGGGAACGGTAGTTCTGGGTCAGCTTGATCGGCGCCGCGATGCCCATGTCGCGCATGAACTCGCCCATGTTGCCGACATCGGCGCCGCGGAAGGCATAGATCGACTGGTCATCGTCGCCGACGGCAAAAAGTGCCGTGTCCGGCCCGGCCAAAAGTTTCAACCAGGCGTATTGCAGCTTGCTGGTGTCCTGGAACTCGTCGACCAGGATGTGGCGGAAGCGGGTCTGGTAATGCTCGCGCAGCATGGCGTTGCGGTTGAGTAGTTCCCAGGAGCGCAGCAGCAGTTCGGCGAAGTCGACCACGCCTTCGCGGTTGCACTGGGCGTCGTACTCGGCGAACAGCTCGACCAGCCGGCGGGTGTACGGGTCCCAGGCCTCGACCTTGTCGGCGCGCAGGCCGGCCTCCTTGTTCATGTTGATGAAGGCCTGCACCTTGCGCGGCTCGTACTTGTCGGTGTCGACGTTGAGCGCCTTCAACAGCCGCTTGATTGCGGACAGCTGGTCGGCCGAATCGAGGATCTGGAACAGCTGCGGCAGGCCGGCATCGCGGTGGTGCGCGCGCAGCATCCGGTTGCACAGACCGTGGAAGGTGCCCACCCACATGCCGCGGGTGTTGATCGGCAGCATGGCCGACAGCCGGGTCAGCATCTCCTTGGCCGCCTTGTTGGTGAAGGTGACGGCCAGCAGGCCCATGGGTGAGACCTGAGCGGTCTGGATCAGCCAGGCGATGCGGGTGGTGAGGACGCGGGTCTTGCCCGAGCCGGCACCGGCCAGGACCAGGGCGGAATCGGGGGCGGTGACGGCGGCGAGCTGGTCGGGGTTGAGGCCGCCAAGCAAATCGGAGGACATGGGCTGAGTGTGAAAGGGGGTGGGTGATTATAGCCCGGCAGCCCCATCGCCCCGTCTGCCACATCGTGGGGCCTGAATGCACCAGGCTGGTGCGTCAGCCTGATGGAATGGGGTGATTTTTGCCCAATACAGGCGCCTTTCCGTTGGCACACTGCTTGCTGAATGATAACCGTGGGCGCAAGCCCGCATCAGGGTCTTCTTCATGCGGCGACTTTTCCGGGCGGGAAAGCGCCGTTTTTTTTCGTGCCGGGTAAACCGGTAGAATCGGCGCTTCGAATGATGCACTGGAGCCCCGAATGAATCCCATCACCCTGCTTTACTTCGGCGACCTCATGGCCCGGCTGCAAATCGGGCGCGAGAACCTGCGCCTGCCGATGAGCGTGAAGGATGTGGCCGGACTGATGAAACTGCTCGCCATGCGCGGCGGCGACTGGCAGGCCGCTTTCGGCCAGCCCCGCACTACCTTGCACGTCACCATCAACAAGCAGGACGCTGGCTTCGACTCTGCGCTGCAGGGCGGCGACGAAGTGGCCTTCATCGAGTCGGTGTCGCTTTAAACTCGGTCATTCCCGCGCAGGCGGGAATCCAGGTTTGTTGGGCCAGCAAATCCTATTTCTTCTTTGCCCGCGGGTGCGCCTGGTCGTATACCTTGGCCAGGTGCTGAAAGTCCAGATGGGTATAGACCTGGGTCGTCGACAGGCTGGCGTGGCCCAGCATCTCCTGCACCGCGCGCAGGTCGCCGGACGATTGCAGCACGTGCGAGGCGAAGGAGTGGCGCAGGGCGTGCGGGTGGACGTTCTGGCTGACGCCCTGACTCAGCGCCAGGGTCTTGAGCCGCGCCTGTACCACGCGGGGCGAGATGCGTGCGCCGCGCGCACCGACGAACAGCGCGGTTTCATCCTTGGCAATCCGGGCGCGCACGGTCAGCCAGGTTTCCAGCGCTGCCAATGCCCGGCTGCCGACCGGCACGATGCGCTCCTTGCTGCCCTTGCCCATGACCCGGACTTCGCCGTTTTGCCGGTCGACGCTGGTCAGATCGAGTCCGATCAGTTCGGACAGGCGCAGGCCGGATGAATAGACCAGCTCGAAAATCGCCCGGTCCTGAACCGACAGGGGCTGGTCGCTGCCGGTATCGAGGAGTTGCGCCATCTCGTCGGGGGACAGCGTATGCGGCAGCCGCTTCGGTCCCTTGGGCGGGCGGATGCCGGTGCAGGGGTTGGCGACGATCAGGCCCTGCCGGGCCAGATGTCGGTAGAAGGCGCGCCAGCCGGACAGGATGCGCGCCAGGCTGCCGGCGGCATAGCCACGACTGTGCAGCGCAGCGAGAAAACGACGGATGTCGTGCGGGCCGAGGCGTTCGAGCGGGGTGGTGTCGGCCAGAGCGGCCAGGCGGGCCAGGTCCTCGCCGTAGGCCTCGACGGTCCTGGCGCTGTAGCTGCGCGCGCGCAGGTGGTCGAGGAAGGCGCCGACCGGACCGGTCACTTACAGGAAGCGGCTGATCGCCGCCGAGGACAGTTCGCCCAGCCAGTTCAGGTACAGGGTGCCCATCTCGGGGTAGAAGCGCTTGGCGTCCTCCGAGGCCATGACCAGCAGCCCTTCGACGTTCTCATCCTTGAGCGGGGTCAGGGCGAATGAGCGCAGATGGGCGCCGCTCTCGCCGAACCAGTCGCGGATCTCGTCCGGGGCGTCACCGCCGCACTGGGGCTGGACGAGGCCGGCGGTCAGCACGCGGATGTCCTCGCTGACTGGATGGAACTCCGGCAGTTCATAGCCGACGCTCCAGACCCGCAGGGCGACATGGGGAATGGCGAACTGCTGGGTCAGGCTGAGGTAGATCGACTCCAGTGCCGCCGGCAGCGATTTCGCCCGCATCAGGCCGAGCGAGAGGCGGTGCATCTTGTCGCCGATGGAGTCGTTTTCTTCGGCGAACTGGATGAATTCCTTGAGCTTGTTTTCCAGATTGCGGGCCCGGTCGCGCAGCAGCATGACCTGGCGCTCGCCGATCGAAATGGCTTGGCCGCCGTAGGGATGGGGCACGTTGATCTGGGCCAGCAGTTCGGCGTTGTGGCTGAAAAACTCGGGGTTGTCCTGGAGGAAACGGGCGACCTGGTCGTGGGTGATGATGTCGATAGTCATAGCTCTATGGTGCCTTCGAAAACGGTGGCCGCCGGGCCGGTCATGAATACGGAATGGCCCTCGCCATCCCAGCGTATGGTAAGCCTGCCGCCCCGGGTTTGCACTTCGACGGTGGCGTCGAGCAGGCCGCGCTGGATGCCCGCCACGACGGCCGCGCAGGCGCCGGTGCCGCAGGCCAGGGTCTCGCCGGCGCCGCGTTCGAACACCCGCAGCTTGATCGCCCGCCGGTGCACCAGCTGCATGAAGCCGACGTTGACCCGCTGCGGAAAACGCGAGTGATGTTCGATCATCGAGCCCCAATGGGCGACCGGGGCAGTGTCGATGTTGCAGGTTTCCAGGACCGCGTGAGGATTGCCCATCGACAATACCGAAACCTCGACCGGCTGGCCGGCCAGGTCGAGCAGGTAGGTGGTGGAGCGGGCATCGGCCACGAACGGAATGTCGGCCGGCTCGAAGCGCGGTGGGCCCATGTCCACGGTGATCTGGCCGTCGTCCTCCAGGCGGGGCACGATGATGCCGGAAGCGGTCTCGACCCGGATCTCGTGTTTGTCGGTCAGCCCTTTGTCATGCACGAAGCGGACGAAGCAGCGGGCGCCGTTGCCGCATTGCTGCACTTCGCCGCCGTCGGCGTTGAAGATGCGGTAGCGGAAGTCGATGCCGGCCTGAGTGGGCTTTTCGACCAGCAGGACCTGGTCACAGCCGACGCCGAAATGACGGTCGGCCAGGAAGCGGAATTGCTCGGGCGAGAGGTCAAGGCGCTGGTTGATCGCGTCGATGACGACGAAATCGTTGCCCAGGCCATGCATTTTGGTGAAGTGCAGTTTCATGCTGTCATCAATGCCATGTAATCCTTGTAAATGCAACGGTCCATTACCACGGTCAGGCCGGCGGAACGCGCCTTTTCGGCGGCCTCGTCATCGACGATGCCCTCCTGGACCCAGAGCGCAGGCGCCCTGATCGCCAGGCATTCCTCGACCGCTTGCGGGATATGCTCGGCGGCGCGGAACACATTGACCAGGTCGACCGGAAACGGGATGTCGGCCAGACTGGCGTAGGCCTTCTCGCCCAGCACCGCGTCGACCGCTGGCCGCACCGGCACGATGCGGTAACCGAAGCGCTGCATGGCCTGGGATACGCCGAAACTCGGCCGGCCGGGCTTGGGCGACAGGCCGACCACGGCGATGGTCTTCACCCGTTGCAGCAGGGCCCGGATTTCTGCGTCTGGCGGGTTCCGGAAGCTCATGTCAGTTCCCTGGTCATTACATAGTCATCCATCACGAAGCGCGGATGCGAGCAGGGAGCAGTGCCTGCCGCGCAGCGGGAGGTGCGACCGGCCGCGAGTCGTCCGCGGGGGTTTGTGAGGGAAAGGCTAGATTTGTTCATGAGGGTGACAGTTCCCTGGTCATCACATAGTCATCCATCACGAACCCCTCCCCGATGTCTTCCATGATGATCGTCGCCACGGTGAAGCCATGTTTCAGGTAAGCATCGATGGCGGGCCGGTTCTGCCGGTTGACGCGCAGCAACAGGCGGGTGCAGGCATGGTCGCGGGCGCGGCGGGCGACCTCAGCGATCAGCTTGCCGCCGATGCCGTGGCGTTGCCAGTCGGGATGGACGTAGAGCTTGTCCAGCTTGTAGTCGCCGTCCTGCAGCGGATGGCCGTGGGCGAAACCGACCAGTTCGTCGCCAGCCTGCGCGGCCAGCCACAGGTCGCCACGGGCGATGAGCTGCTTCACCAGGCCCGGCTTGTAGCGCTGGGCCAGCATGTATTCGATCTGGCCGTTGCTGATGATGCCGGGATAGCAGGTGCGCCAGATGCGGCCGGCCAGGTCGACCAGGGCTTCGGCCTGATCCAGGCGCAGGAGGTGGATTTCGATCTCAGTCATAAAGGTCGGGTTCGCCTTCGGGACGGGTTGCATAGCGGCGGTGCAGCCAGAAGTACTGTTCCGGCATTTCTCGCACGCGGTCTTCAAGGAAGGCGTTCATGGTGCGGGTGTCGGCGGTGACGTCGTCGGTGGGGTAGCTTTCCCAGGCCGGGTAGAACCGGGTGACGTAGTGGTCGCCCATCCAGCGCGTGATGCAGGGAACGACCGCGGCGCCGGTGGCGCGGGCCAGGCGCGGCATGCCGGTGATGGTGGCGGCGGGCACGCCGAAGAAGGGCAAGAACTCGGCGTCCCTGGGACCGTAGTCCATGTCCGGCAGGTAGTAGAACGGGTGGCCCTTGCGGAGGGCGCGGATCACCGGCTTGACGCCAGCCTGGCTCGGGATCAGTTCCGACTGGCCGAAGCGGGTACGGGCGTGGAGCATGAGCCGGTCCAGGTCCGGGTTCTTGACCGGCTTGTACATCGAGGCGAAGGTGGCCGGCAGCTGGCTGACCCGGACCCCGCCCAGGTTGAGGCCGACGAAGTGGGGCGAGAACAGGATCAGCGGCTTGCCGACATGGGCGTTGAAATGTTCCAGGCCCTCGAACCGGACCAGTTGTTCGACCTGCTCGCGGCTGCCCCACCAGGACACGGTTTCGAGCAGGCTGGCGCGGCCCACGGCCCTGAAGTGCGCCTTCGCCAGTTGCACCCGTTCGGTCTCGCCGAGCGCCGGAAAAGCGAGCCGGAGATTGGTCAGCACCACCCGGCGCCGGCTTTTGACCAGGACATAGAGCAACGCCCCCAGCCACTCGCCCAGACCGGCCAGTGCGCGGGCCGGCAACAGCCGCCAGAGCAGCCAGAGCATGCCGATTCCGATCCGGCTCATAGCGCGGGCCCTTCCGGTGGCCGTTCGCTGCCGCTGATCCGGTGCAGGCGGTAGCTCCACAGATATTGCGCAGGCAACTGCCGGATGCGGTCCTCCAGGGTCCGGTTGACGATCCGGCAGGCTGCCGCGGTGTCGGCCGGCAGGTCGGGCAGCGACTCGATCACCAGCCGGTAGCCGCGGCCCCAGGACAGCCGTTCGCACTGGAACAGCAGCAGCGCGGCGTGAGTCTTGTCGTGCAGGCGATAAAGCAGGGTGGGCATGTAGGCCCAGCGACCGAAGAACGGGGTCCAGATACCGTCGCCATCGTTGGCGTGCTGGTCGGGCAGGACCCAGGCCGCTTCGTTCTGCTTCAAGGCCTTGAACAGGGCGCGCACGCCGGCCAGGTTGGGTTCCACCGCCCGGCCCAGGGTGCCGCTGCGGCCGCGCTGCATCAGCTCATGGAACCAGTCCTGACGCGGTTTGCGGTACAGGGCGATCATCGGGATGCGGCTGGCCAGGTACAGGCCGGCCAGCTCCAGACAGCCCAGATGCGGGCCCAGCACGATCAGGCCGTTGCCGCGTTGCAGGCCGGCCTCGACATGTTCCCAGCCGCGCACCTCGCGGATCAGTCCGGTCACTTCATTGAGCGGGCGCAGCCAGATCGCAGGCAGTTCGAGCAGCATCTTGCCCAGTTCCATGCCTACCTTCATGACCATGCCGGGTGAATACAGGCCGGCATGACGCAGGTTGTCGGCGATCAGCCGGCGATGGCGGCCGCGTAGCAGGGCCAGCAGGCCGAGTTTTGCGCCCAGCAGGTGGAGCAGGGGCAAGGGAAGACGGGCAAGGAGGCCCAAAAACGTCAGCATTTCGGATGGATTGACCAGTACGGCCCGGAAGACTAGCATGTCATCACCGCCGAGTTAACGGACAACTTGCAGGGCGGCCGGGCAAAGGCCCGAAATACTGCTAAAGCGTTCCAGCTTCCAGGTCCCAGAAGCCGGTTACGCCGGCTAAATCCAGGGGCATTAAAAGGAAGCATCATGAGTGAATATCTGTTTACCTCCGAATCCGTATCCGAAGGCCATCCCGACAAGGTCGCCGACCAGATCTCCGACGCCGTGCTCGACGCCATCCTGGCCCAGGACCCGACCGCCCGGGTCGCGGCCGAGACGTTGGTCAGCACCGGCCTGGTCATCCTGGCCGGCGAGATCACGACCAAGGCACAAGTGAATTACGCCCACGTGGCGCGCGACACCATCCGCCAGATCGGCTACGGCGATCCCAATCTGCGCTTCGATGCCGACGGCTGCTCGGTCCATGTCTGCTACGGCCAGCAAAGCCCGAACATCGCCCAGGGCGTCGACCACGCCTCGGACGATATCCTCAACCAGGGCGCCGGCGACCAGGGCCTGATGTTCGGCTATGCCTGCGACGAGACGCCGTCGCTGATGCCGATGCCGATCTACCTGGCCCATCGCCTGGTCGAGCGCCAGGCCCTGCTGCGCAAGGACGGCCGCCTGCCCTGGCTGCGCCCGGACGCCAAGTCGCAGGTGACCCTCAAGTATGTCGACGGCCGGCCGGTCGCGGTCGACACCGTGGTCCTGTCCACCCAGCACAGCCCTGAATTCACCCCGCCCGACATGCAGAAGAGCCTGCACGAGGCGGTGATCGAGGACATCATCAAGCCGGTCCTGCCGCGCGAGATGACCAAGGGCAACGTCAATTACCTGGTCAATCCGACCGGTTGCTTCGAGATCGGCGGTCCGCACGGCGACGCCGG
>JBBIJC010000023.1:0-27283 GCA_037446165.1 Hydrogenophilales bacterium | reverse complement strand
ATCATCCAGAGCCGCTCCGAGGAATCGATCCTGCACGAGATCGAGGAGATCCGGGACAAGACCGCCGGCTTCACCGGGATCGTCTCCGACCTGGGCGGGCCGACCGCCAACATGTACCGCCTGCATTGCAAGGACCCGAAGATCGAGTCGGCCTGTCGGCGCCTATCCTGCGTCTTCCCGGACATCTGCGAGAACATGGGCACCGACCACAATCCGCTGATCCAGCTTTACCGCAAGGCCCGCGCGCTGCCGGGCATCAAGAAGGTGCTGATTGGCTCCGGGGTGCGCTACGACCTGGCGGTGAAGTCGCCGGAATACGTCAAGGAGCTGGCCCAGCACCACGTCGGCGGCTATCTCAAGATCGCGCCCGAGCACACCGAGGACGGTCCGCTCGAACACATGATGAAGCCGCGCATGACGGCCTATGACAAGTTCAAGCAGCTGTTCGACAAGTATTCGAAAGAGGCGGGCAAGGAGCAGTACCTGATCCCGTACTTCATCGCCGCGCATCCGGGCACCACCGACGAGGACATGCTCAACCTGGCCCTGTGGCTGAAGAAGAACGGCTTCCGCCTGGACCAGGTGCAGACCTTCCTACCCACGCCGCTGGCCCTCGCCACAACCATGTGGCACACCGAGCTCAACCCGTTGAAATCCGTCCTGGGCGGCAAGGCGCGCAAGGTGCCGGTGACCCGCGGCGAACGCGCCCGGCGCTTGCAGAAAGCCTTCCTGCGCTACCATGACCCAGACAACTGGCCGATGCTGCGCGAGGCGCTCAAGGGCATGGGACGGGCCGATCTGATCGGTAATGGCAAGCAGCATCTGATCCCGGCTTTCCAGCCCGCTGGAACCGGGCGGCAGATGGACCGGGCTCGTCCGCTGCAAGGTCGCAAACCTGCCGGCAAGCCGGCCACGCCTGGAGGTAACAGGCCCGGAAAGCCTCGGCTAAAATAATCGGCTGTCTGAAGAGAGGAGAACTTCAATGAAACGCGCGTTGATCGTCGCGCTGGCCTGCATGTCCCTGCCGGCTACAGCATCGGCGGAGCAGTCCGGCCACACGACCCAGACCGGGGAGGGCTTGATGCGGATGTGTTTCGGCGCCATCACGGTGCAGGCCCTGTCCATCATGTGTCACAACTACATCAATGGCTATCTGGATGCCGTTGCTGATGGTCAGCGCAAGGGTCAGCTGTGTTTCGGCAAGGGCGATACCGAGCGGCTGCCGACCGAATCGGTCATCTGGCTCAAGGCCCACCCGGACTACATGAAGAAACCCGCACCCGAGGCCCTGGACCGGGTATTGGGCGAAAAATTCGCCTGCAAGAAATAACTCAGGGCGTTTGTCCCGCCCTGGCCCTGGCCAGCTTCGCCAGGAGCGTCGGCAGGGCCTGAGTGGCGGCCTTTTCGCCTTCCATGATGGCCAGATGGCGATCGTCGAAGTCGGATGCGGCGATGTTGCCGGTTTGAGGGTGAATCACGACGTCCGCATCGGCCAGTTCGTGCCGCTTGATGGCGTTGCCCATGATGGTGAAGGTCTGCAACAGCTCGCTCATCATGCCGTCCGCCTTGCCCCGCCGGGGAGACTGGCTGATGTCGACGGCGATCACGAAATCCGCGCCCATGTCCCGGGTGGCCTGAATCGGAACCGGTGAGGTCAGCCCGCCATCGACATATTCGTGCCCGTTGATGCTGGTCGGCTGGAACACGCCGGGCACGGTGCTGGAGGCACGTACCGCCATGCCGGTATTGCCGCGCCGGAAGACCACCATTTCTCCCGTATCCAGGTCGGTGGCGACGGCGCCGAACGGTATCGCCAGCTTCTCGATCGGCCGGTTGGCCAAGGCCTTGTTGATGAAATCCTGCAGTGCCCCGCCCTTGAGCACGCCCCGGTTGGGCAGGGTCCAGTCGGTCAGGTCATCTTCCTTGATCTGCAAGGCCATGTTTTGCAGCTGGAAGCCGCTCAGCCCGGAGGCATAGAGGGCGCCGACGAAGGAACCGGCACTGGTGCCGACGATGAAGTCGGGTTTGATGCCGTTGGCCTCCAGCACCTTGATCACGCCGATGTGGGCGAAACCGCGTGCCGCGCCACCGCCCAGGGCCAGGCCGATCTTGATCGGTTTGGGCTGGGGCGGCGGCGGGGGCTGGATCGGCTGCTGGGCACAGGCAGTCAGCAGCAGCGGCAGGATGAGGAGGGTGGCGAGACGGCGCAGATTCATGGTGGGGCGTTGATAGACAGGCAATAGCTGGGATGGACCCATTTTATCGCCTCCGGGTTCCGCGCCGGGTGTCATTCGTCACATGGCCGGCGTAACATTTCGGCAGAACCCAACCCGGAGCCCAGCATGACCCACCCCCTCGCCGGAAAACCCGCCCCTGCCGATAGCCTGACCGATATCGACGCCCTGCTGAAGGCCTATCACGACCTGCCGGATGCCAATGACCCCGGCCAGCGCGTCGCTTTCGGCACCAGCGGTCACCGCGGCACCGCCTTCAAGCGCAGCTTCAACGAGGCCCACATCCTGGCCATCTCGCAGGCGGTGTGCGAATACCGCGCAGCCCAAGGCATCACCGGGCCGCTGTTCCTGGGCATGGATACCCACGCCCTGTCGGCGCCGGCCCAGCAGAACTGCCTGGAAGTGCTGGCTGCCAATGGCGTCGAGGTGCATTTGCAGGCCGACGGCGGTTACACGCCGACGCCGGTGATCTCGCGCGCCATCCTGGTCCATAACCGGAACGCCACGGCCAAGGCCGACGGCCTCGTCATCACGCCCTCGCACAACCCGCCCAGCGACGGCGGCATCAAATACAACCCGCCTCACGGCGGCCCGGCCGATACCGACGTCACCGGCTGGATCGAGCAGCGTGCCAATGATTTGATGGCGGCCGGCAACGCCGGCGTGAAGCGTATGGCTTACCAGCAGGCGCTGGCCGCACCGACCACCCGGGCCGTCGACCTGATGACGCCCTACATCGACGACCTCGAAAACGTGATCGACATGGCCGCCATCAGGGCTGCCGGCCTGAGGATCGGCGTTGATCCGATGGGCGGCGCAGCGGTGGCTTACTGGAAGCCGATCGCCGAGAAATACGGCCTGAACCTCGAAGTGGTGAATCCCAAGGTCGACCCGGCCTTCGCCTTCATGACCCTGGACCACGACGGCAAGATCCGCATGGACTGTTCCAGTCCCTACGCCATGGCCTCGCTGGTCGGCCTGAAGGACTCGTTCGACATCGCCTGGGGCAACGATGCCGACGTCGACCGGCACGGCATCGTCACGCCTTCGGTCGGCCTGATGAACCCGAACCATTATCTCGCGGTGGCCATTAACTACCTGCTGACGCATCGTCGGCAATGGTCGGCTGAGGCCGCCGTGGGCAAGACCCTGGTCAGTTCGGCCATGATCGATCGGGTGGTGAACGGCCTTGGCCGCAAGCTGGTCGAGGTGCCGGTCGGCTTCAAGTGGTTCTCCGGCGGCCTGCTCGAAGGCACGTTCTGCTTCGGCGGCGAGGAGAGCGCCGGCGCCTCCTTCCTGCGTCGCGACGGCACGGTCTGGACCACCGACAAGGACGGCATCATCCTGGCCCTGCTCGCGGCCGAGATCACCGCCGTGACCGGCAAGGACCCGGGCCGCCACTATCAGGACCTGGCCGCGAAATACGGCGCGCCGTTCTACACCCGCATCGACAGCCCGGTGAGCAAGGAGGAGAAGGCAGGCTTCAAGCGCCTGACCCCGGAACGGGTCAGCGCAACCACGCTGGCCGGCGATGCCATCACCGCCAAGCTGACCCGCGCGCCAGGCAACGATGCGCCCATCGGCGGCCTCAAGGTGACCACGGCCAACGGCTGGTTCGCCGCCCGGCCGTCCGGCACCGAGGACATCTACAAGATCTACGCCGAGAGTTTCGTCAGCGCCGAGCATCTGCAGACCATCGTTGCCGACGCCCGGAGCATGGTCAGCCTGGCATTGGTCTGAGGAAGTGGATATGGAATACCGTTGCCTGGGGGACAGCGAACTCAAGGTCTCCGCCATCTGTCTCGGAACCATGACCTTCGGCCAGCAGAACAGCGAGGCCGAAGCGCACGAGCAGCTCGATCACGCCTTCGCCGAAGGCGTCAACTTCATCGATACCGCCGAGATGTATCCGGTGCCGCCTCGGGCCGAGACCTGCAACCGGACTGAAACCATCGTCGGCAACTGGCTTGCCGGGAGGCCGCGCGACAAGGTCGTGCTGGCCACCAAGGTGGCCGGGCCGAACCGGAACATGGCCTGGATCCGGGGCGGCCCCAGGTCGCTCGACCGGGCCAATGTGCGCGAGGCGATCGATGGCTCGCTCAAGCGCCTGAAGACCGGCTACATCGATCTTTACCAGATACACTGGCCGGCCCGGAACGTGCCCATGTTCGGCCGCTATCAGTTCGATCCGAGCCAGGAAGTGGCCTCCGTGCCGATCCGGGACCAGCTGGAAACCCTGGCCGAACTGGTTCAGGAAGGCAAGATCCGCTACGTGGGGTTGTCCAACGAACACCCCTGGGGCGTGATGGAGTTTCTCCGCTTGTCGACTGAACTGGGCTTGCCCAGGGTGGTTTCGACCCAGAATGCCTACAGCCTGATCAACCGGGGTTTCGAGTTTGGCCTGGCCGAGATCGCCTTCCGGGAGCGGATCGGCTTATTGGCCTATTCGCCGCTGGCCTTCGGCTATCTGAGCGCCAAGTATCTGGATAATCCTTCGGCTCATGGGCGGGTCACGGATTTCAAGGGCTTCGCCCAGCGCTACGAGAAACCCAATGTCCAACCTGCTGTCGCTGCCTATGCCGAGCTGGCCCGCAAACACGGGCTGACCCCGGCCGAACTGGCGCTGTCCTTCGTCTACCGGCGCTGGTTCGTCGCCAGCACCATCATCGGTGCGACCAGCATGGCGCAGCTGCGTGAAAACCTTGGCGCATGGCAAAAGCCGCTGTCGGAAGCGATGGTCGCCGAGATCGAGACACTGCACCTGCGGTACATGAACCCAGCGCCCTGAGCGCTGCGATAAGTATGCCTACTTGGCTTGGGAGGAGTCGAGTTGAAGTCGGCGAGCGCCGTCGAAGTGCTTGGCCCAGTATTGTGAGTCAAGGCTGGAGACCATGACTTCCTTGACCTGCTTGCTGTCGGCATGGACGAACTTGCCGTCGCCGGCGTAGATGCCGACATGGGAGAAGCGCTTGCGCAGGGTGTGGAAGAAGACCAGATCGCCGGGCTGAAGATCGTCTTTCTTGACCGGGGCGCCGTTCTGGCTCAGCGCCTTGGCACTGTGCGGCAGGTCGAGGTTGGCGGCCTGTTTGTAGACATAGTGTACGAGGCCGCTGCAATCCACGCCCTTGTCGGGGTTGGCGCCGCCAATCTTGTACGGCGTGCCCAGCAAGCCCATCGCAACCAGCAAGGGCTCGGCTCGTTTCTTCATGGCATCCATCAGCCCGCTGCTTTCTTCCGTGCTGGCGGTCTCGGGCTTGGATGACTGGCCCTGGTTGCTGGTGTTCGGCGCGGCGGGCGAGGGGACTGCTGGCCCGGTGGCCGGGGGCGCTGACTTGCCGAGGTCCGGCATGGCGAGCTTGTCGGAGCTTGTTTCTACTGCCTTGGTTTGGGGCGGGGGGCTGGACAGAGTCTTGTCCGCATTGGCGCTGTGGTGCTTCCTGGTGGTCTCGGGCTGCGCTTTGTGCAGCGAGACTTTATGATGACTGGCTCTGGATTCTGCTTTCGATTTTTTCTTGGCCGATGGGGATTTGTGCGCTGACTTTTTATTGTGCTGACTTGTTTTGGTGGCAGCCGGTTGATGCTTGTGCGCTACGCTTTTGTGCCCTTTGGCCGCTGTGGCGTGGTGCTTGTCCTTGGCCGATGCCGTGGTGGCAAACAGGCAAAGCAGCACGGTGATGAATAGGGTTGTTGCGATGTTTCGCATGAACTTGAATGATTAACTGATTGAAACATTAAGCCATTCTGACATAGGGTTGTCTACCATTAATGCAAAGACCAACTGAGCCAGTGGCTCGATAACAAGGAGAGTTGCCATGACAAACGAATATGACGAAGTCCGCATGCCTGTAATGGAAGCCGCCAGCGAGGGCGGTGATTTGCGGGAACGGGTACGTAGCCTGGTACTGACCGCGATCATGAACCGCAAGGCCGACGCCAAGGCGATCAGTGGCGTCATGAAGTCCGCGCTGGAAGGTCTCGGCGAGGGCTATGGTGCCCATGCCGGCAACGTGGGCGAGTCGCTGAAGACCGCCGTGGCGGGTGTCGACGAGGCCGTCGGCAAGAGTCTCTATGCACTGAGAACCGCGTTGGAGGAGGGCTGGAGCCAGGGCCGCCGGTTCGCCGATACCGATCTGCGCGAGGCCTACGATGCGGTGCGCGGCCTGGAGGACAATCTCCTCGGGACGCTGAAGGAGGCCGGCGGCAAGAGCCAGGGCCTGCTCAAGGAGGAGTTCGGCCGGATTGGCGAGCACCTCAGCCGCAACGGCTCGGATACCGGCAAACAGATCGGCGAGGTTCTCGGCGCCCTGAGCCGCGATCTCGGTCAGGTGGCCGGTGATGCGGCGCGCGATGCAAAGGTCGATGCACGGGAGGCGGTCGGGCGTCTGTCCGCGGTGACGGCCGGCATTCTGCATGGCCTGGCCGACGCGCTGCATGGCAAAAGAGACTGAGTCCGGCTGAATCGCATGCTTCGGGAAACTATTTCCATGGTGCGGGATCTGCCGCGCCTGCACGAGATCGTGTCGGTCCTGATCCGCTACGGATGGGGCGATGTGGTGCGGGTGCTGGGTCTGGCCAGCACGCTGGAGCGCGCCGGCAAGCTGCTGCACTGGCGTACCTCGGACGAGATCACCAAGCTCGAACTGCCGGTGCGGATCCGGATGGCGATGACCGACCTCGGGCCGACCTTTGTCAAACTGGGCCAGATCCTGGCCACCCGGGTCGATGTCTTTCCGCCATCCTGGATTGCCGAATTTGAGGAACTGCACAGCAATGTGCCGCCTGTGCCGTTCGAACAGCTGCGGCCGGCCATGGAGGCCAAATACGGTCGGCCGCTGGAAGAGGTGTTCGATGCCATCGAAACCGTACCTTTTGCAGCGGCCTCCATTGCCCAGGTGCACCGGGCCCGGCTCAAGGACGGCACGCCGGTGGTCTTGAAGCTGCGCCGGCCGGATATCGTGCCCAAGGTAGAGGCCGACCTGCGCATCCTGACTCATTTGGCCCGGCTGATCGAATCGGAGATGCCCGAGTCGAGGCGTTACCGGCCGGTCCAGATCGTCAGCCAGCTGCGGCGCTCCTTGCTGCACGAGATGGACTTGGCCAAGGAGGCCCGCAATCTGGTCGTCTTCGGCAAGGCCTTCCGGGGTGATGACACGGTCGTGATTCCCCATGCCTACTGGGATTATTGTGGTGAGGTGGTCAACGTCCAGCAGGAATTGCAGGGCATACCGGCCACTGAAATCGACCGGGCCGTCGCGGCCGGCATGGACCTGAAGCTGCTGGCGTCGCGCGGCGCCGATGCCGTGCTCAAGATGATCCTGATGCATGGCCATTACCACGCCGATCCGCATCCGGGGAATGTGATGTTCCTGGACGGAAACCGGATCGGTATCCTGGATTTCGGCATGGTGGGTCGGCTGACCGATGCTCGACGCGCCCAACTCACGGATTTTCTGGGTGCGCTGATCAAGAAGGACGAGCAATCCCTGCTCAACGTGCTGGCACTTTGGTCGGGCGATGCCGAGATCGACGAAGACAAGCTGGCATTCGATCTGACCGAGATCATCTTCAGCTATGACGACCTGCCACTGCGGGAGATCCGCATCGGCCCACTGCTGTCCGACGTCACCGCCGTGCTACGCGACAACAATCTGGGCATCCCGTCCGATCTCACCCTGCTGTTCAAGGCGCTGATCACCCTGGAGGGATTCGGCCATCTGCTGGACCCTGATTTCCATATGGTCGACCACCTGGAGCCGTTTGTGCTCGAGGTGATGGAGGCGCGCTATTCGCCGGGTGCGATTTACCTGCGGATGAGGCGCAGCCTGCGCGATATCGGCGAAGTGGTCACCGGCCTGCCCAGGGATCTGACCCGTTTGCTGCGCCAGATCCGGCGCGGCCGCATCCGGATTGATCTCGATCTGAAGCGGCTGGATCATTTCGGCCAGCAGATCAACCATGCCGCCAACCGTCTGACCATGGGCGTGCTGACGGCTTCCCTGGTCGTCGGTTCGTCCATCATCATGACGGTCAAGGGCGGACCTGAACTGTTCGGTCTGCCGTTTTTCGGTCTGCTGGGCTTTGTCCTGGCCTTTTTCAACAGCATCGGAATCCTCTGGTCGATCTGGCGCTCGGGCCGGGATTGACGATCGCCTCTCTCCCGCCCGCTGCGGGGATAGTTTGGATAAAATAACGGCTTCAACTGCGAGGCCGTGATGAATTCAAGACGATTGCTGGCTGGGTTTATGGCGCCTGGCGTGCCGGTTTTCTTTTAGGACGAACTGTGGAACGAATCTACAATTTCAGTGCGGGTCCGGCCGTTCTGCCCCGTGAAGTTCTGGAGCAGGCCAGCGATGAACTGATGAACTGGCACGGCTGCGGCATGTCGGTCATGGAAATGAGCCACCGGGGCAAGGAGTTCACCTCCATCCTGGAAGCGGCCGAGGCCGATCTGCGCAGCTTGATGAGCATCCCGGCCAATTACAAGGTGCTGTTCCTGCAGGGCGGCGCGACCCTGCAATTCGACCAGGTGCCGATGAACCTGCTGGCCGGCGGGTCGGCGGATTACATCGTGACCGGAGACTGGTCCAAGAAGGCCTGCAAGGTAGCCGAGCACTACGGCGCAATACGCCAGGTGGCAACCACCGAGGCGGATGGTTTCACCTCATTCCCCACTTGGTCCGAACTGGACCTGAATCCCGACGCAGCCTATCTGCATCTGTGCACCAACGAGACCATCCGCGGTGTGGAAGTGTTCGATTTCGGCAGTCTTCCCCAGGGCGTGCCGCTGGTGGCGGACATGAGTTCGCACATCCTGTCGCGGCCCATGGACGTATCCCGCTTTGGTTTGATCTACGCCGGCGCGCAAAAGAACGTCGGCCCGGCCGGCGTCTGCCTGGTGATCGTGCGCGAGGACCTGCTCGGCAAAGCGTCGGCGGGCACGCCGAACCTGCTCGACTACCGGGTCCAGGCCGAAAACCATTCCATGCTCAACACGCCGCCGACCTTCGCCATCTACATGGCCGGTCTGGTCTTCAAATGGCTGATCTGGCGCGGCGGCCTGGAGGTCATGAAACAGACCAACGCCAGGAAGGCCAGCCTGCTCTACGAGGTGATCGACCGCAGCGGCTTCTATCACAACCCGGTGCAGCCAGCGTTCCGCTCGCGCATGAACGTGCCTTTCACCCTGCGCGACCCGAGCCTGGATGAAACCTTTCTGGCCCAGGCCAAGCAGCGCGGCATCCTGCAGATCAAGGGCCACAAGTCGGTGGGAGGGATGCGCGCTTCGATCTACAACGCCATGCCGCTGGAGGGCGTTCAGGCGCTGGCCGATTTCATGGCCGATTTCGAGCAGAAGCACGGATGAGCGACAGGCTACTCGAACTGCGCAACCGGATCGACGCCCTCGACGACCAGTTGCTGGAACTGCTGAACCAGCGCGGCAAGCTGGCCCAGGCCGTCGGCCACGCCAAGAACGGCGCGCCGATCTACCGGCCCGAGCGCGAGGCCCAGGTGGTGCGCCGGCTGCAGGCTGCCAATGCCGGCCCGCTATCGAACGAGTCGGTGGAGTTGCTGTTCAAGGAAATCATGTCAGCCTGCCGTTCGCTGGAACAGCCGATGACCGTGGCCTATCTCGGGCCGGAGGGGACGTTCTCCGAAGCTGCGTCGCTCAAGCAGTTTGGCCAGAGCGCGCAAGGGCTGCCGGCCGCGAGCATCGACGAGGTTTTTCGTGCAGTGGAGCAGGGCCAGGCCGAGTACGGCGTGGTGCCGGTGGAAAACTCCAGCGAGGGCGCGATCGGTCGCACCCTGGACCTGTTGCTGACCACGCGCCTGACCATCTGCGGCGAGGTCATGCTCCGTGTTCGGCAAAATCTGCTGCGCCAGATAGATGGGCTGGACGGGGTTCGGGTGGTCTATTCCCACGCCCAGTCGCTGGGCCAGTGTCAGGGCTGGCTGAACGCGCACCTGCCGAAGGTCGAGCGGATTGCCGTGTCCAGCAACGCCGAGGCGGCGCGTCTGGCATCCGGCCAGCCGGATGCGGTGGCGATTGCAGGCGAGAAGGCGGCGGATCGCTATGGACTGGCGGTCGTCGCCCCCGGCATCGAGGATGATACCGGCAATACCACCCGTTTTCTGGTCCTGGGCCGGGACGAAACGGCACCCTCCGGCAAGGACAAGACCTCGCTTGCCGTCTATGCCAAGAACAAGCCTGGCGCGCTGCTGGAACTGATCGAGCCTTTCGCCCGCAAGGACGTCGGCCTCAGCAAGCTGGAGTCCCGGCCGGCCAAGAGCGGCAGCTGGGAATATGTCTTCTTCATCGACCTCGACGGTCATCGTCAGGAGGCCAGGGTGGCCGAGGCACTGAATGAAGCCGCCGGCCATGCCCTGTCCCTGAAAATCCTGGGTTCCTATCCGACTGCACTGTAAGCCATGTCACTGACCGATCACGCCCCCGCGCACATCCGCGCCATCGCTCCCTATCAGCCGGGCAAGCCGATTGCCGAACTGGCCCGCGAAATGGGCCTGGACGAATCCGACATCATCAAGCTGGCCTCGAACGAGAACCCGCTTGGCGCCAGTCCGCGCGCCCTGGCCGCGATCGAGAACGTGTTGATGGAAGTGGCCCGCTATCCGGATGGCAACGGCTACGACCTGAAAACGGCGTTGTCCGAACGGCTGGGCCTGAGCCGTGAGCAGATCGTGCTCGGCAACGGGTCCAACGACGTGCTGGAGATGGCTGCCCGCGCCTTTCTCGCGCCGGGCAGCAGCGCGGTCTATTCGCAATACGCCTTCGCCGTCTACCCGATCGCCGTCCAGGCCACCGGCGCGCGCGGAATCGAAGTGCCGGCCCGTGACTGGGGCCATGACCTGCCAGCCATGCTCAAGGCCATTGAGCCCGATACCCGCATCGTGTTCATCGCCAACCCGAACAACCCGACCGGCACGCTGGCCTCGCCGGCCGAGATGACCGAGTTCCTTGCCGCCGTACCGGATAGCGTTGCGGTCGTGCTGGACGAGGCCTATTACGAATACCTGTCGGCCGATCTGCGCGGCGACAGCCTGGCGCTGCTGGCGGCGCATCCCAATCTGATCGTGACCCGCACCTTCTCCAAGGCCTATGGCCTGGCCGGCTTGCGGGTCGGCTATGCCCTGTGTGCGCCTGAGCTGGCCGGTTTGCTGAATCGGGTGCGACAGCCCTTCAATGTCAGCAATCTGGCCCAGGCGGCCGCGGTCGCGGCGATGGAAGACCTTCCGTTCTTGGAGGAATGCCTGGCCATCAACGCGGCCGGCATGATCCAGCTCACCGAAGGCCTGCGCGCGCTGGACGTCGAATTCATCCCTTCCCATGGCAACTTCGTGTGTTGCCGGGTGGGCGATGCCGCCGCGATCAACCGGGCCCTGCTAGAACGCGGTGTGATCGTCCGGCCGGTCGCCGGCTATGGCATGCCCGAACATCTGCGGGTCAGCATCGGTATGGAAAAGGAAAACGCATTATTCCTCAAGGCGCTGGCCGAGGTGCTGGGCAAGTGATCAATAGACTGGCGGTTCTCGGCGTCGGCCTGATCGGCGGTTCGGTCGCGAGGGCGCTGAAACGCGCCGGAAAGGTCGGGCACGTTGTCGGCTACGGACGTGGCCAGGCCAATCTCGAAACGGCGCTGTCGACAGGTGTGATAGACGAGATTGCGGCCACGCCCGAACAGGCCGTGACTGGTGCCGATTGCGTTCTGCTGGCCATGCCGGTCGGCAGCATGGCCGAGACCTTCAGCCGTATCGCCCCGCATCTGGGCAAGAGCACGCTGGTGATCGATGCGGGCAGCACCAAGCAGGATGTCATTGCCGCCGCCCGGCATGGTCTGGGCGGGCACATCGCTCAGTTCGTGCCCGGTCACCCGATTGCCGGGGCCGAGAAGAGCGGGGCTTCGGCCGCACAAGCCGAACTTTACGACGGTCGCAACGTCATCCTGACGCCACTGGCCGAGAATGCACCGGACACGGTCGAGGCTGTCGCGGCTCTGTGGCGGGCCTGCGGCGCGCAGGTGATGGACATGACGGCTGTTGAACATGACCGGGTCTTCGCTGCGGTCAGCCATCTGCCCCATCTGGCCGCCTTCGCCCTGGTCGACGAACTCGCCGGCCGGCCCGAGGCCGAGCTCTATTTCCGACATGCCGGCAGCGGCTTCCGCGACTTCACCCGGATCGCCGGCAGTTCGCCCGAGATGTGGCGCGACATCGCCCTGGCCAACCGCGAGGCCCTGGTCGGGGAACTGGACGCCTACATCGCCCGCCTGTCCCGTCTGCGCAAGGCGCTGGCGACAGGCGACGGCGCGACCCTTTTCGATTCTTTCGTCCGGGCCAGCCAGGCGCGCCGCGACTGGGCGCCGGCCGGGACGAACCACCTGGAACACGACGAATGACCACTGAATACATTGACCTGCCGGCTGCCAAGGGTGCCCGCGGCACCGTGCGCCTACCCGGCTCGAAGAGCATCTCCAACCGTGTTCTGTTGCTGGCGGCGCTGGCCGAAGGGGCGACCGAAGTGAAGGCATTGCTCGATTCCGACGACACCCGGGTCATGCTTGACGCCCTGAAGCAGCTCGGCGTGCACTGGACCCGCCATGAAGGCACCGACGACTACCGCGTCGAGGGCATCGGCGGCGTGTTCCCGGTCAAGCGGGCCGAGCTATTCCTCGGCAACGCCGGCACCGCCTTCCGTTCCCTGTCTTCCGCCTGCGCGCTGGCTGGCGGCGACTATGTGCTCAAGGGCGTGCCGCGCATGCACGAGCGGCCGATCGGCGATCTGGTCGATGCCGTGCGCCAGCTTGGGGCGCAGGTCGAGTATCTGGAAAACGAGGGGTTTCCGCCGCTGAAGATGGCGCCGGCCGTACTCAGGGACGTAGCCGAGGTCACGGTCAAGGGCAACGTCTCCAGCCAGTATCTGACCGGCATCCTGCTCTCGGCGCCGCTGCTTGGGCGCGAGGTCACGGTCAGGGTGGACGGCGAGCTGATCTCCAAGCCATACGTCGAGATCACGCTCAACCTGATCAAGCGCTTCGGCGTCGAGGTGAAGCGAAACGGCTGGGAGAGCTTCGTGGTGCCCGCCGCCCGGTACAAGAGCCCGGGCAGCATCGAGGTCGAGGGCGATGCCTCGTCGGCGTCCTACTTCCTCGCCGCCGGCGCCATCGGCCACGGCCAGACCCGGGTCGAAGGTGTCGGCCGCAACAGCATCCAGGGCGACGTGCGCTTCGCCGAGGCGCTGGCGCGCATGGGCGCCGAGATCGACTTCGGACCGAACTGGATTCAATGTCGCCTGGGCTGCGCCGACAAGCTGCATGGCATCGACCTCGATTGCAACCACATCCCGGATGCCGCCATGACCCTGGCCGTGACGGCCCTGTTCGCCGACGGCACCACCACCCTGCGCAACATCGCCTCCTGGCGGGTCAAGGAGACCGACCGCATCGCCGCCATGGCCACCGAACTGCGCAAGGTCGGCGCCGAGGTGGAGGAGGGCGCCGACTACATCAAGGTCACGCCGCCGGCGAAGCTGACGGCCAACGCGGTCATCGACACCTACGACGACCATCGCATGGCCATGTGCTTCTCGCTGGTCAGCCTGGGCGGCGTGCCGATCCGGATCAACGACCCGAAGTGCACGGCCAAGACCTTCCCGACCTACTGGGACGTGTTCAAAGGCATTGCGCAATGAGCGCGATTCCGGTCATCGCCATCGACGGCCCGTCCGCCTCAGGCAAGGGCACCGTCGCCGCCCTCGTGGCGAAGGAGCTAGGTTTCCACTACCTGGATAGCGGCGCCATCTATCGCGTCACGGCCCACGCCGCGCTGAACCTGGGCGTGGCACTCGACGATGAGGCGGCGCTGGCCGGTCTGGCCCGCAGCCTGGACCTGCGCTTCGATGGCGTCGAGGTCTATCTCGACGGCCAGCCGGTGGGTGACGCCATCCGCACCGAGGAGGCCGGTCGCGCCGCCTCCAGGATCGCCGCCCTGCCGGCACTGCGCGCCGCGCTGCTGGAGCTGCAGCGAGGATTCCGCAAGGCTCCCGGTCTGGTCACGGATGGCCGGGACATGGGGTCAGTCGTTTTCCCCGACGCGACGGTCAAGGTATTCCTGACCGCTACGGCCGAGGAAAGGGCACAAAGACGCTATAAGCAGTTGATCGAGAAAGGTTTTGATGCTAGTCTCCCGGCCCTTGTGCAGGATCTGCTGGAACGTGATGCTCGTGATGCGGGCCGCGCTTCTGCCCCCCTGCGACAAGAAGCTGATGCCTATTTGCTGGAAACGACCGACATGACCATCGCACACGCCGTGCACCAGGTCATCGAGTGGTACCGCAAGGCCAGCCAAAGCTGAATCAGGAACGTTCCGGGTTCAGCATTTTTCAACCAACCCCCCGTGAACCCCACTTCGGGCAACGCGGATATTGATTAGGTTTTATTCATGTCCACTGCAACCGCAACCTCACCCGTTTCATTCCCCATGGAAAGTTTTGCCGCCCTCTTCGAAGAGAGCATCGCCAAGCAGGAAATGCGCTCCGGCGAAGTCATCACCGCAGAAGTCGTTGGTATCGACAACAACTTCGTCACCGTCAATGCCGGCCTCAAGTCCGAAAGTCTGATTCCCACCGAGGAATTCAAGAACGATCGTGGCGAGCTGGATGTCAAGATCGGTGATTTCGTGCATGTGGCAATCGAATCCATCGAGGATGGTTATGGCTCCACCAAGTTGTCCCGCGATCGCGCCAAGCGTCTGGCTGCGTGGCTGGACCTGGAAGCCGCCATGGAAGAGGGGCGCGTGGTCAAGGGCGTGATCAACGGCAAGGTCAAGGGCGGCCTGACCGTCATGTGCAATGGCATCCGCGCCTTCCTGCCTGGCTCGCTGGTCGATGTGCGTCCGATCAAGGACACCTCGCCGTTCGAAGGCAAGGAATCCGATTTCAAGGTCATCAAGCTGGACCGCAAGCGCAACAACGTCGTGGTGTCACGCAAGGCCGTGCTGGAACAGAGCATGGGCGCCGAGCGCGAGACCCTGCTGGCCAACCTGAAGGAAGGCTCCACGGTCAAGGGCATCGTCAAGAACATCACCGAGTACGGCGCTTTCGTCGATCTGGGTGGCATCGATGGTCTGCTCCATATCACCGATCTGGCCTGGCGCCGGGTCAAGCACCCGACCGAAGTGGTCAACGTCGGCGATGAAGTCACCGCCGTGGTGCTCAAGTTCGACCAGGACAAGAACCGCGTCTCACTGGGCCTGAAGCAGCTGGGCGAAGATCCGTGGGTGGGCCTGTCCCGTCGTTACCCCACCGGCACCCGCATGTTCGGCAAGGTGGCCAACCTCACCGATTACGGTTCGTTCGTCGAGATCGAGCCGGGTATCGAAGGTCTGGTGCACGTCTCCGAAATGGATTGGACCAACAAGAACGTCAACCCGTCCAAGGTCGTTTCCCTGGGCGATGAAGTGGAAGTCATGGTCCTCGAGATCGACGAAGACCGCCGCCGCATCTCCCTGGGCATGAAGCAGTGCAAGGCCAACCCCTGGGAAGAGTTCTCCATGAACTACAAGAAGGGCGACAAGGTTTCCGGCCAGATCAAGTCGATCACCGACTTCGGCGTGTTCATCGGTCTGCCCGGCGGTATCGACGGTCTGGTGCATCTGTCCGACCTGTCCTGGTCCCTGCCTGGCGAAGAAGCATTGCGCAACTTCAAGAAGGGTGAGGAAGTCGAAGCCGCCGTGCTGGCCATCGATACCGACAAGGAGCGCATCTCCCTGGGCATCAAGCAGCTGGAAGGAGACCCGTTCAACAACTTCGTGGCAACCCACGACAAGGGCAGCGTCGTCACCGGCACCGTCAAGTCGCTGGATGCCAAGGGCGCCGTGATCGATATCGGCGGCGAAATGGACGGCTACCTGCGGGCTTCGGAAATCTCACGCGATCGCGTCGAGGACATCCGCACCCACCTGAAGGAAGGCGATACCGTCGAGGCCATGATCATCAACGTCGATCGCAAGAACCGCCAGGTCAACCTGTCAGTCAAGCAGAAGGAAGCCGTTGAACAGGCCGATGCCATGCAGAAACTGTCCGGTGGTCACTCTGCGGGTACGACCAACCTGGGTGCACTGCTCAAGGCCAAGCTGGACAGCCAGAACACCGAGTCCTGATCGACCGTGGATTTGTCAGGTATGACTAAGTCGGAGCTGATCAACCGGCTGGCTGAGCGTAATCCGCACCTGGTTGCAGCGGATGCCGAGCTGGCGGTCAAGACCATCCTTGATGCCATGGTGCTGAACCTGGTGGAGGGGAAACGGATCGAGATTCGGGGCTTCGGAAGCTTCAGCCTGAATTTCCGTCCGCCTCGCGTCGGGCGCAATCCGAAGACCGGCGAGAAGGTGACGGTGGAGGGCAAATACGTTCCCCACTTCAAGGCCGGCAAGGAATTGCGCGACCGGGTCGATTTCAAGGACTAATCCGCCACAGGCGGCTAACTAGGCGGCGTCGGGTAACTGGCGCCGCTTATTTTTTTATAGGCCGGGGCGTTACAATGCCCTTATTCCCTCAGTCGAGTACTTCGTGCGATCACTGGCACTGATTTTCAAGCTCTTCCTGTTTCTGCTGTTGCTCGGTTTCGCGGTTAAAAACAGCGAAACGGTGAGCGTTCGTTATTTGATGGGGCTGGAATGGCAGGCGCCGCTGTCCCTGGTCTTGCTGATTTTCTTTATCCTCGGTGTGCTGCTCGGCTTGCTCGGCTGCTCCCGGCACCTTTTTCGAAACCGTCGCGAAATCACCCGGCTGCGTAACGCGGCCGGCAAGAGCGACCCGGACAAGCCGGTCTGAAGCATCATGGAATTCGAAACCTGGCAACTCCTGGTCCTGCCGCTATTCTTCGCCCTGGGCTGGCTGGCCGCTCGGGTCGACATCCGTCAGGTGATCAAGGAATCCCGCATTGTCCCGACCTCGTATTTTCGCGGTCTGAATTACCTGCTCAACGAGCAGCCGGATCAGGCCATCGAGGCCTTTCTGGAAGTCGCCCGACTCGACCCCGATACCCTGGAACTTCACTTTGCCCTGGGCGCGCTGTTCCGGCGGCGGGGCGAACTGGACCGGGCCATCCGGATCCACCAGAACCTGGTCGATCGCAGTGACCTGAAACAGGAACAGCGGCTCAAGGCCTTGTATGAACTGGGACAGGATTTTCTCAAGGCCGGCCTGCTGGATCGGGCCGAGGATATCTTCAAGCGTCTGGAGAGCGGCCCGCATGCCCTGGATGCACTGCGTCATCTGCTCGACATCTATGTCCTGGAGAAGGACTGGCAGCAGGCGATCACGATGGCCGAGCGTCTGGAGAAATCGGGCAGTCCGTGCCAGAACGCCGACACGGCACACTATTACTGCGAGCTGGCCTTGAACGACATGTTGCGCAAGGACTTGGGCAGTGCGCGGCAGCATCTCGATCAGGCCTTGAACATCAATCGCAAGGCGGTCCGGGCCAGCCAGCTGCTGGGCGATCTGGCAGCACAAGCCGGCGAAGACGAGGCTGCGATTGCGCATTGGCGCCAGATCGAACAGCAGAATGTGGTCTATCTGCCGGTCGTTGCCGAGCGTCTGCTCAAGGCCTATCAGCGCCTGAACCGGTCGGACGAGGGCATCGAATTGCTGAAAAGCTATCTGAACCGTCAGCCCAGTGCAGATCTTTTCCATATCCTGTTCAATGCGGTGGCCGAGAAACAGGGCTGGACAGCGGCCGAGAGCCTGGCCGCCGAGGCGCTGAAGCAGCAACCCGGCTTGCGGGTGCTGGATGATTATCTTCAGGCCCGCACGGCCGGCGCGGATACCGACCTGGAAATTCGCATGACCCAGGATCTGGTGCATCGTCAGGTCAGCCGGATCTCGTATTACCAATGCACCCACTGCGGCTTCAAGGCCCGCCAGTTCTTCTGGCAGTGCCCGGCTTGCGCTGCCTGGGAAGGCATTCCGCCGGAAAAGAAAGAAATTGAATAACGAACCCGATATGAACGATCCGCGCGTCATCGTCGCCCTGGATTATTCCGATGCCGCCCTGGCCCTGGCCCTGGCCGTGCGGCTCGATCCAGCACTATGCAAGCTCAAGGTCGGCAAGGAGCTTTTCGTTCGCGCCGGCCCGATCCTGGTAGAAAAACTGGCTGCATCCGGCTTCAAGGTCTTTCTTGACCTCAAGTTCCACGATATTCCGAACACCGTTGCCCAGGCCTGCCGGGCCGCGGCCGATCTCGGTGTCTGGATGGTCAATGTCCATGCCTCCGGCGGTCTCAGGATGATGCAGGCTGCGCGCGAGGCGGTCGATCAGTCGAGCAATCCGCCCAGGCTGATTGCCGTCACCGTATTGACCAGCATGGGCGGCGAGGATCTGCGCCAGATCGGCCTCGATGTCGAACCGGCCGTACAGGTCGCCCGCCTGGCCAATCTGGCGAACTCGGCCGGCATGGATGGAGTGGTCTGTTCGGCCCAGGAGGCGACCATGCTCCGCCAGCAGGTCGGCCCGGAATTCCTGCTGGTGACGCCGGGTATCCGTCCCGCTGGCAGCGAAACCGGCGACCAGACCCGAATTCTTACCCCGGCGCGCGCCATCGAGGCCGGCGCCGATTACCTCGTCGTAGGGCGCCCGATCACCCAGGCCGATGACCCGGTCATGGCCCTGCAACGGATCAATGCTGAAATACTCAATCACATGGGAGCAAACACATGAAAATCGCCATTGCCGGCACCGGCTACGTCGGACTCTCCAACGCTGTTCTTTTAGCCCAGCACAACGAAGTGGTGGCGCTCGACATCATCCCCGAGAAGGTCGAGATGCTGAGCCGCAAGGAATCGCCCATCGTCGATGCTGAAATCGAGGACTACCTCAAGCACAAGGCGCTCAACCTGCGCGCCACGCTCGACAAGCAGGACGCCTACACCGGCGCCGACTACGTCATCATTGCCACGCCGACCGACTACGACCCCGAGACCAACTACTTCAACACCCGTTCGGTCGAAGCCGTGATCAAGGACGTCATCGCCATCAACCCGCAGGCGGTGATGGTGATCAAATCCACCGTGCCGGTCGGCTACACCGCCAAGGTGCGCGCCCAGTTCAACAGCCCCAACCTCATCTTCTCGCCCGAATTCCTGCGCGAAGGCCGGGCCCTGTACGACAACCTCTACCCCTCGCGGATCATCATCGGCGAACGCTCGGCGCGGGCCGAAACCTTCGCCAACCTGCTCAAGCAGGGCGCGATCAAGCAGGACATCCCCACCCTGTTCACCGAATCCACCGAAGCCGAAGCGGTCAAGCTGTTCTCCAACACCTACCTCGCCATGCGGGTCGCCTACTTCAACGAGCTTGACACCTACGCCGCCACCCACGGCCTGGACACCAAGCAGATCATCGACGGCGTCAGCCTCGATCCGCGTATTGGCGGGCACTACAACAACCCCAGCTTTGGCTACGGCGGCTACTGCCTGCCCAAGGACACCAAGCAGCTGCTGGCCAACTACCAGGATGTGCCGCAGAACCTGATGCGGGCCATTGTCGACTCCAACACCACGCGCAAGGACTTCGTGGCCGACAGCATCATCCGCAAGAATCCGAAGACGGTCGGGGTCTACCGGCTGATCATGAAGGCGGGCTCGGACAACTTCCGGGCGTCGAGCATCCAGGGCATCATGAAGCGGATCAAGGCCAAGGGCATCGAAGTGATCGTGTACGAGCCGGTGCTCAAGGAGACCGAGTTCTTCAAGTCCAGGGTGGTCAACGATCTGGCCGCGTTCAAGCAGCAGGCCGATGTGATCGTGGCCAACCGGATCACCGACGAGATCAAGGACGTGGTCGACAAGGTCTACAGCCGCGATCTGTTCGGTAGCGATTGATCAGGCATGTTCAAGACCATCGAGGATTTCGTCGGTAATACGCCTCTGGTTCGGCTCAAGCGCTTGCCGGGCCAGACCTCGAACATCGTTCTGGCCAAGCTGGAAGGCAACAACCCGGCCGGCTCGGTCAAGGATCGGCCCGCTGTATCGATGATCGCCAAGGCCGAGGCCCGGGGCGAGATCAAGCCGGGCGATACCCTGATCGAGGCGACCTCCGGCAACACCGGCATCGCGCTGGCCATGGCGGCCTCGATGCGCGGGTACCGGATGGTCCTGATCATGCCCGAACACCTGTCCATCGAACGCCGTCAGACCATGCGCGCCTTTGGCGCCGAACTGTTGCTGACACCCAAGGCAGGCGGCATGGAGGCCGCCCGCGACCTGGCCGACAAGCTGGTCGCCGAGGGCAAGGGCATCATGCTCGACCAGTTCTCCAATCCCGACAATCCTGCAGCGCATTACGAAACGACCGGTCCGGAAATCTGGCGCGACACCGCCGGCAAGATCACCCACTTCGTGTCCAGCATGGGTACCACTGGCACCATCATGGGCTGCTCGCGCTATCTGAAAGAGATGAATCCGGACATCCAGATCGTAGGCGTGCAGCCGGAAGAGGGCGCCCAGATTCCGGGCATCCGCAAGTGGCCGGTGGAATACCTGCCCAGCATCTGCGATTTCGACCGCATCGACCGGATGATCTATGTCGGTCAGTCCGACGCTGAAGAAACGACCCGCCGGCTGGCGCGGGAGGAGGGCATCTTCGCCGGCATCTCTTCCGGCGGTGCCCTGTGGGCGGCACTGCAACTTTCAAAAGAAGTCGAGAACGCGGTCATCGTCTCGATCATTTGCGACCGCGGCGACCGCTATCTCTCGACCGGGGTGTTTCCGGCTTAGTGAACGCTGATCGGTCGGGGTGTCGTCGTTCCCGCGCAGGCGGGAACCCAGTCAAGTCAAAGTCCTGGATGCCCGCTTTCGTGGGCATGACGAATAAGGTCGTATCCCTGCATCACTGGTAGCGCAAGGCCTCGATCGGTTTGAGCATCGAGGCCTTGCGCGCCGGATAAAGGCCGAAAAACAGCCCCACCAGCGTGGACACGCCGAACGCCAGCAGGATCGGCTGCGGCGTGATTGCCACCGCGATGCCGGCGAAGCGTTCGACCAGCTTGGCCAATCCCACCCCGATCAGGATGCCGATCACCCCACCGGACATGGTGATGATGATCGCCTCCAGCAGGAACTGGAGCAGAACGGTCTTGCGCGAGGCGCCGATGGCCATCCGGATGCCGATCTCGCGGGTCCGCTCGGTGACCGAGACCATCATGATGTTCATGATCCCGATGCCGCCGACGAAAAGGGAAATGCCGGCGATCGAGCCGAGCAGTATGGAGAGCATGCCGGTCACCTGGGCCATGGTGCTGGCGATGGAGGCCATGTTGGTGACGCTGAAGTCGTCGTCCGCACCTTCGGCGATGCGGTGGCGCTGGTGCAGCAGGTCGGTGATTTCGGTTTCGCCGCTGGACAACTGCTGTTCAGAATTGGCCTGCGCCATGATGACCGAGACCGTGCCCTTGAACTGTGATCCGACCAGCTGCCGCTGCGCCGTGACCAGGGGAATGATCACCGTATCGTCCTGGTCGCGGCCATCCATGGACTGACCCTTCTGGGCCAGCACGCCGACCACCTGATAGGGTGATTTCTGGATGCGTACCGATTGGTCGATCGGGTCGGCATTGCCGAACAGTTGCTGTGCCACGGTCTGGCCCAGGATGGCGACGCGCATGCCGGAATTCATTTCGGTGTCGGTGAAGACTCGGCCACTTTGCAGGCCCCAGTCGCGGATACCCAGATAGGCGTCCGTCGTGCCCACGATCTGCGTACCCCAGTTGTTCGGGCCGTAAACCAGTTGCGCGCCCT
The DNA here is from genome assembly GCA_037446165.1 of Hydrogenophilales bacterium. Classification (GTDB taxonomy): domain Bacteria; phylum Pseudomonadota; class Gammaproteobacteria; order Burkholderiales; family Thiobacillaceae; genus Parasulfuritortus. The sequence continues at coordinate 5,239 of JBBIJC010000023.1, read as the reverse complement.
GCTGGATCACCGGCGCCACGGCCTTGAGGCTGGTCAGATCCTGCAAGGCCTGGGCATCGCTGGTGGTCAGGGTGGGCAGGCCGCCCGCGCCGCCCCGGAAACCGCCCTGCTGGGCCGAGCCGGAACGGACGATGAGCAGGTTGGAGCCCAGCGCCGAGATGGATTTGGTCACCGCGCTCTGCGTGCCCTGGCCCAGTGCCACCATCAGGACCACGGCGCCGACGCCGATGATGATGCCCAGCGCAGTGAGGAAGGTGCGCAGCTTGTTGGCCGACATGGCCTGAAGGGCTTCGCCCAGCATGGACAGCCAGAGGGTCATGCCAGAGACTCCTGAAACCCGTCTGCCGGGCCGTCATAGGTGATGATCCCGTCGCGCAGATAGACCAGCCGGCGGGCGTAATGCGCCACCTTGGCATCGTGGGTGACAACGATCATGGTGACGCCGCTTTCGCGGTTGATGTCCTGGAACAGGGTCATGATTTCCTGTCCGGTGACGGTATCGAGGTTGCCGGTGGGTTCGTCGGCGAGGATGACCCGCGGCTGGGTGACCAGGGCGCGGGCGATGGCGACGCGCTGCTGCTGGCCGCCGGAAATCTTGGGCGGCAGCGAGTTCACCTGTCGGGCCAGGCCGACCCGTTCCAGTACGGCCACCGCCCGCTCCAGACGTTTTGCCTTCGCGACGCTCTGATAGACGAGGGGCAAGGCGACATTGGCCTTCAGATCGATCCGGGGCAGCAGGTTGAAGCCCTGGAACACGAAACCCAGCACCTGGCTGCGCACTTTGGCCAGCTGGTCTTCGTTCAGGCTGGCCACGTTTTCGCCGTCCAGCCAGTATTCGCCGGCAGTAGGGGTGTCGAGGCAGCCCAGGATATTCATCAAGGTCGATTTGCCCGAACCGGAAGGGCCCATGATGGCGACAAACTCGCCCGGTGCGATGGTCAACTGCAGCCCCTTGAGCACCGGCACCGGGCCGGCGTCAGTCTCGTAGTCCTTCTTCAGTCCGGTCAGCCGGATGATGTCGCTCACGTCCGGCTCACTTGTGCGGCTGTTTTGGCGGTCCGATCAGAGGGGAGCCGCCGCTCGGTCCGGTCTTGGCGTCGGGCGTCTTGTCCTCGGTCACCAGCCGGTCGTTTTCGGCCAGGTTGCCGGAGGTGATTTCGGTGAATTTGCCGTCGGTCATGCCCAGCGTCACCTCGACCGGTACGAGTCCGCCGTCGCCGAGCTTGTACACGTTCCCGATCAGTGACCCTGCAGGGGCGGAGGAATGTGAGCCCGACTTCAGCGAGGTAATGTTGGCCGGTTTGAACCGCAGGGCCGCGTTCGGCACCTTCAGCGCGTCCTTCTTTTCGGCGGTCCGGATGTTGACGTAAGCGGTCATGCCCGGCAGCAGATCACCCGGGTTGCTTGCATCGATGACCACGGTATAGGTCACCACGTTCTGGACCGTGGTCGGGTTCAGGCGGACCTGGCTGACGGTGCCGTTGTAGGTCTTGCCCGGGAAGGCGTCGACCGTGAAACCGACGCCCTGGCCGGTCTGGATGCCGCCGATGTCGGCCTCGGCCACGCTGGCGTAGATGCGCATCTTGGACAGGTCCTGGGCGATCTTGAACAGCTCCGGGGTCTGGAAGCTGGCCGCCACGGTCTGGCCCTCATCGACCTCGCGTGCCACGACGACCCCGGAGATGGGCGAACGGATGATCGAGTAGCCCAGATTGGTCTGGTCCTTGCGCGCCGCCGCCTGGGCCTGCCTGAGCGCCGCGGCGGCGGCGGCTTCAGCCTGCACGGCCTGGTCCAGGTCCTGTTTTGAAACGTAGGTCTTGTCGAACAGCGCACGGGTGCGCGCGGCGTTGGCGTGAGCCAGATCGAGCGCGGACTGGGCGCTGGCCACGCTGGCCCGGCTCTGGTCAGCCTGGGCGTTGAGCAGGGACGGGTCCAGGGTCATCAGCACGTCGCCGGCCTTGACCTTGCTGTTGAAGTCGACGTTGATGTGTTTGACGATGCCCGACACCTGGGTGCCGACACTGACCAGCGTGATCGGATTGAGCGTGCCGTTGGCGGAGACCTGCTGGACGATGTCACCACGCTGGGCGGTCACGGTGACATAGCGTTCGGCCGGGTCGAGCTTCTTGGGCTTCAGGTAGAGGTAGCTCAGGCCGCCAATCAGGGCCAGCGCAACAATGGCGACGGCGGTTTTTTGGTAAGGAATCGCCACGTTATCGGGCTCCTATGGATGGCAGGGGGGCTGAGGTCAGGCGGCCCAACGCCTGGGCCAGGGAAAATTTGCTGAGCAGGTAATCATGCTCCGCGCTGGCCTGCTGTTGCCGGGCCGTGGCCGCGCTGGCCTGGGCCGAGAGCACGTCGAGCATGGTGCCCACACCCGCCTTGAAGCGGCCCAGCTGGAGTTGTTCGTTGGCCTCGCCGGAGACTACCGCGTCGTGGGCGGAGGTCAGGGCCTCGGTATTGGTCTGATAATTCTGATAGGCCGTCCAGACGCCGAGCCGGACCTGGTTGGCGAGGTCGGCTTCCTGCGCGCGCGCGCCTTCAAGGCTGGCCTCGGCAGCACGGATTCGGTAGGTGTCCTTGTAACCGGTGAAGATCGGCGCCGAAAGGGTCAGCCCGATGGTTTGCGAATTGGTCGGCGGATAACCGAGCGTTCCGTCCTGCCGGCTGGCGGATGCGCCGAGGGAAAGGGTGGGGCGCCCCTGCGCCCTGGCCGAATCGACCGTGGCCTGGGCCGCCTTGACCTGTTCCTGCGTGGCACGCAAATCCTGCCTGGCTGCAACGGCCTCATCCATCAATTGCTTGACGGCCAGGGTTTGCCGGGGCAGGCCCTCGACATGCCAGGATGCCAGATCGAAAGGCGTGTCCGGGGACATGCCCATCAGGCTGGCAAGCGTCGCGTGGCTGGTCAGCCGCGTGCCTTCGGCCTTGACCCGTGCCAGCTGGGCCTGGGAGTAGGCGGTCTGGGCCTGCAACTGGGTTGCCAGAATCGCCCGGCCCACAGAGAGCTGGGCCTCGGCCGCCTTGAGCGATTCCAGCGTGGAAGCTTCAGAAATGCGTGCCGCCTTCAGGGACTCCTGTGCCAGCAAGGCATCCAGATAGGCCTGTGCAACCGAGTAGGCCAGCTGATTGAGATCATTGTCCTGGGTGGCCATGGCCGCTTGCAACTGGGCTTCGGCCAGCCTGGCGGCGGAATCGCGACCGCCGAAGTCATAGAGCAGGTAGGACGCTGTCAGGCTGAGCGACTGTGGCGAGCTGTCACTGCTCATGCCGCCAGCTTGGCTCCAGTTTTTGTTGACCTGGTACTGGGCGCTCAACTGGGGCCAATAGGCCGCCTCGGCCTCGCGCAGTTGGGCTTGCTGGTTGCCGACCGTTGCCCACCATTGCCGGGTCTGGGGATTCTGGCAAAAGGCCTGTTGAATGGCATCCGCCAGGGTGAGCGGCGACGAAAGAGCCGATTCCTCACAGGTGTGAGCAGTAGCGAGCGGCAGGGAACGATCCTGTGCAAATGCCGGGTTGGCGGCAAGCAGCGCCAGCAGGAGCAGCGGATAAAACTGTTTCATTATTGGAATGCGGGTCTTCTTGTTCGGGAGGGCGGTCAGGGGCCGCTTCTATCGTCTATGGAAACGCTTATTTATCCGGCTTCGTCGTCCCCGCGAAAGTGGGAACCCATTTGAATCAAGGCCCGGATCCCCGTCTTGACCGAAGTAGATTCCTGTGGGCAGCGGCGAGGACGAATTAATCAGCGCGTTCCGGGTTTTAATCTTACCAGTCGGAGCCCCCGAGGGAATCCAGACCGCCGCCGGAACTGTCCCAGCTGTCGCCACCGCTGATGCCGAAGTCCGAGCCACCCAGATCAGGAGCCTGCGGATTGGAGAAAGCATCCGGAGCGGGCGCGCTCTGGCCGTGGTGCAGGAAACTGTCCGCGATGGCTTCGCCCGCCACCATGCCCGCGCCCAGTGCCGCACCGGTTGCCAGGCTCTTGCCCAGCGTCGAACCGAATCCGCCGGTCTGCATCGGCGTGCCATAGCCGGGCGACATGCCGCTCATGCCCGGGCCGGGCGCTGTCGGTGAAACCGGGCCGCCGTTATAGGCCGGATAGGTATTCATGGCGCCACGCCGGTTGCCCAGTGAAACAATCCACCAGAGCAGCGCGATTATGCCCACCCCGGCCAGCAACCAACCCCAGGGAAAGCCCGAAGTGCCTCCGGACTTGATGGGCTGGACGGCCGTGACCCCTGCGGCAACGTTCTCCAGTTTCTTGACCGAGGCCGGGTTGGCGAAGGCCAAGCCTGCATCAATTTTCTTGGCGCTGCTCAACTCGTCCCGGACACAGTTGATGTCGGACTGGCTGGCACAAAGCTCGGCCTTCACGAAATGGGCCTTGGCACTATTCGGCTTTGCGGCCAACACCTTGTCCACCATGGATTGTGCCTGATCGAGCTTGCCTGCTTTCGCGGCAGCATAGATGTCATGAATGCTGGGCAAGGCTTCAGCCCATACCGGGGATATGACCAACATGGACAACGACATCGCGAGAATGTTTATCGCACGCATAGTTCTCTTTCTGCAAAAGGCTCAAAAATATATCGGGAAGCGGGGCTTCAGTATTTCGCCGCCACAACGAACAAACCGACGACCATCGACACAACAATCGCGATGGCAAGGATTACCAGTATGACCCCGGATCGTGACTCTGAATTGTTTTCTGACATCATCAAGCCTTGAAGTTGATTGCACTACTGCGCAAGTAGACCAGAGAATGCCTGTGAAGTTCGCATGCTTTATGCCACCGTTGAGGCCGACATACAAGTTGATGAACTCAAGTGCACAACCACCTTCCTGAAGTGGGCTAATGATGGCTTGACGGACGAGGCGGAACCCAACACTCGTATCATGGGCCGCCATCTCGGCGCAATGGAACAGCGAACTCACATAGGGAAACGCTTGTTCGTCATCCTCGCGAAGGCGGGGATCCAGTGCCTTGATGTAACTGGGTTCCCGCCTTCGCGGGAACGACAAAATAGAATCAGCGCTTCCCTTATTGTTTACGACGGTTTGCAGGTTCTGCCCTTCTTGCACGCATTCTGGTATTACTCTTGAAGCTCCGGTGCGAGGCGTTTTATCTCGTCGCATATCGCGGCCTGTCGAGCGGACGAGACCGCGCCGTGACTGTGCTGGCAGAGCACGTCCGCGACATCAGACGGTGATTGCCCATTCTCCAAATGCTTTCAACGAT
>JBBIJC010000022.1:0-27390 GCA_037446165.1 Hydrogenophilales bacterium | reverse complement strand
TTAAGTGTTCCGGGTAAGGGTACGATTTTCTGACGCATTGTCGGTTTGCCCAGTCACTCGCCCCTGCCTGGTGCAGCGCCTAGCTTCGCACTGTTCTGTGCCGGCCGGATGACAATCAGGCGAACAGGCTGTCGTAGCTTTCGAACTCGTGTTCAATACTGGGCAGAATCGTGCTCAGCCGGGCCCAGTCGAGGCCTAGCCGTTGCCAGGCCGCGGGATCGATTTCCCTGACCAGGGCTTGCGGGTCGCGGGCTATGTCCAGGGCATGACCGAGGATGTCTGCGACATGAACGAGATCGGACAGGGTTGCGCTGGGACTGGCCAGCGGCGCGTGGTGGCTGGCGATGGCAGCACGCACCGCGGGCGCAAAATTCCAGTGCTTGGCCAGGGCCTCGCCAGCCTGGGCGTGGTTGACGCCGAGGACCTGCATTTCCGCCTCGAGCAGGAAACAGTCGCGCTCATTGCGCCAGGCCATGGCCGCCTGGTACTGCTGCGGGCAGCTGATCACCAGGATCAGCCGGCCGATGTCGTGCAGCAAGCCGGCGGTAAAACCGGTTTCGGGGTCCAGTCCGGCCGAGCTGGCCAATTTCCGGCAGCAGATGGCGGTACCGAGGCTTTGCCGCCAGAAAGTCGACTGGTCGAACCAGGCCAGCTCGGGCAGCTTGAAATAATTGGTCAGGGCGGCGGTCGTGACCAGACTGCTGACTGCGCGAAAGCCCAGGACCACGATTGCGTCGTGGATCGAAGCGATGGGCTGGCGCACGCCGTAGAACGGCGAATTGGCGACCCGCAGGGCGCGGGCGGACAAGGCTTGGTCCTTCTCGATGCCATGGGCCAGTTCGTCGACGTTGACGCTCTTGTTGCCCAGCGCCAGGATCAGTTCATTGACCACCGAGGGCAGGGACGGCAGCCGGTTGATGTTGTCGACGATGGAATCGAGCGTGACCGGGTTCAATCAAACTGCTCCATTCGATAACTGAGGATCATGCTTCTCAATTGCTGGTTCAGCGGGTTGTTCAGGGAGAGGCGGAAAATATGATTGAGGTGATCGTCGATGGCCTGAATCTGTTTCTGCCGTTCTTCCGGACTCATTGGTGGTTCGTCAACTGCCACCAGCGCGGTGGAGATGCCGCGTTGCAGCAGGCTGTTCAGGTGTTGTTCCGACAGGCTGAGCCCTTCAGGCAACATGAGATTGCCGAGGCGATCCCGGATCGGTTCGGCCAGGCGCATCCCTGGTCGAATCTGGTCCAGTGGCAAGAGCTGGCTACGTTCACTCATCCCTTTTCCTGATTACTCAGACGATATTCACTCTGGTATTTATACACCAATATAGAAGCTGATTTTGCGTTGTTTTACCTGCGTCAGGCCAATCAGTCCTGGCTCGGCAGCGCCTGAGGTCAAGGCTTGAACGCCTTGGTCAGGCGCTGCAGGTCGGCCAGCCATTCACGCGGAGCATGGCCATAACGCAATCCGGCATAGCAGCGGGTAATGGCCTCAATCTCGCGGGCCAGGTCCGGCCGGTCCCGGCTGGCACGGCGGGCAAAGTCCGCCGGTCCCTCGGCCTGGCCCTTGTCCAGGCCTGCCTTGGCCATCCGGTGCAGGAATCGGGCATAGACTCGGGCCGCTTCGTCCATCCTGGCCTGCCGGCTGGGGCGAAGCAGGAACAGCGAAAGGCCGCCCAGCAGCATTGCCGCACCCGCCAGCAGGGCCCAGAGCATGCCTCTCAGGCTGGTCAGCGAGGGCGAAAAGGCGTTCAACAGGCGCTGTTGCCGTTCGAAGTCATAGCCCAGCACCCACTGGTTCCAGCCGTTGTTGACATAGTCCCAGGTCAGCCGGAGTGGCTGCAGCCAGGCAGCGGGCAGGTTCAGGACCGTCCTGTCGGTATCCGGCAGCCCCGCCTCGATGCCGAGTTCGACTCGGTTCGGTGCCACGGCGGCGGTCGGATCGATCCGAACCCAGCCCTGGTCGGCCAGCCAGACCTCGGCCCAGGCATGGGCGTCGCGCTGGCGGACGACCCAGTACTTTCCGATCGGGTTGTATTCGCCGCCCTGATAGCCGGTGACGACCCGCGCCGGGATGCCGGCGGCCCGCATCAGCACCGTGAAGGCTCCGGCATAGTGCTCGCAGAAGCCGCGCCGGCTGCCGAACAGGAACTCATCCACGGCGTTTGCGCCCAGCGCCGGCGGATTCAGGGTGTAGTAAAACGGCTGATCCCTGAAGTAGGCCTGGGCCGCATCGACGATGGCCTGCGCCGACTGGCCATGGCTGGCCCAGCTGCGGCCCAGCGCGACAGCCCTTGGATTGAAGCCTTCAGGCAGGGCGAGGGCGCGGGCCCGTCGTGCCGGAGAAAGGGTCGACTCGATCCGGTAATCGAGCCAGGCCTGCACGGCATAGCGCTGGCGCTCCTGGACCGGCGCTGCGGCCAGCCATTCCAGGTCGGCGGTTTCGTGCGCACCGGGCAAGGACAGTCCGGTCGCCAGGCCTGCGACCGGGAGCCAGGGCTGATTGTCGGCCTCCAGGGTGATCGTGTAATTGAGCGGTCGGCCGAGCGTCTCGGCCGTGACATCCTCATCGTTGGCATCCAGCCGCCGCCAATTGCGGCCGTCGTACTGGCCCAGCACCGGCCCGCGCCAGTAGAGCGCGTGGCCATCGACCTGCGCCGAGGCAAAATCGGCCCGGAAGGCGATGGCGTCGGAGCGGATCAATTGGCTGATCGTGCCCGGGCTCATGCTGTCGGACAAGCCGGTCTGCGCCTGCCGGGTCTGGGTCAGGCCGCCGATCGGCGAGTGCAGCCTGGGAAACAGGACGAACAGCAACAGGGCCAGGGGCAAGGCCTGGAGCATGAGGCTGCCGCCCAGTCGGAGCGCAGTGCGCCATGGCAACAGGGTGCTGCTTTGGGTCGCGATCAGCGAGGCGGTGAACACGGTCGCGGCCATGGCCAGCCAGAGGGCGGTCAACGGTCGCTGGTCGTGGATGAAGGTTGTCATCAGCAGGAAATAGCCGACCAGGGTCATGACCAGATGATCGCGCCGCCCTTCGGACTCCAGCAGTTTCAGGCTCGACATCAATACCAGCAGGCTGACGCCGCCCTGCGGGCCGAACACGGTATGGTGTTCGAGAAATACGCCGATGGCCCCGGCGATGAGCAATGGATAAATCAGGATGCGCTGGCCAGGTGCGTTCTTGCGCCAGCCCGGACCGATGCGCCAGAGCACGATCAGGCCGGCGGCCACGCTGACCCAGACCGGCAGGAACAGTACCTGGGGTAGCAGGGCCAGGACCAGCGGGCCAACCAGCCAGAGGACGCCGGGCTCAGGCTTCGCCATACCGGGCCAGGGCGTCCAGCGCCTGTTTCAGATGGTTGTCGCCGCGCCCTGGAGGCAGGGTCGTGCCCGGCATCCGCAGCCCCCAGGCCTGGCCAGAGCGTTCCGCGTCGAGCGCCCAGCGGACCAGACGTGACAGCCTGGCCTCGGTTTCCTGTTCCGGCGCGGCGTTCCAGTCCAGCCAGCGGGTTTCACCCTGCAGATCGGCGAATTGCTTGGTCAGTGGTCGCTGGCCGCGGGCCATGTTCTTCCAGGCGATCCGGTTCAGCGAATCGCCGGGCCGATAATCGCGCAAGCCATAGAATTCCTCTTCGCCAGCCCGGTCGCCGGCCTTGCCCTGGCCGGTTCCGGTCGATTCTGGCAATGGCAGCGGCTCGGGCGCGGGGCGTGGGTAGACCAGCACCGACCAATCGGGCGCGAATACCGACCAGCAGCGGAACAGGCCCAGTGGCCAGGCCGAGGCCAGGGTTAAGGGGGCGATGCGATGGTAGCCGCGCCGGGTCTGGCTCAGGGTGATTTCCAGGGCCACGCTGCTCCGTCCCGGAAGGTCGGCTTCGGCGCTGGCATGCGGGCCCTGTTTAAGAACCAGTGCGCCGCGCAGACGGCCATCCGGGTTGTCCACCTGCAACTTGAAGTGGGCCGCTTCGCCGGCATAGACCGGCGTTACCGGCAAGGGCCGCAGCACCATGCCCAGCAGGTTGCGCTGGGTATGGAGCAGGCCGGCCATGCCCACGCTGGCCATCAGGAAGGTGAACAGATAGCCCAGGCTGATGGCGTAATTGCTCGACGCCATCAGGAGCCCGAACAGCAGGGCGGCGAAGACCAGACCGATCCGGGTCGGCAGTATGAACAGTCGGCGCGAGCTGAGCCGGATCGGACCGGCTTCGAGATCCGGCTGCCGCCAGGGCAGGTTGAGGCGGCGGAGTTTCATGGCTCAGGGAATCGGAACCTGGAGCAATTTCCGGGCGGCCCAGGATTCGTCGCCGGCGCTGACCCCGGGGGCGGGACGCAGACGATGCGGCACCACGCTGGGCAATACCGCCTGCAGATCTTCCGGCAGGGCGTAGTCGCGGCCGCCGAGGTAGGCCCAGGCCTGGGCGGCGTGTTTCAGGGCCAGGCCGCCGCGGGGCGACAGGCCTTCGACAAAGGCGGGGTTCTGCCGGCTGACCGCGATGATGGACTGGAGATAATCGAGCAAGGCATCGGACACGCGGACGGTGCGGACCTGGCGTTGTTGTTCAGCCAATTCGGCCGGCGTCAGCACGGGCTGCAGGTTCGCCAGCAGTTCGCGCCGGTCCTGGCCGGCGAGCAGATCGCGCTCCGCCGCCGGGTTGGGATAGCCCAGCCGCAGCCGCATCATGAACCGGTCGAGCTGCGATTCGGGCAGCGGGAAAACGCCGACCTGGTCGCTCGGATTCTGGGTGGCGATGACGAAGAACGGTGACGGCAGTGGCCGGGTCTCGCCCTCGATGCTGACCTGGCCTTCCTCCATGGCCTCCAGCAGCGCGCTTTGTGCCTTCGGGCTGGCGCGGTTGATCTCGTCGGCCAGGATCAGCTGGGCAAAGATGGGGCCAGGCAGAAAACGGAACGCGCCGCTCTCCCGCTCGAACACCGCCGCGCCCAGGATGTCGGCCGGCAGCAGATCGCTGGTGAACTGGATGCGCTGGTAATCCAGGCCGAGGACCCTGGCCAGGGCGTGGGCCAGCGTGGTCTTGCCCACGCCGGGAATATCCTCGATCAGCAGATGACCCTGGGCCAGCAGGCAGGCCAGCGCGAGGCGGACCTGGCGATCCTTGCCGAGGATGACGCGGTTGATCTGATCGAGGGCGGTGACGATGGTTGCATTCATGGGGGCAGGGGTACCGGTTGGGTTCACTGCTGACCGGGGGTCAGGCGTGATTCGGGGTGGGGTTGTTGAGCGAGGTGTTGATCAGCGTGGCGACGGCCTCGAACTGTTCGGCCGGAACCGGGCGAGAGAAATAGTAGCCCTGCGCGTAGTGGCAATGCATGTTGCGCAGCAGGGTCAGCTGGCCGTGGGTTTCGACCCCTTCGGCCACCACTTTCATGTTCAGACCACGGGCCATGGCGATCACGGCTTCGATCAGCGCCAGGTCGCTGCTGTCGCTGCTCATGTCACGGACAAAGCTCTTGTCGACCTTGAGCGTGTCGATGGGGAAGCGTTTGAGGTAGGACAGTGAGGAATAGCCGGTGCCGAAATCGTCCAGATAGATGCTGAAGCCAAGTCCACGCACGGCATGGAGCCAGGCCAGCGCCTTGCTGATGTCGGCCAGGAGGATGCCCTCGGTGATTTCCAGTGCGAGCCAGGCCGGGTCGATGCCATGACGTTGCGCGGCTTGCGTCAGCGCGGCGGGGGTCAGGCCGTCTGGAATCTGCCGTCCCGATACGTTGATGGAAAGGTAGCGATTGATGCCTTCACGTTGCCACTGGGCAAGCTGCCGGCAGCCCGCATCCAGCGCCCAAAGGCCAATTTCGTCGATCAGTCCGATTTCTTCGGCCATGGGGATGAAGGCGTCCGGCGGCACCAGGCCGTGGCCTGGCTGTTGCCAACGGATCAGCGCCTCGGCGCCAGCCAGGCGGTTTTCGCTCAGGTCGACGATAGGCTGGTAATAAAGCTGGAACTCATTGTTCTGTAGTGCCAGACGGAGGTCATTCTCCAGTTGCCGGCGCTGGTTGGCCGCTTCGGCCAGGGTCTGGTCGAAAAACAGGTGGCTGTTGCCGCCTGCGGCCTTGGCCCGGTCCAGGGCGAGTTCGGCATTGCGCAGCAGTTGCGGAATGTCGGAACCGTCCTCCGGATAGATGGTGATGCCGAGGCTGAGGTGAATTTGTATCGACGTGCCTTCGATGAAGAATGGCTTGCGCATCGACTCCAGTATGCGATGGGCGATGTGTTCGATATTCTCGCCATCGACCACGCTTTGCAGGATCAGGGCGAAACGGTCGCCGCTCAGCCGGGCGAGGGTGTCGCCCAGCTTGATGCCATTGCTGAGCCGGGCGGTGACGTCTCTGAGCAGGCTGTCGCCCATGGGCAGTCCGAAGCCTTCGTTGATCCGCCGGAAGCTGTCCAGGTCGGCCAGCATCAGGGTGAAGCCGCCGGTCTGGGCGATGAACGGATCATGCAGCAGTTCCCGGAGCTTTTCTTCCAGTCCGAGCCGGTTGGCCACGCCGGTCAGCATGTCGGTGATGGCCAGACGCTTGGCGCTATCCTCTGCTTCCTTGTGTTCGGTGACGTCATGCACGACCCCTTGCTGCAGCTTCTCGTCAATGGGGGTCAGCACCACGTTGAGCCAGCGACGGAACCCGGTGCGCAGGCGGATGGTCAGGTCGTCGGCAAGAACGGTATTGCGCAGATGACAATTCAGCGCCAGTTCGGCGATGCGAGAAGCGTTCTCCCAGGGTAGCTGGCGTATGTTCAGGCTGCCCTTGTAGCTGTCGTTGGTCGGAATCCCCATCAACCTGGCGAAGGCGGGGTTCCAGGAAGTCAAGGTGCCATCCTGGGTAATGATGAAGATCCCGGTTTCGGCATTCTCGAAGATGGAGTGATATTTCCTCTCCTCCTGCTCCTTTTGCTGGCGCAGTGTCCGTTCCTGATCAAGGGTGCTGACCAGATTGCCGGCCAGGGTGTTGATGTCACTGACCAGGCTGCCGATCTCGGTGTCGGCATGGCCCTTGGGCATGGTCAGGCGCTCACCTTTTGTGGCATCCAGCCGGTGCAGGCCCTCGGACATGGCCTTGATCGGGCGCAGGATGTACAGGAGCATGACTGCGAGCAGGGTCAGGGTGACCATGGCCAGCTGACCGAGCGCCTGCAGGATGACGAACTTGATCTCCTGGTTGATGTCGCGCTCGATGGCTTCCGTGTTGCCCTCGATCTGAATTTGACCGATGGCCTTGCCTGGGGTGAACGGGGAATGTACCTCCCGGGTCAGGATTGAAGTGCTGGAGTTTTCCTGTGACGTGGGTGAGGCAATGGCTTTGCGGGTCAGTTCGGTCTCATCCGCCTTGATCAGGACGGAGCGCACTTCCGTGTTCTTGAGCAGCCCCTGTGCGACTTCGTCGGCGAGTTTTGCGTCCTTGACGAAACAGGCGATGCTGACTGTGCTCTCAACCGTGTCGAGCAGGTGGGTCAGACGTTCGTTCGCGGCCTGGCGCTGGCGTTCGCCAGTGACCATGATGGTGGCCGTGATGGTGATGGCGCTGACCAGGATCAGGCTGCTGATCAGGATGAGTGCAGTACGGAACAGGATGCTGTGTCGCCAGCGTGTACGCATCGCCGGGATTCTCATGGTTCGAGTTCGAGTACGATTTTGACTCTGGCGTCGACTTGGCTGCGCTCGATGTAGCCGATAGCGCCCCTGTTTCTTGCCAACCAGTCCATGACCCCTGCTGCGCTTTTTGCCTGATAGGGCGGGCTGGTCTTGCCCGAAAAGATGAGCCGCGCCCAATAGGCATTGATTTCAGGAAGATCCTTGTTGACCAGTACGCGGTAAAAGCGCGCCTTTTCTGGCAGGTTCTCCGGCTGGTCGACTGGTAGGGCGGCCAGGCCGGAGGGGAATTGCCGGTAGCGTCCCAAGAAGATATTGATGACATCGTCCTGGGTTAAACGCTCGACCCCGCTCCTGGCGTTGACCACGACCACCATATCGGCCTCGGCCTGGATCCAGGGTGCCAGGATCAGGCCAAGGGCGAACAGGAGGCGCGGCCAGATGGGCATGTGCGGCACCTAGAAAATGAAGTCCAGCGCCAGGCTGAATACGGTCATGTTTCCATCCCAGGCCGGGGTTTCGGCGCGAACGGGAAAGACCGACCTGGGTGAGCCGTGCATCCAGTCCACCTGGGCCTTCAGGTCCAGATTGTGCTGGATATCCCATCGTCCTCCCAGGAACAAGGTGTGCTGGTCGCTGTGCGATGCGCTTGGAATTGAGGCAATGAAAGCCGGAGTGGCAGGGGGGAATTCAATCGGGGTCGACTTGACCTTGGAGTACCCCAGATAAGGCGTGATCTTGCCAATACGATAGGCGGCTATGGCATAGCCGGCCTTGGAATCTTCATAGTCATCGTTATCGTGACTGGTCTGGCTGAGCATCAGCTGGAGCTGCAACGGCCCCTTGTCATAGACCACGCCGAGCGAGTCGTATCGGCTCCATTTGTCAACCATGGACAGGTTGGGGGCAAGGGCAAGGACTTCGAAACCTAGCAGTGTGTTGATCGGCACTTCATTGCTGAAGCGGATCTGATCGTGGCTGAGGCGGACCTGCCAGGGACCATTCAGGTAATCAATGTATCCACCTATCAGCAGGGAACCTGAAAGATCCCAGGAAACGTTTTTGTCGAAAGCAGTTGTTTCCGGAGACCGGCCGGCAAACAGTTTGCCGCGCAGCAGGCCATGGCCGACGGGGACGGTCTTGCTGACATCGAAACCATCGACATAGGAGAAGACCAGTGTGCCGAAGTAGTCGGGCGGCGGTCGGACGGTGAGGTTGGCGTAGCCTACCTCGCGCGAGTCGGCGAGCATGTAAAACTCGGTTCCCAACCGGCCGAGCCGCAGGTTCAGTGTGGGATCAGGGTCGTAGCGGAGGAAGGCCCAGGACAATTCGGGCCGATAGCTGCCGTCATAGCGATAACGACTGATGACCTGCGCTACACCGGTCAGTTCGTCGTTAAAACGGTAATTGGCCTGCAACCCGATCAACGAGTCGATTTTGCCGGACCAGTTCGTGCTCAGCCCGCCGGGTTGCGACAAATCGCGGACATATTGCGCGCTGTCGGTGTCGGAACGGGCAATGCCCAGTGTGCCGAAGCCCTGCAAGGAGAAGCGGCTGCTTACCATGCCCTCGTCAGATTGCTCGGCCGCGCTTGCGTTTGTGGCAGCCCCTAGTGCGATGCACCAGGTCAAAAACAGGATGTGCCCAGACTTCATTTTTCTACTCGCCATTGTGGAGGGCTTATGGAAAGCCCTCAGCCAGCAATCCCCCTGATAAGGCGGGCGGTGTTTGGATGAAGTTTAATCCTGGATTCGATATCCGGCCATGTCAGGCAAGAATAACCGGCCATTTTGTCGATAACCGCGCTGAGGCGGTTATCGATTGGACAGTTCAGTCTTCCCGGCGCAACTGCGGGAACAGGATCACGTCCCGAATGCTGGCGGCGTCGGTCAGCAGCATCACGAAACGGTCGATCCCGATGCCGCAGCCAGCGGTCGGCGGCAGACCGTGTTCAAGGGCGCGGATGTAGTCGGCATCGTAATACATCGCTTCCTCGTCACCGGCCTCCTTGGCGGTGACCTGGGCCTGGAACCTGGCGGCCTGGTCTTCCGGGTCATTCAATTCGGAGAAGCCGTTGGCGACCTCGCGGCCGGCGATGTACAGCTCGAAGCGCTCGGTAATGTCGGGGCGAGCATCGGAGGCACGCGCCAGAGGTGAAGTCTCCACCGGGTAATCGACGATGTAGGTGGGCTGGATCAACTGGTGTTCGGTGGTTTCCTCAAACAGGCTCAGTTGCAGGCCGCCGAGGCCGTCGTTCTTGCGGAAGGCGATCTTGCGCCGTTTCAGTTCCTCGATCAGGAAGTCGCGGTCATGGAGCGGTGCGCCCTTTAGTTCGGGGTTGTACTGGATGGAGGCCTCCAGCGCGGTCAGGCGGGCAAACGGGCGTGACAGGTCGATGGTGTGGCCCTGGTAGGGCACCACGGCATGGCCCACGGTCTGGATCGCCACGTCGCGCAGCATCTGTTCGACGAAGTCCATCAGGTACTTGTAGTCCCGGTAGGCTTCGTAAAACTCGACCATGGTGAATTCCGGGTTGTGCCGGGTCGAGATGCCCTCGTTGCGGAAATTGCGGTTGATCTCGAATACCTTCTCCATGCCGCCGACCACCAACCGCTTGAGGTACAACTCCGGCGCAATGCGCAGGAACAATTCCATGTCGAGTGCGTTGTGGTGGGTGACGAAGGGCTTGGCTGAAGCGCCACCGGGGATCGGGTGCATCATCGGCGTTTCCACTTCCAGGAAGTCGTGCGCGACGAAGAACGCGCGCATGGCCTGGATGATCCTGGATCGGCGAACAAAGGTCAGCCGGCTCGGTTCGTTGGTGATCAGGTCCAGATAGCGCTGTCGATAGATCTGCTCGGTGTCAGTGAGGCCGTGGAATTTTTCCGGCAGCGGGCGCAATGACTTGGTCAACAAACGTACTTGCGTGGCCTGGATGGTCAGTTCGTTGGTCTTGGTCCGGAACAGATTGCCTGAAACGCCCAGAATGTCGCCCAGATCGAAACGCTTGAACGCATCGTAATTTTCCTCACCCAGCAAGTCCCGCGTCACGTAGATCTGCATGCGGCCGCTGACATCCTGGAGGGTGGCGAAGCTGGCCTTGCCCATCACCCGCTTCAACATCATCCGGCCGGCCAATTGCACTGAAACCGGCTTGGCCGTGAGCGCTTCGCTATCGGCTTCGGCATATTTGCCATGCAGGTCGGCGGCCTGGTCCTTGCGCTCGAAATCGTTCGGAAATGCTATGCCCTGCCTGCGTAGCGCCGCGAGTTTTTCCCGCCGCTCGGCCATGATCTGATTTTCGTCCTGCGGGGGTGTGGTGCTGGGCTGCTCTGACATGTGGCTTGGACCGAATAGAAGAAGTTTGCAGAGCGCGAGATTTTACTCGTCATTGTGTCGATTCGGACTAGCTTTTTTAATCTGAACGTAATATGATTCGCGCCCTCGTTTGGGTTGTTAGCTCAGCTGGTAGAGCTGCGGACTCTTAATCCGTCGGTCGACAGTTCGAATCTGTCACAACCCACCAGATGCACCTGCGCTTAGGCCACTCTTCGGGGTGGCCTTTTTGCATTTCTGTGATCGGCGACGGCCGATGCCGATCATGCGTATGAGAAACGTAGTTAAGGCCACGATTTCACCCAAATTTTAAAAGGAATCGACATGTACACGGACCAAGTTCTAAGTCATCTGAAAAAGTATGGGCAACTTCTCGATTTGGAGATTGCGTCTGCCACGAAGATTCCTCTGGCCCAAGTACGCAAGTCGCTGGATGACTTGTCGGCAAGAGGCGAAATATCCCAGTGCAGCGTCACGCGGTTTGATGGCAACAAGCGCATCGAGGGCGTCCAATGTCGAATTTCAGGTTATTTTCCGCCTGCCGCACCCGGCCGGAAGGTCGCATCTGGCAATAAGAGCCAGGAAAGCCCGACTCCAGATTAATTAATGACTCGCCATGATGTCTCAATTTGAAAATCATGCGATTTGGCAACGCATCATGCTGAAGCTGGGCTGGCTAACCATTGTGTTGATGGGGGCCATGATGCTGGGCTTCAGCGCCTACGTGGCTTATGTGTTGCTCAAGTCTGTCCTCTGACGGACAAGGCGGGAATCATGCTGGCATTGATCTTCCTGATGGTGGACTTCATTCTTGTCAAGAAATGAACTCTGCGTGACACGATAGTGGCGACTGGTTCGTGGGTTTGGCAACTCCGGCGGAGGCGAGTTTGCGCCGCACACGGAGTGTTTTGGAAGCGACCAGTCAGCGTCCACTGAATCCAGAAAACAGCCGCTTGGGAAGGATGGCTTCCATCAGTCGAGAGCTTCTGTGGTGCTATCTTTGCCACGGTCACCATCTCACTACTTCCCGCCACTGATCTCAAGCAACTTATACTGTGTTCGCCATGAACGCGAACAGAACCTTTTTCTACCTGCTCTTGTTGCTGCAATGCTGCAATCCTGTATCTGCATTGGCTGCGGAGCCGGCCCAGAATTGCGTGATCTGCCATGCCGACCGAAAACAGGGGTTTTCTTCAGCCCATCATGGTTTTGCCCAGGCTTGCACGATCTGCCATTCGGGCAACGCCAAAGGTACAACGAAGGTCGACGCCCACCGTGGACTGATCGCCTTTCCCGGTGATCTGGATACGGTAGTGCGGGCCTGTGGCGGCTGTCACAAGGACAAGGTCGAAAGCGTCACGCACGGTCTCATGAATACCGGAATCGGCGTGATCGCCAGTACGCGCAAGGCTCTGGGAGAAACTGAAAATATAGACGGCCACGCCGATTTCGCGCATCTCGGCCATTCGCCCGCCGATTCCATGCTGAGAAAACAGTGTGCCAGTTGCCACCTGGGGCAACATAAATCGGCCCATCGCCTCGACTCCACACTCGACCGGGGCGGCGGCTGCCTGGCTTGCCATATCAATGCCTATCCATCGGACGCACATCCGGCCTTGACGGCGAAGGTAAGTGACGCGCGCTGCTTCGGCTGCCACTCTCGTTCAGGACGGATCTCGCTAAATTACGTCGGTCTTGCGGAAACCGATACCATCACCGCAAGCACGAAACAACTGGCCGATCGCCGCTGGGTTGAAACACGTCCCGACGACCGGCACCACGCGGCGGGCATGGGCTGTATCGATTGTCATACCGAGAACGACCTGATGGCGGTGGGGGCCGATCATTCCATCAAACGAGCGCATCGGGCGGTGGATATCGCCTGCACCGACTGCCATGCGATCAAGCGCACCATCAGTCAGGTGCAATGGCCGAAAATTTATCGAAACCTGTTGTCGCGCATTCCGTTCCACAATGATCGGGGAACACGCTTTCCAGTCACCGCCAGGGGCACCCCGCTGTGGAATATAGAACTGCGGGGCGCGGATGCATGGCTGCACCGCAAGGACGGTCAAGGAGTCTTGCGCATTCCGGCCTATCGGGCCAGCGATCACCTACTGGCCGCGCAACACGCGCGTTTGAGTTGTTCGGCCTGTCACAGTCAATGGGTTCCACAGTGCTATGGCTGTCATATGGACTACGATCCCGGTCATCCGCAATTCGATCACATCGACGGGCGAAACACGCCCGGCACGTGGAACAGCCAACGCAGCGACGTGCGCAACACGCTGCCACCCTTGGGCGTGGATGCGGATAACCGGATCGTTCCGGTTTTGCCCGGGATGATTATGACGATCCGTCACCCGGATTGGTCCAGCCCGCTGTTCAGACGGCAGTTTCAGGCCATTGAACCGCACACTACCGGTGCTTCCCGCAGTTGCGCATCGTGCCACAATTCATCCACGGCGCTGGGTTTGGGCGAAGGGACGCTGAAGCGGCAGGCAAACGGCAAGCTGCTCTTTCAATCGGCCCATGCCAGGCTGGAAGACGGCTTGGCGGGCGATGCCTGGACCCGCCTAGATGCTGATCCGACGGCCAATAAGAATACCGGCGGGCTCAGGCCCTTTGGTGGGCCTGAAATGACAAGGATACTGAGCGTGCCGCTGCCCGGCGGCAACGGCCGATGAACATGTGGTCAGCAGCCTTCGTGCGACCGGTTTGGTGGTGGCGCTGACGGTTTCAGCACCGGCGGGGCGAAGGCAGGGGCAACCGGGCTGACAACTTGAGGTGGCGGTTGAGTGGCCGATTTGTTGCCAACGAAGTAACAGGCGATGGCCTGCTGTTCGGCAGTGTTGGGATATTCCTCGTCACTCAGGGTC
Organism: Hydrogenophilales bacterium; assembly: GCA_037446165.1. Taxonomy (GTDB): domain Bacteria; phylum Pseudomonadota; class Gammaproteobacteria; order Burkholderiales; family Thiobacillaceae; genus Parasulfuritortus. The sequence goes on along the minus strand of JBBIJC010000022.1, from coordinate 13,569 downwards.
GGGTGTATCGCCGGGTTCAATACATGCTGGTGCCAGAAATTGTAGCCACCCAGCAGCAGATCGGCATCGTAGCCAGCCAGGCGCAACAGCACGACCGCCTGGGCCGCTATTTCAGATCCCTGCGAATAAACTACCACCTTGCGGTCCTTCGGTAGTGTCTTCACCTGATCGGGCGCGAGCAGTTCGGGTACGGCCAGATTGCGAGCACCTTCTATGTGGCCGGCAGCGAAATCGCTGGCTGGTCTAACATCGATCAGGACGAAATCCTTCTTTCCCTGAATGATCCAGCGGGCCAGTTCGTCAACAGAAACGCGATCGTCGTGGCGCGCCACGATCTGGGCAATCCGGTCGACATCGCCGACTCTGGCGGCGGTCTTGGGCACGTGATCACCGCAACCGACCAGGGGCGCTGCGCTCAAAAGTCCGAAAAGAATCGCTATCGAAGGGTATCTGGTCATGTTTTCCGTTCTCCGGACCGTGTTCAGCGCAAGCGGTCCAACAATTGAGTATTAAATTCGGAGGTGTAGTGGGTCCAGGTGGTTTCCTGCCCGAGGTCGACAGCGATGACCCGTAAGACATATCCGCCGACCAGTACCAGCACCGGGGCCAGAATGGCCAGACGCCGGGCCATCCCACGTATTTCAAAGTATTCCAGGATCAAAGGCAGCAACAGGCCCAAGGCGATGAACACACCCCAGAAGGCGACCGTGTAGCTGCCGCCCAACAGTTTGCCCGCGGCTTCCAGTTGAAGGGCTGCACCGGTGGATAGATTGACCAGCAGCAGTGCCACGACGATCAGTTCGACCACGATCAGCCCGGCGTCGATCAGGGTGAACAGACGCCGTTCGCTATGTCGGCGGGCAATCAGTGCGGTCAACGCGGCGCCGGTCGACAAACCGGAGACCAGGAAAAGCGGCCCAAGCAAGCCGGTGTTCCAGAACGGCCGGGCGCTAAAAGCGCTGAGTAGGATACCGGTATAGATGCCCAGTCCGACAGCGATCGGGAGCGCCAGCCAGGCGATGGCGCGCCGATAGCGTTCGGCCCAATCCAATACTGTGCCTACTAGTGGGAATCCATCGACCAGACTGGCCAGCAAACCGTAGCCAGATCTGAATGTGGACAACACCTGCAATATCGAAACCGGATAGAACAGGACCAATATCCAGGCACCGTAGGACATGGGCGAGGTCGGCTCGAAGGTGGTGTAGAACCGCCAGACGAACAGCGGGTGGGACAGGTCCAGGAACAGCGTGGTCATACCCATCGACAATACCACCGGCCCGAGCAGGGACAGGCCGTTGACCGCGAACGGCGCCTGTTCATCCTTTTTCAGTATCATCATCAGGGCCGAGAAGAACATGATGCCGGCGGTCAGGCCGCCCAGAAACAGGTAGACCGAAATCTCCCAGCCCCAGACCGAAATGATCGGATCAACGTGAGGGTTGCTGCGCGCACTTACCAGGAGTTGTTCTAGCATGGCTTAGGCATCCTCAGATCAGATAGTAGACGTTGGGCTGATTGCCTGTTTCCGGGTTCAACACCTTGTACTTTCGCGACTTCAACAATTGGCTCACGGTGCTGGACGGATCATCGAGCTGCCCGAAATGCATGCAACGGGTCGGGCAGGTGGAGACGCAGGCCGGATCCAGTCCCTTTTCCACCCGGTGGGAACAGAAGGTGCATTTGTCGATATAGCCCCCGGGATGCATGATCAGACGGGCATCGTAGGGACACGCCGCGATGCAGGCCTTGCAGCCGGTGCATTTGTTGGGATCGACCAGGACGATGTTGCTGCCGTTCCAGTAATGGCTGGCCCCGGTCGGGCACATGGTCACGCAGGTGGCGTTCGAACAGTGGTTGCAGCGCTCGGAGCGGAATTCCGTGCTCAGGTTGGGGTAGGTGCCCTGCGTGGCTTCCACCACCCAGTCCCGGTTGAGTCCTACCGGTACCTTGTTCTCGGTCTTGCACGCCACTACACAATCGCAGCAGCCGATGCAAAGTTTGGTGTCGATCACCATCGCATAATGGGTCATGTCAGACCGTCTCCTTGACGATGGTTACAAAGTTGGCGCGCATGCCGGTTCCCCCGGCGATCGGGTCTATCTTCACGTTGTTCATCAACTCGGAATCGTCTGCGCCGACGTCGTGGGTCAGGCGCAGGCGGCGTGAACGGTGGCCGAAGCCGTGTGCCATGAACACCGAATCCGGCCCTATCCGCTCGGTGACTCGGACCCGGATGCGATTGCTGACCACGCCATCGGTATTGGCAAGACGGACGTATTCGCCGTTCTCGATGCCTTTTTCGGTGGCAACCAGAGGATTCACCCACAAGGTGTTTTCCGGTGCCAGTTGGAACAGGATCGGGTTGTTGGTGGTCTTGCCGAAGGTGTGGGCCGGCATGCGGCCATAGTTCAACCGGTAGAATCCCTGTGGCGGCTGTTCCGGGCGGGTGTACTCAGGTATCGGATCGAAGCCCTTGTCGGCGAGGCGTTGAGAATACAGCTCGATCTTGCTGCTCGGGGTATGGAAGCCGTAGGCCTCGCCCGGGGCCAGATATTTCGGCCGGGTACGCGGGAAGGTCTTGATGCCGATTTTCTTCATTTCGTCCAACGATGAGCCGACCTGTTTGAGTTGCCAGTCGAGCACTTCGGCATAGTCGTTCCAGGGGAAATATTTGTCCAGGCCGAGACGATGACCGAGTTGCTTGGCGATCCACCACCCGGGTTTGGTGTCGTAACTCGGCTCGAAAGCCGGCATGCGGAGCGCAAGTGAAGGGAGGCGTTCACCGCTGTTGCGCAGATCGTCGTAGCGTTCGAGATAGGTACACTCCGGCAGTACCACATCGGCATAGCCGGTGATTTCCATCGGCATGGTGTCGACTACGACCACCAGATCCAGCGAGTCCATGGCCGCCTTGAGTTGCGGCCGGATGCCCGGGATGGTGGTCGGCAGGTTGGTGCCGTATACCAACCAGGCCTTGTAATGGGCGTCCGGACCGATGGAGGCTTCGATCACCGCATTGGTGACGCCGGCATACGCGAATGGATAGCGATCGCCGTGCGCGACTTGGTATGTGCTCTTCGGGGTCGGATAGTCGGGCAGGGGATAGTCAGGCAGCGGTACGCTTTCCTGGAAGTAGAAACCGCCCTTGCGCCCCCAACTGCCTAGAAGTGCATTCAGGATCGCAATTGCACGTGTTCGCTGGGTGTCGTCGCCGTACCAGACCGAATGCCGTCCGGGATGGATCAGCGTCGCCGGTGCGCTGGCGGCCATCTCGCGGGCGGTAGTGCGAATCAGGTCGGGAGCGATGCCCGTTTCCAGGTAGACCCATTCGGGCGTGTAGCGCGCCACGTGGCTGCGCAACTGTTCTAGACCGATGGCGTTTTGGGCGATGTAGTCCTTGTCGTAGAGGTTCTCTTCGATCAGCACGTTTAGCCAGGCCAGCAACAGTGCAATATCAGTGCCGGGCTTGATTGGCAGCCAGTATTTCGATTTGCCGGCGGCGACGGAGAAGCGAGGGTCCACGGTAATCAAGGTGGCATCATGCCGTAGCGCTGTGGTCAGTGTCTGGACCTGGCCGTTGTGCAGGTTCTCGCCGATGTGCGAACCGATCAGCACGATACAGCGAGAATGTTCCATGTCGGTCCGTTCCGGCGATCCCAGGAGTTCGCCGAAGGTCAGTTTGAAGGCGACATCACGCGGACCACGGCATTGCGCGAAGGCCGGTTCGGCGCTGCTGCCGGAACCGAAGGCGCGCATCAGGTGCTCGAAATGACTTGCACCGTAGCCGTGATTGAGCAAAAGAGTGCGATCCGCTCCATACTTTGCCGCAATCGCCTTCATTCGAGTGGCGATATGGTCCAAGGCCTCATCCCAGGAAACTTCCCGGAAGGTTTGGCGGCCATCGGCGCCGGTTACCCGCAATAGCGGCTTCTTCAGCCGGTCGGGGTCTTCGTAGCTGCCCAGGCCACCGGTGCCGCGGGTACACAGGCGTCCCTCGCTATGCAGATCCTCTGCATTGCCTATTATCTTCCAGGCCTCGCCGTTTTCCCGGTGGACAAAGCCCGCACACTTCCAGAAACACATGTCGCAGAAGGTCGGGGTACTGCTGACTGTCCCTGTGCCGGGAAGCGGGTGGGCGCTACAACCGCCCAGAAACAGCATGGGCGACAAAGCACTGCCCATACTTAGGAGGCTGGAAATCTTGATGAATTCGCGTCGAGTGAGCGGGGCGTTCAGCATCCTTCGCCTTTCCTGGGCTTCAATGCGGGTTCAGGCGCTGGCGTTGCCTCAACCTTGACTGGGATCTTGGGCAGGAGCGGGGTGACCTGAACCGGTGGAGCTTCCTTCTGGATGACGTACCAAGGGGCAGACTGCTGCATGAAATGGTCAGTCGGGAAAAAGGCCATGACACCGGCGAGGACCAGGGCCAAAATGACCAGCGGTACCTCGAACTTAACTACCTGCATTGTCGTCAAGTATTCTTCTTCAGGTTTTGGCCAGAAATAATGCTGGCCAAAACGCATCATGAGACTGCCCGCCACCGAGGCGATCACGAGTATCAACACCACCGAACCGACGTTCATGCCGAACAGTTGGTCCAGCCGATAGACGCCTCGATAGTCGCTGTTATAGAAGTCACCCCAGACCGGGAACAGGTCGCCAAACAGGATGGAACCGCCTAGAAAACCGACTACGAAAATCATGGCGTCGATTCGCCCGGTAGCGACGGAGGCGGCGGCCGTGCCTGGACAGAAACCACCGACAACCATGCCAATACCGAACAGAACGCCGCCCACAGCCATCGGCTTCAGGTAGGTCGGCAGATAATGCATCTGAGAAGTATCGATAATGCCGATCAAACTGAGCAGCCATAGGCCCAGCATGCCGGTCACGATGGCGGAGAACATGACCACCGGTACGCTGACCTCTTTCAGGTAGAAGGCGCGGGCAATCCTGCGGCTGTCCGTGAACCCCGCGTGATATAGACCAAAGCCGAATATGAAGCCGATCGGTATCGCCAACCACAAATTCGCGGCTTCGGAAACCAGCCCGGTTTTAACCAGCGGTGCGATTAAATCCATTGTTTCCTCACGAACCAGGCGGTGGCGAATCCACCGATGAAAATGCACAACAGGAAGGCCCAGGCGCCAACAGACAATTCAGCGCCGCCAACCAAACCTTGGCCGCTGGTGCAGCCGCGGGCGAGCCGCGCGGCAAATCCGGTGATGACGCCGCCGATGAGGGCGTAGGAGAGGCGGCCAGCGGCACTGATGCGTGGGCCTTTCTGAACTTCAAAACGGAAATCGCCGCAGGACACAGCGCCAGCGAAGGCCCCGAGCAGCAAACCGATCATCAGGTAGTTGAGGTAGTCATTGAGTGGATTGGCGCCGTGAGCAAAATAGGGCGCGAAATAAGTGCTTTTTTCGGTCAGCTCTGGCAACAGCCAATGCTGTAGGGTCGCCACAAGATTGGTCATTGCACCGCTGGCACCAATCCCGCGACCCGCCACGACAAAAGCGAGCAGCATGGAGATACCGATCACAACACCCGCCAGCACGGGCGGAAAACGGCAACGTAAGTTCATAAATCCCGCCACTCATTGTGGAGATCCATTTCTAGATGTTGCTTCCCCCTTTGTCAATTACCAAACCCTGCATTTTTGTTAGTAGGCACGTCCACTTAACCTGTGCTTTGGAAAAGTTGCTGAAGTAACCATATGAATGGGAAGGTAATATGCATTTTTCACACCAGACGATCTTGAATTCAAGGATTTTGCCGTCTAGGATGAGCTGAAGTTCCAGTGTGGTAACGGTTATGCCTTTCCCCGAATGATTCTTAAGAGGAGAACATCGAATGGGTATGCAACAGACCTTTTACGAGGCCATGCGGGAACATGGCATCACGCGCCGCAGTTTCCTCAAATTCTGTAGTCTGACCGCAGCCGGGCTTGGCTTGGGGCCGGAGTTCGCTGGAACCATCGCCCACGCGTTGGAAACCAAGCCGCGTACACCGGTGATCTGGTTACATGGCCTGGAATGTACCTGCTGCTCTGAATCCTTTATCCGATCCGGCCACCCGCTGGCAGCGGATGTGATCCTGTCGATGATCTCGCTCGATTACGACGATACCTTGATGGCTGCGGCAGGCTATCAGGCCGAGGAAATCCTCGAGCAGACCATCGCCAAGTATGACGGCAATTTCATTCTCGCCTGCGAAGGCAACCCGCCGCTCAATGAGGATGGCATGTATTGCATCCAGGGCGGCAAGCCTTATGTGGAAAAGCTGCGCCGCATGGCCAGCCACAGCAAGGCCATTATCGCCTGGGGTTCCTGTGCGTCGTGGGGCTGCGTCCAGGCCGCGAATCCGAATCCGACCCGTGCCACGCCCATCCATAAGGTCATTACCGACAAACCCATCATCAAGGTGCCAGGCTGCCCGCCCATCGCGGAGGTTATGACCGGCGTGATCACCTACATGCTGACCTTCGATCGCTTCCCGGAACTCGACCGGCAGGGCCGGCCGAAGATGTTCTACAGCCAGCGCAACCACGATAAGTGTTACCGGCGGGCGAATTTCGATGCCGGCCAGTTCGTCGAACGCTTCGACGACGAAGGCGCGCGCAAGGGCTACTGCCTGTACAAGATGGGCTGCAAGGGGCCGACCACCTTCAACGCCTGCTCAACCGTGGAATGGAACGGTGGCTTGTCCTGGCCGGTCAAGTCGGGGCATGGCTGCCTGGGCTGTTCGGAAGACAATTTCTGGGATCGTGGTTCGTTCTACAGTTCGGTAACTGACCTCAACGTGGTCGGCCAGATCGAATCCACCGCCAACAAGATCGGTGGCGTACTGGCCGGTGCCGCCGCGATCGGCGTTGCAGCCCACGCCGCCGCATCGGTCATCAGCCATTCGAAGGACAGCAACAAAGGAGGCGTGAGCCATGACTGAGACGACCAGCGCCAACGGCTTCAAACTCGACACCAGTGGTCAGCGTGTTGTGGTCGATCCTATCTGCCGGATCGAGGGCCATCTGCGAATCGAGGTCAATCTCGACCAGAACAACATGATCCGCAATGCGGTGTCCACAGGCACCATGTGGCGTGGTCTGGAAGTCATTCTTAAGGGCCGGGACCCGCGTGACGCCTGGGCGTTTACAGAACGGATCTGCGGTGTCTGCACCGGCGTCCATGCCTTGGCCTCGGTGCGCTCGGTCGAGGACGCGCTAGGCATCAAGATTCCGGAGAACGCCAATCACATCCGCAACCTCATGATGCTGGCCCAGTACACCCAGGATCACCTGGTGCACTTCTATCACCTGCACGCACTCGACTGGGTCGATGTGGTCAGTGCCCTGAAGGCCGATCCCAAGGCGACCTCAGCCCTGCAGCAAAGCATCTCGACCTGGGACAAGTCTTCGCCGGGCTATTTCCGCGATACTCAGGCCCGGCTGAAGCGCTTCGTCGAATCTGGCCAACTTGGGCCCTTCTCCAATGCCTATTGGGGCAGTCCCGCCTACAAACTGCCGCCTGAAGCCAATCTGATGGCAGTAACACACTATCTGGAAGCGCTGGATTTCCAACGCGAGATCGTCAAGATTCACACAGTCTTTGGCGGCCGTAACCCGCATCCGAACTGGGTGGTCGGCGGTATGCCATGCTCGTTCAGCCTGAACGAAACCGGGGCCATCAACATGGAATGGCTCAATCTGGTGTCGTCGATCATCGATCGTTCCATCGCCTTCGTCGATCAAGTTTACATTCCCGACCTGAAGGCCATCGCTTCCTACTACAAGGACTGGGCCGGCTACGGCGGCGGGCTGTCGGGCAAGAATCTGTTGTCTTACGGCGACTTCCCGAAGATGGCCAACAACTGGTCCCAGGACAACATGTACCTGCCGGGCGGCGCCATCATCAACGGCGACCTGTCCAAGGTGCTGGATGTCGACGTGCGTGATCCCACCCAGATTCAGGAGTTCGTCCCGCACTCCTGGTACAAGTACCCGGACGAGTCCAAGGGTCTGCACCCTTGGGACGGCGTCACAGAGCCCAACTTCGTACTCGGCCCGAACACCAAGGGCACCAAGACCGACATCAAACAGCTGGACGAGAGCGCCAAGTACTCATTCGTCAAGGCGCCGCGCTGGCGTGGCCATGCCATGGAGGTGGGGCCGTTGGCGCGTTACGTGGTGGCCTATGCTCGCGGCGACAAAGAGATCAAGGAACAGGTCGATGGACTGTTACACGACCTTGACCTGCCGTTGACGGCGCTCTTCTCGACGCTCGGTCGAACCGCAGCGCGGGGCTTGGAATGTTCCTGGGCCGCGCACAAGATGCGTGTCGTGTTCGACAACATGATGGCCAACCTCAAGGCCGGCGATATTGCCACGGCCAACATGGACTTGTGGGAACCGAGCACCTGGCCCAAAGACACTAAGGGTGTCGGTCACGTCGAAGCGCCACGCGGCGCGTTAGGGCACTGGGTGCACATCAAGGACGCGAAGATCAAAAACTACCAGGCCGTGGTGCCGACCACCTGGAACGCGTCGCCACGCGATCCGGCTGGCAATATTGGCGCATACGAGGCGGCTTTGCTGGGTACACCGATGGCCAATGCCCAGCAGCCGCTGGAGATCCTGCGCACGGTGCACAGTTTTGATCCCTGTCTGGCCTGCGCGACTCATGTAATGTCGCCTGATGGCCAGGAGCTTGCGCAGGTCAAGGTCCGCTAGCGAGGAGGAGGGCAACATGAACAGCAACGTGGCAAGCGGTGTTCGCGATCCGGCCAATCTCAAGCCCGTGTACGTGTTTGAGGCGCCGGTGCGCGTTTGGCATTGGCTGCACACCTTCAGTTTTATCGTGCTGGCCGCGACCGGGTACCTGATCTCCAGCCCCCTGCCGTCACCGATCGGGGTGCCCAGCGATCATTTCGTCATGGGTGACATTCGCCTGATCCATTTTATTGCGGCCTATGTCTTCGCCATCGGTTTTGCGGTGCGGATCTACTGGGCGCTGGTGGGTAATCGCCACGCGCGGGAGATTTTCTACCTACCGTTCTGGCGCTTCAGTTGGTGGAAAGGACTGGTCCACGAAATCAAGTTCTACCTGTTCCTGACCCGCAAACAGGATAAGACATTGGGTCACAACCCCTTGGCACAGGCGGCGATGTTCTTCCTCAATACCCTGATGACGCTGTTCATGATCGGCACCGGCTTTGCGCTCTACGGCCAGGGCTTGGGCGAGGGCAGTTGGGCCGAGCGCGGCTTCGGCTGGATCGTTCCCTTACTGGGTGGCGATCTGGCGACCCGCAACTGGCACGTCATGGGGATGTGGATCATGATCATGTTCGTGATCATCCACATCTACATGGCCGTACGCGCCGACATCATTGGCAGGGAAAGCAGCGTCAGCACCATGATCGGCGGCTGGCGCATGTTCAAGGACGATCTGCCCTGATGTTCCGTGATGGTGAAATCGACACGCTGATCCTGGGCATCGGCAACATACTCTGGGCAGACGAGGGTTTTGGTGTGCGTTGCGTCGAAACCCTGAATGCCCGTTACGACTTCGACGATACAGTTCGACTCATGGATGGCGGCACCCAGGGCATGTTTCTGCTGCCCTGGATCACCGGAGCCTCCAGGCTGCTGATCTTCGATGCCATCGACTTCGGTCTTGCCCCCGGCGAGCTTAAGATGTTGCGCGATGACGATGTACCTCAATACATGGGTGCCAAAAAAGTAAGCATGCACCAAACCGGTTTCCAAGAGGTGTTGCTGTCGGCCCGGTTGTTGAGCGATCACCCGCAGCAACTGGCGCTCATCGGGGTGCAACCCGAACTGCTCGATGATTTCGGCGGCAGCCTGCGAGACGTGACCCGACAGCGCATTCCCGAAGCGGTCGAAATGGCTTGCACCCTGCTCAGGGAATGGGGCGTGGGCTTTCGCGAACGGGACAAACCTCTGGCCTTGGTCGATCTGATCGGCCCCGGTGGTCTCGATATGGCAAGCTACGAATTGGGGCGGCCACTGTGAGCCACCCATTGATTCAGCGCCTGTTCAATGACTATGGTTATCCGGAAGTCACGCTTGCCAGCCACGAAGCCTTTGTCAACCAGCCTGGTTTAACGGTGCTCTTCTTTGCCGGGGATCCGGCGCGCTTTCGGGAAACGACGGATGTTGCAGTGGTGTTGCCGGAACTGGTCAGGGCATTCGAAGGTAGACTCATCCCCGGTGTGGTCTCCCCAGATGCCGAAAAAGCATTGCAGCAGCACTATGGTTTCTCTGCCTGGCCGGCCTTGGTCTTTTCGCGTGACGGAGGCTATGTCGGCGCCATACCTGGTATCCTGAACTGGGCTGAATATTTACACGACATCGGCCAATTCATAACTGCGGAAGTCAAGCCCAGGCCCGGTTTCAAGGTCCCGGTGGTCAGTGCCTGAGTAGGGGTAATCAGATGATGCCAGAGAGTACTTTCCCGATTGCCTTTATCGGGCGCGGCAGCCAGCCCCTGGAAGAGGATAGTGCCAAGCTCGAATTCATCGCCATGCCTAAGGAGATGAACAGCTATCGGGCGCCAGAGATCCCCGATCCGGAACAGGTGTCTCACCTGAATGGTGCCAAGGCAGTCAGCGAATGGCTAAGCAATGCACTGACTCAGTATCGAGTCGGTGGCGATCCCTTGATTGCAGATGTCTCCGACCTGGATGCCGACAACCGCGAACTGGTCAATCAGATTCTGGGCGAGGGTGAGGTCAGCCTGAAATTCGACGCTGGAGATCTGCGGGTACGTATGCAGGAGTCCGTGCTGGCCGGCATCTGGCGCACTTTCTATCTTGACCTGAATGGCCACATCACGCGCGACCTCATCGAAGTGTGCGACGTGCCGGTTCTGGCGCGGCGCCCGCCGGACGCGGAAAAGGCCGCAGATCTGCCTAGAAATAGCGCGCCGGACGGAGTCATGAACGCCCTGCCGCTGCTCAGCGAACTGCAGGAGCATGTCGCCAGCTGGAAGGCGGGGAAGCTGGCGCATGTGATCAACCTCACGCTCCTGCCGTTGTCGGAAGGCGACACCCGCTTTCTCGGCGAGATCTTGGGCACGGGGCCGGTCGAGACCTTGTCCCGAGGCTACGGCGACTGCAAGATCACCAGTACGGCCTATCCCGGTATCTGGTGGGTACGCTACACCAACTCCATGGGTACGCTGATCCTGAATACCCTGGAGACCACCGATATTCCAGCCGTGGCCTGCGCCGCTCAGGAAGACCTGGACGACACGCGCAAGCGTTTTCGCGAGCTGCTCGAACCCTATTGGACCGAACTCGGATGAACCCGTTTGACGCCTCTGATCGAATCGGCGCGGACACCCGCCTGGAATGCCGCATCTGCTGGTATGTCTACGATCCGGCGCTTGGCGACGAGGTTGAGCAGATCCCGCCGGGAACGCCCTTCACGGGATTGCCTACCCACTGGAGATGTCCTCAGTGCGATGCTGGGCAGGACAAGTTTCTGCCGCTCACCGACCGGTAGCCGTTATGCCTCCTGAGGTGGACCTACTGGCTGCCGCCTATCGCGACGTTGTCGCGCCGCGCATGGTCTCCCTGCCAATGTACAACCCACGGCTTGAAATCGAAGCCGTCGGCTTTCAAATACTTGACGGCCGCCAATGCGGGATTCTCTTCACTCCGTGGTTCATGAACCTTATCGTATTGCCTGGCGAGAAGGACGACTGGTCCGGCTTGGAGTCGGGAAAAAAACTCAGTGTTGCCTTTCCTGCTGGTGATTACGAGTTCATGCTTAATAAACCTGAGGGCCTTCCACCTCACCTAGGAATGCCACTGTTCACGACCGTCATCGATTTCGATGATCAAGATACTGCACGCCGTGTCGCCATGGAAATTTTGCTGAATTTGTATCGTAAAGTGACAGACCCGATAGATTCCGAATTGGGCAGTGCCATGCATCGTCCACTTTCCAGGCGTGCGCTTTTGCTCGGTCTGCTGCCGCTAACTGAACCCGGGGAATAACAACGCCGACCCGATGATCAGGGACATGGCAAGGACTCCCGTAGCTAAGATTAGGATGCGTTTTGGGTTGGGTTGTCTACGCCAAATGAATAGAGTGGCCATAATCGATGTTGCGGCGTAGACCGTGAGCGAAAACCAATCTGCCCGTGGCACCAACCCCAGGCCATAGGACAGAAAAAAAACCACTAGCAATAAGCGCGAGGCGAAATAAGTTTTATCAGCTCCAAAGCGGACAGCGAAAGAATGCTTTCCGGCCAGTCGGTCAGTCTCGATTTGTGGCGGCTGATGGGAAAAAAGCAATGCGACGGAAAGGGCGGCAAAGGCAATCATGGCCAGGACACTAACAAGGTTGACCGGCGAATCCGTGAGCAACCAGAGGCAACCAACTACGCCGGGGCCGTAGCACAGACCAGTTACCCATTCGCCCATACGGGTGTAAGACAGCGGGCGCCGGCCTGAATTGTACAAATAGCCCAGGCCCACCATAGGCAAGGCAATGGCGAGGATCCAGACCCGCCCGGACTGCAACAGCACGATGAGCCCTACAGCGGCGCCACAGAGAAAGCTGAGCCAGCCATGAAGTCGCGTGAGATTGAGATTGCCTTGGTGCGCACGAACCCAAGAGTCCCATTTTTCAAGGTCGGCTCCGAGGCGCCAATCACTGACATCGTTCAGTACATTGATAGAGTGTTGAAGAAACACGACCGCAAGCGTTGCCAGCCACACGGCTTGACTGGCGCCACCTGTTGTCCCTGACAACTGCCAGACACCCACGCCCGGCAGGATCGAAACCAGATAAACGGCCGGATTGAGGGCCCGCCGCCAGCCAGTGCGCCCCTTGGCGGCGCCAACTGCAAAACTCACGCAACAGCGGCTTGGTAATCCTGCGGGAATTGGGCCAAGGCAGCCCTGAACCAGGCGGCGTGCTGTGCTTCGGAGTCGACGACACGCTGATAAACCTCGGCTTCTGCGTGGTTTCCTTCGGCAGTGGCGCGGTCACGGAATTTCGGGTAGATGGAAAGCGCTTCGCGTTCTTCGACCCGGATGGCGACATGCAGAGCTTTTTCCACCACACCGTCTGGGTTCTGCGCGATCAGGTCGTCACAGTTGGCCTGGATTGTCTTGAGTGCGTCGATGGCGCGCTGGGTATCCTCGCCACGCTGGGGTTCGCCGAGTTGCTCATGCAAATTGCGCATCCATACGGCATGCAGCTTTTCCTCGCCGGCAACGCGGCGGAAAAGACGGGCCAGTTCCGGATAACCCGCCTTTTCGGCCCAGCGGGAAAATTCCGGATACATGATCTGGTTTTCATATTCCTCGACGTCGATAAAAGACGCGGCGGTCTTAGCGCAATCGTCCATCTGTTGCGCAGCGGCGAAACATTGAAAGATCATGTCTTCGGTGATGTCAGTGGTCTGCATGGTTTTCTCCTCAAAAGTGTCATAAATCGGCGAACGCTATTATTAACAAACTGTTGATTAGCCAGCGGGTGGCGCAAGTATTGTCTAGCAACATTGCCCCTTTGGGTTAAGAAAGTTTGTACTGAAC